>NZ_JAGXJZ010000409.1:0-310 GCF_019091095.1 Achromobacter sp. GbtcB20 | reverse complement strand
ATAGAACATGTCCGAGTGGGTGGGCACAGGCGCCTTCTTGCCCCAGTAGCTGCCAGCCACCACGCGCGCGCTGACGCCGCCATCCTCGATGAAGGGCAGTTCCGCGGCGCCGATGTGGGCGAAGTCCGGATCGCTTTCCTCGGTCGCGCGCGGCAGGGCCACCCAGCATTGCAGGCCGAACAGGTCGGAGCCCTGGCTGCGGCGTTCGCTGGCGGTGCGCTCGGAATGGACGATGCCGCGCCCGGCCGTCATCCAGTTGACTTCGCCCGGCTTGATCGGCTGCACGCTGCCCAGGCTGTCGCGGTGCAGG
>NZ_JAGXJZ010000408.1:0-310 GCF_019091095.1 Achromobacter sp. GbtcB20 | reverse complement strand
CATCTGGCGCACGGTCTGCGACTGGCGGCCGAAGGAGCGCTTGCCGCCCATCGGGCGCGCGACCGCTTCCGCAATCATCGAGGTGGCGGGCACCGCCAGCATCATCGTAACCAAGAATTTTTTCATCGTCCTACCCTCACATTTTGATACCGGTATGCAGCGCCGCGACGCCTGCCGTCAGGTTGAAGTACTGCACGCGCTCCAGCCCCGCGTCCTGCATCATGCTCTTGAGCGTCTCCTGGTCCGGGTGCATGCGGATCGACTCGGCCAGGTAGCGGTAGCTTTCCGTGTCCTTGGCGATGCGCTTGCC
>NZ_JAGXJZ010000407.1:0-310 GCF_019091095.1 Achromobacter sp. GbtcB20 | reverse complement strand
GCTTCCACGCGCCGCGCACGCTCGACGAGCTGGTTGCCCTGCGCGCAAGCCATCCGCAGGCCCTGATCCTGGCCGGCTCGACCGACGTCGGCCTGTGGGTGACCAAGCAGATGCGCGAACTGAGCGACATCATCTACCTCGGCCACGTCGCCGAACTGAAGACGGTGGCGCAAGGCGACGGCATGCTCGAGATCGGCGCCGGCGCCACCCTGCAGGACGCCTATGCCGCGCTGTGCGCGTACTACCCGGACGAACTGAAGGAACTGTGGCAGCGCTTCGCCTCGCTGCCGATCCGGAACGCCGGCACCCT
>NZ_JAGXJZ010000406.1:0-310 GCF_019091095.1 Achromobacter sp. GbtcB20 | reverse complement strand
TCGCCGGCTTCGATCTGGCCACCGAGCGTGAACGTCAGGGTGGTGTCGGCGTCGACCGGCTTGGACAGGGCGACGTTAAAGACAGCGTCGTTGCCTTCATCGACGTCGCCGGCATCCGAGACGGACAGGGTCGGCACGTCTGCGCCCGAACCGTGATCGTCAACAATGACAGCGCTGCCCGAGTCGGTGATGGTGCCAGGCAGCGCGATGCCGCTGGCCGAGCTGCCGGTCAACGTGGCGTCCAGCGTCAGCTGTTCGCGGCCTTCGAAGACGGAGTCATCGGTGGTCGGGACGGTGACCACGATGCCGC
>NZ_JAGXJZ010000405.1:0-311 GCF_019091095.1 Achromobacter sp. GbtcB20 | reverse complement strand
CGCCTATCCGCGAGGTGGCCGAGCGCTTGGCCCAACGCATGGGGATCATCCAGCCCGGCCGCCTGATCGCCGAAGGCACGCTCGACGAATTGCGCGAGCGCACGACCGCCCAGACGCTCGAGGACATGTTCCTGCAATTGACGGGGCAGGCGTGAACCTGCGTCCCGGCAGCGCGCCGTGGCTGCTGCGGCATGAGCTGCGCCTGTTCTGGTACACGGCGCTGTCTTCCCCCAAGCCAGGGGTGCCGCGTGGTTTCCATTGGGAGCTGGTAGTGGTGCTCCTGGTGGTGTGGCTGCTCCTGCACCCTGGCG
>NZ_JAGXJZ010000404.1:0-311 GCF_019091095.1 Achromobacter sp. GbtcB20 | reverse complement strand
CCCGGTGATCTCGGTGGTGGACCTGGGCATCGTGCGCGGCGTCGCCTTCGAGGATGACGAGTCCGTGGTGACGATTACGCCGACCTATTCGGGCTGCCCGGCGATGCAGGTCATTGCCGACGCCGTGAACGAGGCCCTGCACGCACGCGGCATCGAGAAGCTGCGCATCGTGACCCGGTTGTCGCCCGCCTGGACCACCGACTGGATGAGCGAATCCGGCAAGGCCGCGCTGAAGGGCTACGGCATCGCGCCGCCGGTGCAGCAGGCCATCGACATCAGCGGCCTGCGCGGCGGCCTGAGTGCCATTAAGC
>NZ_JAGXJZ010000403.1:0-311 GCF_019091095.1 Achromobacter sp. GbtcB20 | reverse complement strand
ATCGCCACCGGCGTGTGCGGCGCATAGTGCGACTCGAGCGTGCCGGAGGCGCGCGGCGCCGCGGCGTCGGGCGCGCTCGGCAGCTGGTCGATGACCGCCGCGATCGCTTCCGCGCTCACGTGGCCGGGACGCAGCAGCACCGGGCCGTGGCTCGCCAGGCGCGACAAATCGACGATGGTCGACTCGATCCCGACCTGGGCGGCGCCGCCGTCGAGCACCATGGCGACCGAGCCGTCGGCGCCGAATTCGTCGCGCACGTGCTGGGCCAGGGTCGGGCTGACGTGCCCGAACTTGTTCGCCGAAGGCGCGGC
>NZ_JAGXJZ010000402.1:0-312 GCF_019091095.1 Achromobacter sp. GbtcB20 | reverse complement strand
GGCGGTGTCGACGTGCTGGAAGATCGTGGTGGCGTCGACCGTGAAGTGGGGATCGGATCGGTTGCGGCGGAACGCGGCCATCGCGCCCTGCGCGGTGCTGCCTTCCGCGGTGTGATGGGCGATCTTGAAAGGGCCGCCAAGGTGCGGCCCGGACGATCCCGATATGGGCCGCCACGTCGCGAATGGACATCGTGCCAGCGATGGTCTCCTCGGAACGGGCGCGGGTGTTCTTGGCAAGACGACATGCCGACGATGATGCGGCGCCCATTGCAGGGATATATATGCGGACCTCATCCGCCTTGCTAGTAGCCG
>NZ_JAGXJZ010000401.1:0-312 GCF_019091095.1 Achromobacter sp. GbtcB20 | reverse complement strand
TATTCTAAAGCCCGTAAAGCGACGGGCGCCGAAGTCTTTCGGACTCCTATCAATGCCAAGGAGTTACGAGAGCCGCCGGCACTGCGGGGGATTTCATTCCGCCGCTTCATCGCACTCTCCCGCGCCAATCGGGAAAGCCTCGCCTTCCTTTCTTCAGGTGATGACGCGCACGTCGACGTCATGTTCTGTGGCGATTCGCCCCTAGGGGACGGTCCGCGTTACGCAAACTCATTTCTGTCTGGCAAGAGGACAAGCAAGCCTCTGATTGCGAACGCCCCGCATCACGGCGCTGATTCCAATACTATGGCATAT
>NZ_JAGXJZ010000400.1:0-312 GCF_019091095.1 Achromobacter sp. GbtcB20 | reverse complement strand
CTGCCCCGCCTTGGCGTGCACGGTGACGCCCGCGACCGGGTCGATGCTGCCCTCGACGCTCCAGCCGTTCTGCGACTGCGCGCCGTTCGGCACGAACAGGTCGGCGTTGGCTTCGTCCTTCTCGAAGCGCTCGTGGCGCGCGCCCAGCGCCAGGCGTGCATTGGCCGCGCCCGGGAAGCGCATCTCGTCGCGCAGGTAGAAGGCCTTCGAATCCTGGCTCGCGTCCGAACCGGTGCTGGTGGCGCGCTCCCAGCGCATCAGGTCGATGCCGGCCACGACCTCGTTGAGCATGCCGTTCCAGCGCGACGTCTG
>NZ_JAGXJZ010000040.1:0-23195 GCF_019091095.1 Achromobacter sp. GbtcB20 | reverse complement strand
TTTTGCCGTGGTCAACGTGACCAATCGTACCCACGTTCACGTGCGGCTTGGTACGTTCAAACTTGCCTTTTGCCATGATCTCTATCCTTTGACTTTCAAGGAAACTTGATATCTGCCGGGGCCGTCCGGTTGGACGGACCCGGCAAGGGTTATTTACTTGGCCCGAGCGGCGATGACTTCGTCAGCGACGTTCTTGGGGGCCTCGGAGTAATGCTTGAATTCCATCGTGTACGTGGCACGGCCTTGCGTCAGCGAACGCAGGTTCGTGGCGTAACCGAACATCTCGGCCAGGGGCACTTCGGCCTTGATGGTCTTGCCACCGCCGACCATGTCATCCATGCCTTGGACCATGCCGCGACGCGAGGACAGATCGCCCATCACGGTGCCAGCGTAGTCTTCCGGCGTTTCGACTTCGACGGCCATCATCGGTTCCAGCAGCACGGGGCTAGCCTTGCGCATGCCTTCCTTGAATGCCATCGAACCGGCCATCTTGAACGCGTTTTCGTTCGAGTCCACATCGTGGTACGAACCGAAGAACAGGGTGACCTTGACGTCCACGACCGGGTAGCCGGCCAGGATGCCCGAAGGCAGCGTTTCCTGGATGCCCTTGTCCACCGCGGGGATGAATTCGCGAGGAACCACACCGCCCTTGATGGCGTCGACGAATTCGTAGCCACCGCCAGGAGCGAGGGGCTCGACCTTCAGGACCACGTGACCGTACTGGCCGCGACCGCCCGACTGCTTGACGAACTTGCCTTCGACTTCTTCGCAGACCTTGCGGATCGTTTCGCGGTAGGCCACCTGCGGCTTGCCGACGTTGGCTTCCACGCCGAATTCGCGCTTCATGCGGTCGACCAGAATTTCCAGGTGCAGCTCGCCCATGCCGGAAATGATGGTTTGGCCGGATTCTTCGTCGCTGCGCACGCGGAACGACGGATCTTCCTGAGCCAGACGCGACAGCGCCAGACCCATCTTTTCCTGGTCAGCCTTGGACTTGGGTTCCACGGCCTGCGAGATCACGGGCTCGGGGAATTCCATGCGTTCCAGCAGGATGTGCGAATCGACGTCGCAGAGCGTTTCGCCGGTGGTCACGTCCTTCAGGCCAACCACGGCGGCGATGTCGCCGGCCAACACTTCCTTGATTTCTTCGCGGTTGTTCGCGTGCATCTGCAGAATGCGGCCGATACGTTCCTTCTTGCCCTTGATGGGGTTGTAGACCGTATCGCCCGACTTCAGGACGCCCGAGTACACACGCACGAAGGTCAATTGACCCACGAACGGATCGCTCATCAGCTTGAATGCCAGCGCCGAGAACTTCTCGTTGTCGTCGGCATTGCGCTTGATCGCGTTGCCATCGTCGTCCTGGCCGTCGACCGGGGGAATGTCCACGGGCGAAGGCAGGTAGTCGATGACCGCGTCCAGCATGCGCTGCACGCCCTTGTTCTTGAAGGCGGTGCCGCACAGCATCGGCTGGATTTCGCCAGCGATGGTGCGTTGACGGATGGCCAAGTTGATTTCGGCTTCGTCCAAGGAACCCGTTTCCAGGTACTTGTTCATCAGCTCTTCCGACGACTCGGCGGCGGCTTCAACCAGCTTTTCACGCCATTCGGCGGCGGTGCCTTCCAGCTCGGCCGGAACGTCCTTGTAGTCGAACTTGGTGCCTTGGCTGGCTTCGTCCCAGATGATCGCCTTCATCTTGACCAGGTCGATCACGCCTTGGAACGTGTCTTCGGCGCCGATGGGGATGACGATCGGCACGGGATTGGCGCGCAGGCGGTTCTTCAGCTGGTCATAGACCTTGAAGAAGTTGGCGCCGGTGCGGTCCATCTTGTTGACGAAGGCCAGACGCGGCACGCCGTACTTGTTGGCTTGACGCCACACGGTTTCGGACTGCGGCTGAACACCGCCCACCGCGCAGTAGACCATGCAGGCACCGTCCAGGACGCGCATGGAACGTTCCACCTCGATGGTGAAGTCCACGTGTCCCGGGGTGTCGATGATGTTGATGCGGTGCTCGGGGTAGTTGCCGGCCATGCCACGCCAAAACGCCGTCGTAGCAGCCGACGTAATGGTGATGCCACGCTCTTGCTCTTGCTCCATCCAGTCCATGGTGGCTGCGCCATCATGCACTTCGCCAATCTTGTGATTGACGCCGGTATAGAACAGGATACGTTCGGTCGTGGTGGTTTTCCCTGCATCGATGTGCGCAGAGATACCAATGTTGCGATAGCGCTCGATCGGGGTTTTGCGGGCCATGGTGGATTAATCCTTAAATTACCAGCGGAAATGGCTGAAGGCCTTGTTGGCCTCTGCCATCTTGTGCGTGTCTTCGCGCTTCTTCATCGCGGCGCCACGACCTTCGGAGGCGTCGATCAGTTCGCCAGCAAGACGCAGATCCATCGACTTCTCGCCACGCTTCTTGGCGGCTTCACGGAGCCAACGCATAGCCAGGGCCAGGCGGCGCACGGGGCGCACTTCAACCGGCACTTGGTAGTTGGCACCGCCAACGCGGCGGCTCTTCACTTCGACGATCGGCTTGATGTTGTTGATCGCCAGGCTGAACACCTCGATCGGCTCCTTGCCGGTCTTGGTGGCGACTTGCTCGAGGGCGCCGTAAACGATGCGCTCGGCGACGGCCTTCTTGCCGTCCAGCATGACGACGTTCATGAACTTGGCGAGCTCGACGCTGCCGAACTTGGGATCGGGCAGAATCTCGCGCTTGGGTACTTCGCGACGACGGGGCATTGTTGCTTCCTTGTGTCTGTTCAGTTGAACCGTGTTTCATTACACGGCCATGGCCGCCCATTGGGACGACCCCTTACGTGCCGCGCACCTTCCCATCATCTGGATGGCGCGGTCGCACTTCCCGGGTGACGGACTTCCGTCACGTGGGGGTACTTCTGACTTGTAATTAAGCCTTCTTCGGGCGCTTGGCGCCGTACTTCGAGCGGGCTTGCTTACGGTCCTTGACGCCTTGCAGGTCAAGGGAACCGCGCACGATGTGGTAACGCACACCGGGCAAGTCCTTCACACGGCCACCACGCACCAGAACCACCGAGTGCTCTTGCAGGTTGTGGCCTTCACCGCCGATGTACGAAATGACTTCGTAACCGTTGGTCAGACGCACTTTGGCAACCTTACGCAGAGCGGAGTTCGGCTTCTTGGGGGTGGTGGTGTACACGCGGGTGCACACGCCGCGGCGTTGCGGGCAGTTTTCGAGCGCGGGGCTCTTGCTTTTGATGATGCTGACTTCGCGCGGCTTGCGCACGAGTTGGCTAATGGTAGGCATGACCTTTGAAATCCCTTTTACGTACCACTGGTAAGTACTTACGTACTCGTCTCCTGGAGCGGGTGAGCTTTCGGAGAAGGCAGTTCGCGCAAAACCGCCTCAAACGTTCAAATACGTAAAAGAGCGGGCTTGCCAACAAACCATGACAAACGCACAAAATCGGGGGCAGCCAGAAAAACAGTTGCTACAAGCTGGAGCAAGGACAAAAGGCTCGTGACGCACCTTCAACCATGACCCTGAACTGTCTGCCTGAGCGTGCTGATTTTGCGCGCGAAATAAAGCAGTAAGCCCTTTAGCATAACTGAGATGAAGGGCTACTGTCAAAGTTTTTTGTAAGTGTCGCCAAGCCGCGCGTTGCCGGCAAAAGCCGGGCAGTTGGCTGCGGCTGACGAAAAATGGGGCCATGTAAGGGGCAAACCCCGGGGACAAACCCGGCGGACGAACCCGGCGGCAGACCCAGCGGCCAAATCCGGTGCTTGATACCGCAGCGCTCGCGGCGCGAGCTGCGAGCAATCCCTGCCCCACGTTCTGGATTGGAGGAGTGTACCCCCTTGCGCGCTCAGCGATCAGTAAATAGATAGCCGCTGCCGTAGACGGTGCGAATCGGCAACACCACGCCTGCTTGGTCGGCCTTGCGCCGCAATCGGCTGACGATGACGTCGATGCTGCGCGCGCTGCTGGCGCGCGCTCCGCCCCCTTCCGCCTGCAATTCGCTGCCCAGCACGTCGCGGCCCACGGCCTTGCCGGCCACGTTCAGCAAGGCCCGAACGATGAGACGTTCGTTGGCAGACAGGGATAGCGTCACACCAGTCGGCGCCACCAGCGTCCACCCCTGGTCGCGCAGCTCCCATCGGCCGCTGCCCGTCTCGCGCGCGTCGGCCGGCTCAGCGTTGGCGGGCAGCCGGCGCGCGAGGGCGAGAAGGATGCAGACGAGTTCGCGCGGATCCTGGGGGTCTGGCAGACACGCATCGGCGCCGCTCTGAAGACAGCGCAGGCGGTTATCCACGGACATGTTCTTGCCGACGACCACGATGCCTAGCGGCGCGGAGCCATGCAAGCGGGCGACAAGGGCATAGCCGATTTCACCGGATGCGCCGATATCCAGGACCACGGCGTCGAAGTGCCCGCCGCTGAGCAGGCCAAACAATTCCAGCGTAGTGGAGCAGCCGCGGGCCGAGATGCCGGCCTGCAGCAGTGTGGATACGGACGAACCCCGTACGGCTTCGTCCGGAGACATCACAAGTATGCGCAATTGATTCATATCTGTCCCGATCTGCGTTCCCTCCCCTTGCACCGCCTGCTGTGTCGCGGCTGGTGACATCGTTGGAACAGTGTGGCGCTCGTTCACGCAACAACTCCAGTCAAGATTCGTCAACTTTGCAATGTTTGACAGTTCTTGCCATAACGTAGCCGCGGGAGGGTTTTCCCGAGTTATCATTCGTTTACATAAATCCGCCCCCTTCGTTTTGCTAGGTCGCCACACGCGCGCCTGCGCAGCCAACTTTCGCGAGAACTCGTCTAATGAAAATCGCGTCGCTGGAAGACGACCTGGATCAGGCTCGGCGCATCCAGCAGGTTCTGACCGCCGCCGGCTATGCTTGCACCAGTTACCACCAAAGCCGCGATCTGCTCGCGGCTTTGCGTACCGAAGCGTTCGACCTCGTGCTGCTGGACTGGCACCTGCCCGATATCGACGGCGACGACGTGGTCCGCTGGTTGCGCACCCATATCGGCGCGCGCATCCCTGTGATTTTCCTGACCAACCGATCGGCCGAAGATGACCTGGTCGAGGGCCTGCGCGCGGGCGCGGACGACTACATCGTCAAACCGATGCGTCCCCTGGAACTGCTGGCCCGGGTCGCGGCGCTGCTGCGCCGCAGCCAGATCGCCGAGCCCGTGGACGAGACCATCGAAGTCGCGCGATACCGTGTCGATCCCGCCGCACGCGTCATTACGCTGGACGACGTTGCCATTACGCTGGCGCCGAAGGAATTCGAACTGGCGCTGCTGTTCTTTCGCAACATTGGGCGGCTGATGTCGCGCGATGTGCTGGCCGAGTGCGTCTGGAACCGAGAAATTCCCGCCACCTCGCGCACGCTGGATACCCACCTGTCGAACATCCGGCAAAAGCTCCAGCTTCGTCCGCAGCACGGTGTGCGGCTGACTTCCTCTTATGCACTTGGCTACCGGCTTGAACTGGTCAGCCCGACCGACGACGGCCAGACCCTTTCGCTGTAGCTGCGTTGCCCGACTCCCTGGAGAATCGTTTGCCATGAGCCGCTTCCGCGCGCTTTGTTTGCTTGTCCTGGTTTCCTGCATCACGCTCGCCGCCCCCGCGCGCAGCCAGCCGGCGGGCGCATTGGGCGACGACTTCATCCACCGGGTCCGTCCCGGCGACACGCTGATTGATTTGGCCTCGCGGTACACGCGCAGCCCGGCCAACTGGAACCGGCTGCAGACGCTGAACAAGATCCTCACGCCCGAAACGCTGCCCATCGGGTTGGAGTTGCATATCCCGCTGGCCATGATTCCAGTGCGCGACGCGCAGGCGCAGGTGGTGCACGTGAGCGGCCGCGCAGTCCTGAATGGCAAGCCCGTGCAACCCGGCGCGCCCGTGACCGAAGGCAGCACGCTGGAGACCGCCCCCGACGGCTTCGTCACGCTGCAACTTGCCGACGGATCCCGCCTCACGCTGCCGTCCAGCGGCGCCGTGGACCTTACCCGCCTGCGGCAGTTCGAAGGCACCGCGCTGACGGATTCGGTGATCAACGTGCGCCGCGGCAGCGTGGAATCCAGCGTCGCGCCCGCGGGTCAGGGCGTGGGCCGTTTCGAGATCCGCACGCCGGTTGCGGTGACGGGTGTGCGCGGAACGCGCTTTCGCGTGCAGCGCAGCGCGCAGGGCGTGCATAGCGAAGTTTTGCAAGGCAGTGTGCGCCTGCAGGCGCAGGCGCCCGGCGACGCGCCCGCCAAACCGGTCGCGGTGGCGCAAGGGTTCGGCGCCGCAGTGGGCGCCGACGGCGCCATGTCCGGCGTACGTCCGCTGCTGGCTGCGCCGCAATTGGGCGAGCCGGTTCGCGCAGGCGGCACGTGGTCGATTCCTTTCGCCCCCGTCGAAGGCGCGCAAAGCTATCTGGTGCGCGTCTCGCGCGATGCCGAAGGCCTGCTGCCCGTTTCTTCCGCCAGCTTTCCGACCCCCGACATCCGCTTTTCCGCCCCCGGACCCGGCACGTTCTACGTGTCGGTGCGCGCCGTCGATGCCATCGGCCTTCACGGAACGGATTCGGTCCAGTCGTTCGAGGGCGCGAACATGCTGATGACGTCGTACGGGCTTGGCGTGGCGAGCGGCTCTGGCGGCCTTGTGACGCTGACCGCGTACTAAGGCAACCATCATGCCCGACGCCGCCGACTCGCTCGACCGGTCCTGGCGGTCCGGCCTGTGGTTGACATTCGCGCTGGCGGCGTTGGCGGCGTTTCTTGGCGCGTTCAACGGCCTGGGCCGTCTGGACCAGGTCTTCTATGACCGCGCGGTCATGCTGACGGGCAGGCCCGCCGACCCGGATATCCTGATCGTGGCGATCGACGACGCCAGCATCGACGCGCTGGGCCGCTGGCCGTGGCGGCGCGCCATCCACGCCGCCCTGCTCGACCGGCTGACCGGCGCGCGCGCCGTGGGATTGGATCTCATCTTTGCGGAACCCGACAAGATCAATGCCGACGACGATGCAATCCTTGCAGACAGCATCCGTCGCAATGGGCATACCGTGCTGCCGGTGGTACTGGACCGCCTGAAGAACCCGACGGCCATCGGATTGCCCATTGCGGAACTGGCGCAAGCGTCCGCCTCCACAGGCTTCATCAATGCGGTCATCGACCCGGACGGCGTCGTGCGCGAAGCCGCCCTCACCGCGCAGTTTGCCGGAGACCGCCGCAACCACCTGGCCATCTCGATGCTGGAAGTTGGCGGCCAAGCCGGCGAGGCGCAACGTCTGCTCAAGCGCGCCGATGCCGACGGCCGCATCCTGATTCCGTATGCGGGTCCTCCCGGCCATGTGCGGACGGTGTCGTACCTTTCGGTGCTGCGCGGCGACCTGCGGCCGGAAGACCTGCGCGGCAAGTATGTGCTCGTGGGTGCGTGGGCCACCGGCCTGGGCGACGATTACCCGACGCCGGTGTCGCACGACGCCAACGGTATATCAGGCGTGGAGATTGTCGCCAACGTCCTGCAGGCCGCGCGCGACGACATCGCATTCCAGCGGCCGCCGGCTTCGTGGAGCGCGCTGTTTGCGGCGTTGCCGGTGTTGCTGGCCTGCCTGGCCTTGTGGCGCCTGGCGCCCAAGAAGGCGCTGCTCGTCACCCTTGCGCTGCTTGCCGTCATCCCCGCGGCAGCTTGGCTATTACTGGCCCATGCCTATCTGTGGTTCGCGCCCACCGCGGCGCTAGCGGGCGTGGCGCTGTGCTATCCGCTCTGGAGCTGGCGCAACCAGGAAGCCGCGCTGCGCTATATGGACACGGAGTTGCAGCGTTTGCAGCGCGAGTACCCGCCGATCCTGAACGAAGCCCGCGTGCAGCTTGCCAATCCCAGCGCCTCGCTGGAGAGCCGGGTGGGCGAACTTCGGCGCGCGCTGGCGCGGGTCCGCAACCTGCGGCGGTTCCTGGCTGACGGGCTCGACGGCATGCCCGATGCGACGCTGGTGTTCGACCAGGAAGGCCGCGTGCGATTTCGCAACCAGGCCGCCATCATGTTCTTCCAGCAACTTGGCATTCGTCCGCCGCGCATCGGCCGGCCTGCGGCGCATCTGCTTGAACACACCCTTGCCGACGACGCTACGCGGGCGCGCGTGGCCGACGCGCTGAGCGGCCGTCACCCGGCCGATGCGGCTTCGCCCTGGAGCGCGGACCTGGAAGTGCGCGACCGGGCAGGCCGCGACCTGATCCTGAAATGCGCCCCCATCCACACGGCCGAGGGCCAGTTCGCGGGCACGGTGGCCACGCTGACCGACATTTCCAACATCCGTCAGGCCGAGCGGCAGCGCGAAGAGACGTTGCGCTTCATCTCGCATGACATGCGCGCGCCGCAAAGCTCGATCCTCGCATTGGTGGAAATGGCGCAGGAAGGCGGGCAGCAGGAAGTTCGGCAAGACACGCTCGCGCGCATTGCGCTGCTGGCCAACCGCACGCTCAGGCTGGTCGACGACTTCGTGCATCTGACCCGCGCCGAATCGATGCCGATCAGCACCATCGAACTGGATCTGGGCGGGTTGCTGCAGGACGCCGTCGACGATCTCTGGCCGTCCGCCAGCAAGCGCGGCATCGCATTGGAAGCCAGCACGCCGCTACCGGTTGCCTACACGCGCGGCGAGCAGACGCTGCTGATGCGAGCGCTGTGCAATCTGGTCGACAACGCCATCAAATACAGCGCGAGCGGCACGCGTGTCGATTGCAGCATCGATGAGCAGCACGGCTTCTGGTGCGTGCGCATCAAGGACCAGGGCCAGGGCATCGCGGCGCAGGACGTGGCCCGGCTGTTCGAGCCCTTTGCCCGTGTCGGCACCGACAATCGCGACGACGTTGGCGGGGCGGGGCTGGGACTGGCTTTCGTGCATACCGTGGCCGGACGGCACGGCGGGCGAATCGAAGTGCAGAGCGAGCTCGGCGCAGGCTCCGAATTCATCCTGCACCTGCCCAAGGCGTAGGTCGCGATCCTATTGGAAGGTGTGCGAGATGACCGCGGGCTTGCCCGGCCTGACCTCGAGCGTCATGCGAAAGGGCGGCAGGTCTGCGTTGCGCACGACCACCTGATACTTGCCCGGAATCAGCTTGAGCTCCTTCACGGGCGGACTGATTCCCCGCGCCACGCCGTTGATCCAGACTTCGCCCCAGGGGCGGATGTCCACCCGCACGGTGACCGGCACCGGTTTGGGCTTGGGCGCCTCTTCGGCAACCGACGCTGCCGGCGCGGTTTCCTGCGCCGTGGGCGCGGGCGGCGGCTCGGCGGCACTTGGCGAATCCGCCTGCGTGCGCGCAGACGGCGAACCCGGCCCGGCGGCCGGGCCCGTCGCGGTTGCTTGGCCCCCAGCGGCGGCGCCGGCCGTCAAGGGCGGCAGGTCGGCGGGCGCTTGCGATGCCGCCGGCGCGGGTTTAGGCGTGGGCATGGGCGCGGACACTGGCGCGGCAGGCTGCGGCAAGGGATGCACGACGGGCGGATTAGGCTGTACGACTTCCGAGCGGGTAATCAGCGCATTGGGACTGCCCTTGCCCCAATGGAACCACGCATAGATGCCCGCGCCGATCAGCGCGAGGATCAGCAGCCAGAACAGCAGCGGACCGCGCCGGCGGGCGGGCTCGCGCCGTTGCGCGAAACCGGCCACGGGCGGGGGCTTGGCCGTCTCGACCGATTGGTCTTCCGGCTCGGCCGGTTCGTCGTAGGCAGCCACGCCGAGCAGGCTGGCCAGCTCCGCCAACGACTGCGGGCGCGCCCTGGTGTCCATCGCCAGGCCGGCATCGATGACCCGCAGGAAGTCCTGTCCGTACTTGGGCAGTCCCATGTCGGCCAGCGCTTCGTATTCGTCGTGGGCACGGCGCTCGGGCGCCGGCGGCGGCCGGCTGCCAATCACGAGCGCGTACGCCACGGCGCACAAGGAATAGATGTCGGTCCATGGTCCGCGCGGCCATTCCACGGAATCCGTGTACAGCTCGAACGGCGCGAAGCCCGCTGCCGGCGTCCTGCTGGCCCGGCGCGAGCGCGCCACCACCAGTTCGGGCAGCAGATGCGCCCGCGCGCCTTCATCCATGCCCACGGTTTCGAGCGAGATGTCGCCGCAGATTTCCCCTTGCGCATGCAAAGCGATAAGCGAAGGCAGAAGGTCGGACAGGAGCCGCTTGATGCGCGATTCCGGCACCCCGCCCGCCGCGCTGGCAGCAATGGCGCTCAATGGGCGAAGCGCCAACGGCGCAGCGCCTGAAAAGGGGCCACGCGGCGTCAACAAGCCGGCGGGTGTAGACATCATCGAAGCTGCGCAGACGCGCCAATAACAGGTTCAGGGGCTATTTAGGCGGAATATTATCCAATCCGCAACGGCAGGACATTGCCGAAAATGTCCGAGCGCATCAGGCTGTGGCACGATAGCGTACCGCGTCACCATCCTACATCTTTGGAAGCCATGAAAATTCGCATCCTGAGCAGTCTGCTTGGCGTATCGGCCCTGTTGGCCGGTTGCACGGGCATCTCCAAATTGCAACCCGAGAGCCCTCCAACGGCCGAAGCCCTGGCCGAGCTGCAGCAGGTGCGCGACCAGTACAGCGCCGGGCGCTACGGAGAAGTCATCCGCGGCGTCGCCCGTTCCGACACCCTGGCCACCTCATCCAAAGCGGTACGCATCGAGGCCTACAAGCTTCAGGCGTTCAGCTACTGCGTCACGCAATATACGCAGCTCTGCGAGGACAGCTTCGCGCGCATCCTGGTTCTGGATCCGGCCTTCGAACTGGCGCCCAACGAAGCTGGCCATCCCGTCTGGGGACCGGCCTTCCAGCGCGCCCGCGCCCAGACGGCCAAATAGTCCTGCCGCACCCTTTCTTTCGCAAGTAAAAAGGCCGCTGATTCTCATCAGCGGCCTTTTGATTTTCAGGCTTGCCCGCGAACCTCGCGGGGCAAGCCTGCCAGAGACTTCCGCTTATTCGGCGGAATCCTCGGTACCCACGTCGGAAGCAGGCGTCTCGGCGTCCGAACCCACCGTGACCGGCGCGTCCTCGAACGGGTTGGCCTGCTGGCGGGCGGCTTCGCGTTCCGCGGCCTCCAGCTGTTCCTTGTCGCGGCGTGCGTGGTGGTAAGCCAGGCCGGTACCCGCCGGGATGAGGCGGCCGACGATGACGTTTTCCTTCAAGCCGCGCAGGTCGTCGCGCTTGCCCATGATGGCAGCTTCGGTCAGGACCCGGGTGGTTTCCTGGAACGAGGCGGCCGAGATGAACGAGTCGGTCGACAGCGAGGCCTTCGTGATACCCAGCAGCACGTTGTCGTACGTGGCTGGACGCAGGTCGGCAGCCGTGACGCGGTCGTTTTCGTTCAGCAGCTCGGAGCGCTCGACCTGCTCGCCCGGGATGAACTCGGTATCGCCCGCATCGACGATGTTCACACGGCGCAGCATCTGACGAACAATCACTTCGATGTGCTTGTCGTTGATCTTCACGCCCTGCAGACGGTAAACGTCCTGCACTTCGTCGACGATGTACGTCGCCAGTTTCTCGATGCCTTGCAGGCGCAGGATGTCGTGGGGATCGGCCGGGCCGTCCACGATCATTTCGCCCTTGTTCACCACCTGGCCGTCGTGCACCAGAACCTGCTTTTCCTTCGGAATCAGGAACTCGTGGCTCACGCCTTCCAGGTCGGTGATGACCAGACGCTGCTTGCCCTTGGTGTCCTTGCCGAACGAAACCGTACCGGTGACGTCGGCGAGCATGCCGGCGTCCTTCGGCGAACGGGCTTCGAACAGTTCGGCCACACGCGGCAGACCGCCGGTAATGTCGCGGGTCTTTTGCGATTCTTGCGGAATACGCGCCAGAACTTCACCCACGGCAACCTGCTGGCCGTCGCGCACCGTGATCAGCGCGCCCACCGGGAACGAGATGTTCACCGAGTGATCGGTGCCGGCGATCTTGACGTCTTCGCCGTTCTCGTTGACCAGCTTGATCTGCGGACGCATGACGATCTTGCCGCCACGGGTCTTGGGCGTGATGACGACGAGCGTCGACAGGCCGGTGACTTCGTCCACCTGCTTGGCAACGGTCACACCTTCTTCGATGTTCTCGAAGCGGACGGCGCCGCCGTATTCCGACACGATCGGACGGGTCAGCGGATCCCACGTCGCCAGACGCGCGCCGGCCTTCACGGCCTCGCCATCGCCCACCAGCACGGTCGCGCCGTACGGGATCTTGTGGCGTTCGCGTTCGCGGCCGTTGTCGTCGAAGATCGCCAGTTCGCCCGAGCGCGAGATCGCGACACGTTCGCCCTTGGCGTTCGTGACGTAACGCATCGTGCTGGCAAAGCCGACCGTACCGGTCGACTTCGTTTCCACCGCGCTGGCCAGCGCCGAACGCGACGCCGCACCACCGATGTGGAACGTACGCATCGTGAGCTGCGTGCCCGGTTCACCGATGGACTGAGCCGCGATGACGCCGACGGCCTCGCCCTGGTTGACGGACGAACCGCGGCCCAGGTCACGGCCATAGCAATGCGCGCACAGACCATGACGCGTTTCGCAGGTCAGCGGCGTGCGGACCTTGACTTCGTCCACGCCGATGCGGTCGATGGTGTCGACCAGATCTTCGTCCAGCAGGGTGCCGGCGACGATGGCCGTTTCCTGCGTGTCCGGATTGACGATGTCCACGGCAGCCACGCGGCCCAGGATACGGTCGCGCAACGGTTCGATGACTTCACCGCCTTCGACCAGGGCCTTCATGTTGTAGCCCTGCGAAGTGCCGCAGTCGTCTTCCGTAATGACCAGATCCTGCGTCACGTCGACCAGACGGCGGGTCAGGTAACCCGAGTTCGCGGTCTTCAGTGCCGTGTCGGCCAGACCCTTACGCGCACCGTGAGTGGAGATGAAGTACTGCAGTACGTTCAGGCCTTCACGGAAGTTAGCGGTAATGGGCGTTTCGATAATCGAGCCGTCCGGCTTGGCCATCAGGCCGCGCATGCCGGCCAGCTGGCGGATCTGGGCGGCCGAACCGCGGGCGCCCGAGTCAGCCATCATGTAGATGGAGTTGAACGATTCCTGGCGCACTTCCTCGCCGTGACGGTTGGTCACGGGCTCGGTGGCCAGTTGTTCCATCATCGCCTTGCCGACCTTGTCGCCAGCCTTGCCCCAGATGTCCACAACGTTGTTGTAGCGCTCTTGGGACGTGACCAGACCCGACGAGTACTGCTTGTCGATTTCCTTCACTTCGCGGCTGGCTTCGGTCAGGATGCCTTCCTTGGCGGTCGGGATCAGCATGTCGCCCATGGCGATCGAGATACCGCCGCGCGTGGCCAGGCGGAAGCCCGACTGCATCAGCTTGTCGGCGAAGATCACCGTGTCGCGCAGGCCGCAGCGGCGGAACGACTGGTTGATCAGACGCGAGATTTCCTTCTTCTTCAGCGCCTTGTTCAGGACGGTGAAGGGCAGGCCCTTGGGCAGGATCTCGGACAGCAGCGCGCGGCCGACCGTCGTCTCGTGACGGCGGATGACCGGTTGCCATTCGCCGTTCTCGTCGCGCTCGTGTTCCTTCAGGCGCACGGTGATACGGCTTTGCAGCTCGACTTCGTTGTTGTCGTAGGCGCGCTGGACTTCAGCGACGTCCATGAAGAAGATGCCTTCGCCACGGCCGTTGATGCGCTCGCGAGTCGTGTAGTACAGACCCAGCACGATGTCCTGCGACGGCACGATCGATGGTTCGCCGTTGGCGGGGAACAGCACGTTGTTCGAGGCCAGCATCAGCGTACGCGCTTCCAGCTGGGCTTCCAGCGACAGCGGCACGTGAACAGCCATCTGGTCACCGTCGAAGTCGGCGTTGAACGCCGCGCAAACCAGCGGGTGCAGCTGGATCGCCTTGCCTTCGATCAGCACCGGCTCGAACGCCTGGATGCCCAGACGGTGCAGCGTCGGCGCACGGTTCAGCATGACCGGGTGTTCGCGGATGACTTCTTCCAGGATGTCCCAGACCACCGGTTCCTGGCTTTCGACCAGTTTCTTGGCAGCCTTGATGGTCGTGGCCAGGCCCATCATCTCCAGACGATTGAAGATGAACGGCTTGAACAGTTCCAGGGCCATCAGCTTGGGCAGGCCGCACTGATGCAGCTTGAGCTGCGGACCCACCACGATGACCGAACGGCCCGAGTAGTCGACGCGCTTGCCCAGAAGGTTCTGACGGAAACGACCGCTCTTGCCCTTGATCATGTCGGCCAGCGACTTCAACTGGCGCTTGTTGGCGCCCGTCATGGCCTTGCCACGGCGGCCGTTGTCCAGCAGCGAGTCGACAGCTTCCTGCAGCATGCGCTTTTCGTTGCGCAGGATGATCTCAGGCGCCTTGAGCTCCAAGAGACGCTTCAGGCGGTTGTTGCGGTTGATGACGCGGCGGTACAGGTCGTTCAGGTCGGAGGTCGCGAAGCGGCCGCCGTCCAGCGGCACCAGCGGACGCAGGTCCGGCGGCAGCACGGGCAGCACTTCCATGACCATCCACTCGGCCTTGATGCCGGACTTCTGGAAGCCTTCCAGCACCTTCAGGCGCTTGGAGATCTTCTTGATCTTGGCTTCCGAGCTGGTGGCCTTCAGTTCGCCGCGCAGCGTTTCCACTTCGCGATCGATGTCGATGGTGCGCAGCAGTTCACGCACGGCTTCAGCGCCCATCAGGGCACGGAAGTCGTCGCCGTATTCCTCGGTCTTGGCCAGGAAATCGTCGTCCGACATGATCTGGCCGCGCTTGAGCGGCGTCATGCCGGGTTCGATCACGCACCAGGCTTCGAAGTACAGCACGCGTTCGATGTCGCGCAGGGTCATGTCGAGCACCATGCCCAGACGCGACGGCAGGCTCTTCAGGAACCAGATGTGCGCGACGGGGCTGGCCAGCTCGATGTGGCCCATGCGTTCACGGCGAACCTTGGCGACGGTGACTTCAACGCCGCACTTTTCGCAGATCACGCCACGGTGCTTCAGGCGCTTGTACTTGCCGCACAGGCACTCGTAGTCCTTGATCGGGCCAAAGATCTTGGAGCAGAACAGACCGTCACGCTCAGGCTTGAACGTGCGGTAGTTGATGGTCTCGGGCTTGCGAACTTCGCCGTAGGACCACGAACGGATCTTCTCGGGCGAGGCGATGCCGATCTTGATGGCATCGAACTGCTCGTCTTGCGAGACTTGCTTAAAGAGGTCGAGTAGCGCTTTCATTAGTTACGCTCCAAATCCATGTCCAGGGCCAACGAGCGGATTTCCTTGACCAGAACGTTGAACGATTCCGGCATGCCGGCATCGATCACGTGGTCGCCCTTGACGATGTTCTCGTAAACCTTGGTACGACCGTTGATGTCGTCCGACTTCACCGTCAGCATTTCCTGCAGGGTGTAGGCGGCGCCGTATGCTTCCAGCGCCCACACTTCCATTTCCCCGAAACGCTGGCCGCCGAACTGCGCCTTGCCGCCCAGCGGCTGCTGCGTGACCAGCGAGTACGGGCCGGTGGAACGGGCGTGCATCTTGTCGTCGACCAAGTGGTGCAGCTTCAGGTAGTGCATGTAGCCGACCGTCACCGGGCGTTCGAACTGCTCGCCCGTGCGGCCGTCGAACAGCCATGCCTGCGTACGCGAAGGCGTCAGCGCCATGCGTTCGGCGACGTCGTCCGGATAGGCCAGTTCCAGCATCTTGGTGATTTCCTCTTCGGTCGCGCCGTCGAACACGGGCGTCGCGAACGGCACGCCGTTCTTGAGGTTCTGGGCCATTTCCATGACTTCGTCATCGGTCAGCTCGTCGATGCGCGCGCCGGTGCCGGTCGTGTTGTAGACCTTGTCCAGGTAGGCGCGGACGTTCTTGACCTGCGCCGTGCGCTCGTCACGCAGCATGTCGGCGATGCGATGGCCAACACCCTTGGCAGCCCAGCCCAAGTGAACTTCCAGCACCTGGCCGACGTTCATCCGCGAGGGCACGCCCAGCGGGTTCAGAACGATGTCGGCCGGCGTGCCGTCAGCCATGTGGGGCATGTCTTCCACCGGGGTGATGCGCGACACGACGCCCTTGTTGCCGTGACGGCCTGCCATCTTGTCGCCAGGCTGCAGACGACGCTTCACGGCCAGGTAGACCTTGATCATCTTCAGCACGCCCGGGGGCAGCTCGTCGCCCTGCGTCAGCTTCTTGCGCTTCTCTTCGAAGGCCAGATCGAACTGGTGACGCTTCTGCTCGAGCGATTCCTTGGCCTGTTCCAGCACGACGGCGTGCGGCTCGTCGGCCAGACGGATGTCGAACCACTGCCAGCGATCCAGATCGGCCAGGTAGGCCTTGGTGATCGTCGCGCCCTTGGCCAGCTTGCGCGGGCCGCCGTTGACGGTCTTGTTGATCAGCATCTTCTCGATACGATCGAACTGGTCGTTTTCAACGATGCGCAGCTGGTCGTTCAGGTCCTGGCGATAGCGGCGCAGTTCATCGTCGATGATGGACTGGGCGCGCTTGTCGCGCACGATGCCTTCACGCGTGAACACCTGCACGTCGATCACGGTGCCGGTCATGCCCGAGGGCACGCGCAGCGAGGTGTCCTTAACGTCGGACGCCTTTTCACCGAAGATGGCGCGCAGCAGCTTTTCTTCCGGCGTCAGCTGGGTTTCGCCCTTGGGCGTGACCTTGCCGACCAGCACGTCGTCGGCGCTGACTTCGGCGCCGATGTAGGTGATGCCGGAATCGTCCAGACGGTTCAACTGCGTTTCAGCCAGGTTGCTGATGTCGCGGGTGATTTCTTCCGGTCCGAGCTTCGTATCGCGGGCGACAACGGTCAGTTCCTCGATGTGCACCGAGGTGTAGCGGTCATCCGCCACGACCTTTTCGGAGATCAGGATCGAGTCTTCGAAGTTGTAGCCGTTCCAGGGCATGAACGCGATCAGCATGTTCTGACCCAGGGCGAGTTCGCCCAGGTCGGTCGATGCGCCGTCAGCCAGCACGTCGCCCTTGGCAACGCGGTCGCCACGCTTGACGATCGGACGCTGGTTGATGTTCGTGTTCTGGTTGGAACGCGTGTACTTGATCAGGTTGTAGATGTCGACGCCGACTTCGCCGGCGACGTTTTCTTCGTCGTTCACGCGAATCACGACGCGCTCGGCGTCGACGTGGTCGACCAGACCGCCACGCAGCGCCTGCACGGTGGTACCCGAGTCAACGGCCACGGTGCGCTCGATACCCGTACCCACGACCGGCTTTTCCGGACGCAGGCAAGGCACGGCCTGACGTTGCATGTTGGCGCCCATCAGTGCGCGGTTCGCGTCGTCGTGTTCCAGGAACGGAATCAGCGAGGCAGCAACCGACACGATCTGCGACGGGGCAACGTCCATGTAGTGCACGTTGGCCGGGGCGGTCAGCATCGTTTCGCCAGCTTCACGGCAAGCGACCAGGTCGTCCACGAAACGGCCTTCTTCGTCGAGCGCGGCGTTGGCCTGCGCGATGACGTAGTGGCTTTCTTCGATGGCCGACAGGTAATCGATCTGCTCGCTGACGCGGCCGTCGATGATCTTGCGGTAAGGCGTTTCCAGGAAACCGTACTCGTTCAAGCGAGCGTACAGCGCCATGGAGTTGATCAGACCGATGTTCGGGCCTTCCGGCGTTTCGATCGGGCAGACACGGCCGTAGTGGGTCGGGTGCACGTCGCGGACTTCAAAGCCGGCGCGCTCGCGGGTCAGACCGCCCGGGCCCAGTGCGGAAACACGACGCTTGTGCGTGATTTCCGACAGCGGGTTGGTCTGGTCCATGAACTGCGAGAGCTGGCTCGAACCGAAGAACTCCTTGATGGCAGCCGAGATCGGCTTGGAGTTGATCAGGTCGTGCGGCATCAGGTTTTCGGTCTCGGCCTGGCCCAGACGTTCCTTGACGGCGCGCTCGACGCGCACGAGGCCGGCGCGGAACTGGTTTTCGGCCAGTTCGCCCACGCAACGCACGCGGCGGTTGCCCAAGTGATCGATGTCGTCGATCTGGCCACGGCCGTTACGCAACTCAACCAGCACCTTGATGGTTTCAAGGATGTCTTCGTTGGTCAGCGTCATCGGGCCGGTGATGTCCTCACCACGGCCCAGACGGCTGTTGACCTTCATGCGGCCGACGCGCGACAGGTCGTACGTCTCTTCGCTGTAGAACAGACGCTGGAACAGCGCTTCCACCGCTTCTTCGGTGGGCGGCTCGCCAGGACGCATCATGCGGTAGATGGCAACGCGCGCGGCCATCTGGTCGGCGGTTTCATCGGTGCGCAGCGTTTGCGAGATGTACGGACCGCGGTCCAGGTCGTTCGTGTAGAGCGCCTGGAACTCGTGCACGTTGGCGGCGCGCAGGGCGCCGAGCACGCTTTCCGTGATCTCGTCGTTGGCGTTGGCGATGACTTCGCCGGTATCTTCGTCAACGATGTTCTTGGCCAGCACACGGCCGTACAGGAAATCTTCCGGCACGGAGATGCGCTGGATGCCGCCGGCAGCCAGGTCGCGCAGGTGCTTGGCGTTGATGCGCTTGTCCTTCTCGACGATCACCTTGCCCGAACGGTCGGCGATGTCGAAACGGGCCATTTCGCCCTTCCAACGCTCAGGCACGAATTCCATCATCGCGCCTTCGCTCTTCAGTTCGAAGTTGTCGAAGTCGAAGAAGTTGGCCAAGATGGTTTCCGGCGTCATGCCGATGGCCTTGCACAGGATCGTGACAGGCATCTTGCGGCGGCGGTCGACGCGGAAGAACAGGACGTCCTTCGGGTCGAATTCAAAGTCCAGCCACGAGCCGCGGTAAGGAATCACGCGGGCCGAGAACAGGAGCTTGCCGGAGCTGTGCGTCTTGCCGCGGTCGTGTTCGAAGAACACGCCAGGCGAGCGGTGCAGCTGCGAAACGATGACACGCTCCGTGCCGTTGATGACGAAGGAACCCGTGCCCGTCATGAGCGGAATTTCGCCCATGTAGACTTCCTGTTCCTTCACTTCCTTCACGGTGGGCTTGCTGACTTCGCGGTCAAGCAGCACCAGGCGGACCTTGGCTCGCAGGGGCGAGGCATAGGTCAGGCCACGTTGCTGACATTCCTTGACATCGAACACCGGTTCGCCGAGCACATAGCTCACGAACTCCAAGCGCGCCATACCGTTGTGACTAACGATCGGGAAAATCGACGAAAACGCCGCCTGCAAACCGTCGGCTACGCGTTCGGACGGGGCGGTATCCGCCTGCAGGAAAGTTAGGTAGGATTGAAGCTGTGTCGCCAAAAGGAAAGGAACGTTTTGAACGTCTTCACGCTTGGCGAAGCTTTTGCGGATGCGCTTTTTTTCGGTGTACGAGTAAGGCATGAGCACTCCGACTCGAGGTTGCATGGGCCGTCAACCACGGCCCCAGGTGATACGACTCCAGGAAACCCCACTGAATGGGCATACCCCCAGTAGGGGTTTCCTGGAAACGCAAAAGCCCGGGGACTGCAAACTGTGCTGTCCCCGGGCAGTTGACGCAGGTCTTACTTGACTTCGACCTTGGCGCCAGCTTCTTCCAGCTTCTTCTTGGCGGCTTCGGCGTCAGCCTTGGCCACAGCTTCCTTGACGGGCTTCGGAGCGCCGTCGACCAGGTCCTTGGCTTCCTTCAGACCCAGACCGGTCAGCTCGCGCACGGCCTTGATGACGCTGACCTTGTTCGCGCCGGCTTCTTGCAGGACGACGGTGAACTCGGTTTGCTCTTCAGCAGCGGCAGCAGCGCCACCAGCGGCGGGAGCAGCGACAGCGACGGCAGCGGCAGCAGCCGACACGCCGAACTTCTCTTCCATTTCCTTGATCAGCTCGGACAGCTCGAGCACGGTCATGCCAGCGATGGCGTCAAGGATTTCAGCTTTGTTAAGTGCCATTTTTCAGAACTCCAAATATTTTGGTAATGCCAGGGTTTGGGTGTCGCTTCGTCGTTCAGCGAATTCCGGACAACAGGGCGATTAGGCCGCTGCCTTCTGGTCGCGCACGGCAGCGAGGCCACGGGCGAACTTGGTCGGAACTTCGTTGAGCGTACGCACGAATTGCGCGATGGGGGCTTGCATGGTGCCAAGCAGTTTCGACAGCAACTCTTCGCGCGAGGGCATGGTGGCCAGGGCCTTCACGCCTTCTTGGTTCAGCAAGTTGTTGGGCAGAGCGCCCGCCTTGATGACCAGCTTATCGTTGCTCTTCGCGAAACCAGCAATGACCTTGGCCGCCGCTACCGGATCAGTGCTGATGCCATAGATCAGCGGACCGGTCAGTTGCTCAGCCAACGGCTCGAAAGCCGTGCCAGCAACAGCACGACGGGCCAGCGAGTTCTTCAGAACACGCAGATACACGCCCGATTCACGCGCAGTTTTGCGCAGTACGGTGACAGAGGCGACGTCCAGACCACGGTACTCAGCGATAACAATCGATTGGGCCTTGGCGACTTCCGCCGAGACTTCCTCGATTACCACCGCTTTCTCTTGACGATTGAGACTCACGGTTTGAACACTCCATCAAAAGACGCCTGGGGCCGGAGCCTTGCGCGTCAACCGAATGCGGCGCCTGGACGAGTTCTTCGGGTAAAGAATTCTTCCTGGGGACGCCGTCTACGCTGGATCCGGACTAGGTGAGCTCCGGGATTAAGCGGGGCAGCGGCGATGCTGCTTTCCTTGCGGAAGGTGGATTCCTTCCACTGCCCTGCTCCAGCGGTCTTTGACAGCAACATCCGGAGGGGTCCGGATGCAGCCCAAAGTACGTTTACTGCTGTTGGCTTAGTTGGAAGCCGACAGCGAGGCAATTTCCACACGCGCTCCGCCGCCCATCGTGGACGAAACGGCGAGCTTGCGCAGGTAAATGCCCTTGGCAGCTGCGGGACGAGCCTTTTGCAGGGCGTCGACCAGAGCGGCCAGGTTGGTTTGCAGCTGTTCCACGCCGAACGACGCGCGGCCGATCGTTGCGTGGATGATGCCGGCCTTGTCGGTACGGTACTGAACCTGACCGGCCTTGGCGTTCTTCACAGCGGTTGCGACGTCGGGGGTCACGGTGCCGACCTTCGGGTTCGGCATCAGGCCGCGCGGGCCCAGGATCTGACCCAGGGCGCCGACGACACGCATCGTGTCGGGCGAGGCGATGACAACGTCAAAGTCCATTTGACCGGCCTTGATGCTGTCGGCCAAGTCGTCCAGACCAACGATGTCGGCGCCAGCGGCCTTGGCGGCTTCAGCCTTGTCGCCTTGGGCGAACACGGCGACGCGGACCGACTTGCCGGTGCCGGCGGGCAGCACGACCGAACCGCGGACCAGTTGGTCCGACTTCTTCGGGTCGATGCCGAGTTGCACGGCCACGTCAATGGATTCATTGAACTTGGCGACGGCGGTTTCCTTGACCAGGGTCAGGGCTTCAGCGACCGGGTACAGCTTGGTGCGGTCGATCTTTTGTGCAATAGCGGCGGCGCGCTTGGACAACTTAGCCATGATTAGATCCCCTCAACCGTGATGCCCATGCTGCGGGCGCTGCCAGCGATCGTGCGCACTGCGGCTTCCAGATCGGCGGCGGTCAGGTCGGGACCCTTGGCCTTGGCGATTTCTTCAGCTTGCGCGCGGGTCAGCGTGCCGACCTTGTCGGTATGCGGCTTGGCCGAACCCTTTTGCACGCCGGCGGCCTTCTTGATGAGGACCGTCGCGGGCGGGGTCTTCATGATGAAGGTGAAGCTCTTGTCGGCGAAAGCGGTGATCACCACCGGAATCGGCAGACCAGGCTCCATGCCTTGGGTCTTGGCGTTGAACGCCTTGCAGAATTCCATGATGTTCAGGCCACGCTGACCCAGGGCCGGGCCAATCGGGGGGGAGGGGTTAGCCTTACCAGCCGGTACTTGCAGCTTGATAAAGCCGACGATCTTCTTCGCCATGCTTTGCTCCTTGCGGGTGATATCGCCCTGGCCGATAAGGACAGGGCTCCCCGGGGGTTAGATTCAGGTCTTTTCGACCTGGCTGAAATCGAGCTCGACGGGCGTGGCGCGACCAAAAATGGTGACGGACACACGCACCTTGCTCTTTTCGTAGTTGACTTCTTCGACGTTGCCGTTGAAGTCCGCAAACGGACCTTCCTTGACCCGAACCATCTCGCCCACTTCGAACAGGATCTTGGGGCGGGGTTTCTCGACGCCCTCTTCCATCTGGGAGAGGATCTTTTCGACTTCCTTTTCGGAAATCGGGGTCGGACGATTGCCCGAGCCGCCCAAAAAGCCGGTGACTCGGTTGGTGTTCTTGACCAGGTGCCACGTTTCGTCGGTCAGGTCCATTTCAACCAGGACATAACCGGGGAAAATGCGGCGCTCGGTGATCGACTTCTGACCACCCTTGACCTCGACGACTTCTTCGGAGGGCACAAGGATGCGGCCAAAAGACGTTTGCAGGCCCGCGCGCTCGATGCGCTCATTCAGGGCCTTGTGTACGCTTTTTTCCATGCCGGAGTACACATGGACGACATACCAACGCTTACTCATTTGCCGTCCTTATTTCCAGCCCAGCAGCAGGCCGTAGAGAATCCATTCGATGCCCTTGTCGAGCACCCACATGAAAATGCCCATGACCGCCACGAAGGCAAAAACGATACCCGTCATCTGGGTCGTTTCCTTGCGGGTGGGCCATGCGACACGCTTGACTTCGTTGTAGGACTCGCTGGCAAAGCTCAGGGTACGGCGACCGGGTTCGCTGAACCAGGCGATCGCGGCTGCGATCACGAGGCCGCCGACGAACACACCGATCCGAGCGGGCATCGGCTGCGCGCTAAGCACGGAGAACCCGACGATGCCAGCAATAACGACGAGAACCGCCAGCCCGAGCTTGACCCGGTCGGCGGTACTGGTAACGGTTTCTACGCTGGTATTAGACATATTGCGACGCGAGCCGCCGTGAATGCGTAACTCGCGATGATCTCCCGCGGGTTTATCCTGGCGGTGGCAGGGGCAGTAGGAATCGAACCTACAACCTTCGGTTTTGGAGACCGACGCTCTGCCAATTGAGCTATGCCCCTAAACACATCAAAATCTTGTTCCGCCCTGCATCGGCTCGCGGAACCATACATAGTACTACTTTTACAGCAAAGATGGATAGAGGGGCATGAATGCCCACCCTACCCATCCGGGTATTGCTTACTTCAGGATCTTGGCGACGACGCCGGCGCCGACGGTACGACCGCCTTCACGGATGGCGAAACGCAGACCTTCTT
>NZ_JAGXJZ010000004.1:0-362298 GCF_019091095.1 Achromobacter sp. GbtcB20 | reverse complement strand
CATGAGAGGTCTCCCAGAAAGAACAATCCCCACTCAGCGTACCGCTTCGTGGGGATCGGGCTGACCATCTCATTAGGGCCGCGCCATGAAGGCGCGGCCCTTTTGCCGTCTGCGCGATCGCACCGCCGCAAGCGGGCGGCCCGTCAGTCGTCCGATTGCTTCTTCGGAACGGGGAACGGGTTCTCGCGGTATTGCAACGTGAAGCCAGCCCGCTCGTCCTGCGCCAGTTCGCGGGCCAGGTACGGCATGGCCTGTTTCAGCGCATCGTGCAGCGTCCAGGGCGGATTGATGAGGAACATGCCGCTGCCGTGCAGTCCATAGCCGTCGATGGTTGCCTTCTTGACCGTCAGCGTGGCGTGCAGCCAGCTCTTGACCTTCAGGTTCTCGAAGTGGCGCGCCATTTCGCTGGCTTCTCGCCGTTGCACCAGCGGATACCAGATGGCATACGTGCCGGTGGCAAAGCGCTTGATGCACTCTTTGACCGTGACGAGCGTGCGGCGGTAATCGTGCTTGTCTTCATACGAGGGATCGATCAGCACCAGGCCGCGCCGCGTGGGCGGCGGCAGCAGCGCCTTGACGCCTTCGAAGCCATCGTCGCCATAGATGGTGGTCTGGCGCTGCGCGGCGCGGCCCTGGTGTTCCAGGTTGCCGACCAGCGTGTCGATTTCGGTGGGGTGCATCTCGAACAGGCGCAGGCGGTCGGACGGACGGAGCGCGTCCAGCGCCAGCCAGGGCGAGCCCGGGTAACGGCGCAGCCGGCCGTTGGTGTTGTAGTCGCGGATGCGCGCAACGTAATCGGCCAGCAGCGGCGGCAGGTCCTTGGCTTCCCACAGGCGGCCGATGCCGTCCGCAAACTCGGACGTCTTGGCGGCCCAGTCGCTGTCCAGACTGTAAAGGCCGGCGCCGGCGTGGGTGTCGACGACCCAATACGGAGCGTCTTTCTTGTTGAAGTAGTCCAGGGTGTGGACCAGGATTGCGTGCTTGAGCACGTCGGCGTGGTTGCCGGCGTGGAAGGCGTGGCGGTAGCTGAACACGGGGCTGTCTGCCTCAGGCGGCGGGCCGGATGGCGGCCAGCTCGTCGGTGAAAATGCCGTCGATGCCCCAGTCGAGCAGCAGGCGCGCGCGCTCGGGGTCATTGACGGTCCAGGCCGCGATGCGGTAGCCGGCGGCGTGCACGGCGTCGATCAGTTCGCGGGTGGCGTCCTTCTGGTTGATGTTCAGGGCGACGCACTGGTACTTGGCAAGCCGTTCACGCCAGTCGGCCGGCACCTTTTCCACCAGCAGCGCGCGCGGCAGTTCGGGCGCGGCCTCAAGGGCGGCTTGCAAGGCTTCCTCGGCAAACGAGGACAGCAGCGGCGCCGTATCGGCGCCTTGCCACCATTGGCGGGCCGCCAGGGCGACGGCGCGGCCGGTCTCGGCCTCGCGGCCCGGGCAGGGCTTGATCTCGACGTTGCTGGCAATGCCGTTGGCCAGCGTGTAGCGCGCGACGGCGGCAAAGGTGGGCAGCGGTTCGCCCGCGTAGGCGGGCGAATGCCAGCTGCCGAAGTCCAGCTGGGCCAGCTCGGCGAACGTCTTGGCGGCCGCGGGGCCGGTGCCGTTGGAGGTGCGGTCGACGTCGTCGTCGTGCATCAGCACCGGCACGTTGTCGCGGCTGAGCTTCACGTCGTATTCGAACATGGTGAAGCCGTTTTCGGCGCCGACGCGCATGGCGGCCAGCGTGTTCTCCGGGGCCAGGCGGCCGCCGCCGCGGTGCGCGATGTAACGGGAGTAGGGCCAGGAGGGAAGGGTTGCGGTCATTTCGGTGCTGCTTCGGGGTTCTTTTGGGACAGGTTGCAAGGATACCTTGTCTTGGCCCGCACCTACTTCAGCGGCGCCTTGTCCTCGGAGACGTCCATGATCATGCGCGTGGCCAGATACAGGCGCGGCACGATGCTGCCGATCAGGACATACTCGGCGTCATTCGAATGCGCGCCGAAGCCGCTCAGCCCCATCCCCTCGATGACGGGGCCGCGCGCCTTGAGCGCCGCAAAGGCGGCGTCCGTGCCGCCACCGCTGGCCCGGTCCACCACCTTGAGCGGCAGGTCCAGTTCCTGGTAGATCTTCACGCCGTGCTGGGCAAGCGCGCGCGACGCGGCCGTCGCTTCCAGCGGCGGCCGGCGGACCTCGAATTTGACGCTGACCTTGGACTCGGGCAGCAGCTTTTTCTGCACCCGTTCCTCCAGCGTGCGCGCCAGCGCGTCGAAATCCGACACGCGCAGGGCGCGGGCGTCGCCCTGCGCGGTAGCCAGGCCGGGAATGACGTTGCGGTTGGTGCCAGCCTGGGCGACCGTCCAGTTCAGTTTCAGCCCCTCGTCTCGCTTGGACAGGTCGTCCAGCTGCAGCAGCTGATGGGACAGCTCATAGAGCGCATTGACGCCGCCCTCTGGCCGCGCGCCCGCATGCGAGGTCTTGCCTTGCACCGTCAGGTACGCCGCCCCGATGCCGCTGGTGGCGAGCGTCAGGCGCGGCTCCATGCCGCCGCCCTCGAACGAAAAGACGGCATCCTGATCGGCGCCCAGACGGGTGATGGTGCTGCGAGCCCCCGGCGAGCTGATCTCCTCGTCCCCGTTGATCAGCACGGTCAGGGTGCCGTAGTCGGAAAATTTCAATGTCTTGAGCAGGGCGATGGTGTGCAGGATGGCTGCCACGCCGTGCTTGTCGTCGGCGATGCCCAGGCCGTAGGCCTTGTCGCCGTCGATCCGGAAGGGCTGATCCTTCAGCATGCCGTTGCGGTACACGGTATCCATATGGGCGATCAGCATGATCTTCTTGCTGCCGCTGCCCTTGAACTGGGCATGGACCATCGGACCGACCTTGTCAGGCGTGTCGTCCAGCCGGAAGACATCCGTCGGCGCGATGATCTCCACGGTGCCGCCCAGCGCCTGGAGCCGGTCACGGATCAGTTCGGCGATGCGTTCGACGCCCTCGACGTCCTTGCTGCCCGACTCGATGTTCACCAGATCGCGCATCGTGTCGAGGACCGCCTGCTGCTGGCCCTTGGCCGCGTCCAGCACCTCGGCGACCGGAGCGGCCTGCGCGGCATGGGCGCAGCCCAGGAACGCCAGGGCGACGCAGGATTTCAGAAAAGGCAGGCGGGAAGGCATGAACGGCATCGTGAGTGACCTTTTAGCGCGCGGGTGGGAGACCGGCCTTGCGCCGGCCTGGCAATTGGGGCCCGACTGGCGGGACAGCCCCAGCCCACGATACGAGCGCCGGGCGGGGCGGGTAATGGGGGTTTCCCGGGTTGACGGGGGCGAGACGGGCGGGGACGGAACAGCCGCCGCCACGGCCGTCGCGGGGCGGGAGAACCGCGGGCCTCCGTAATGAATGAGAAATGGTAAAATCCGCCCGCTGATCCCGGTAATAACCGGTATGGGAATAGGGGCGAATCCACTTCGCCTTTTTTTATGCGTTTTCGTGCGGCCCCGGGCATCCATCCCGGAGCGCGGCAACAGGGATTCCATGTTCGAATTTATTCGCAGCCATCGGCGCTGGATGCAGTTCATCCTGCTGATCTTGATCGTGCCTTCCTTCTTCCTGGTCGGGATTCAAGGCTATGACAGCTTCATGAACCGGGAGCCCGAGCTCGCGACGGTGGCTGGCCAGCCGATTTCCCGCGCCGAGTTCGACCAGGCACACCGCAACCAGCTCGACCAGTTCCGCCAGCGCCTGGGCACGCAGTTCGACCCGGCCGTGATCGACACGCCCGCGTTGCGTGAAGGCCTGCTGAACCAGCTCATCAACCAGCGCCTGCTTGCCAATGTGGCCGCCGACAACCGTTTCTCGGTGTCCGACGAGACGCTGCGCAACACGATCGCCGCCATCCCGGAAGTCCAGGACAACGGCCGTTTCTCGCCCGAGCGCTATCGCCAGGTGCTGGCCGCGCAGGGCATGTCGCCGACCTCGTTCGAAGCCGGCCTGCGCCGTGACCTGGCCATCGCCCGGGTGCTCGAGCCCGTGGGCCAATCGGCCCGCGCGCCGGCCGAAGTGGTGGCCGCGCTGGAATCGGCGCTGACGCAGACGCGCACGGTGCAGTTGCGCAATTTCTCGGCAGCCGACTTCCGTTCGCAGGTCACCGTCACCCCGGCCGACATCCAGGCCTGGTACGACGCCAACAAGCAGCAGCTGCAGGTGCCGGAACAGGTGCAGGTCCAATACCTGGTGCTGGACGAAGCGGCCGCCACGCAAGGCGTGCAGGTCAAGGACGAAGACCTGGCTGCTTACTACGAACAGAACAAGAACCGCTTTGGCCAGCCCGAGCGCCGCCGCGCCAGCCACATCTTTATCGAACTGCCGTCCGGCGGCTCCGAAGATGCCCGCAAGGCGGCACGTGCCAAGGCCGAGGACATTGCCAAGCAAGCCGCTGCCGACCCCAGCAAGTTCGCTGAACTGGCCGCCAAGAATTCGCAGGATTCGGGCTCGGCCGCCAAGGGCGGCGACCTGGGCTGGATCGCGCCGGGTTCGCAGGCGGGCCCGCTGGACAAGGCCATCTTCGGCCTTGCCGCCAATCAGGTGTCCGGTGTGGTCGAAAGCCCGTTTGGCCTGCACATCCTGAAGGTCACGGAAATCAGCCCGGCCGCCATCAAGCCGCTGGCCGAGGTCAAGGACCAGATCACCGCCGAAGTCCGCAAGCAGATCGCCGCGCAACGCTTCTCGGAGATGGCCAGCCAGCTGAACAAGCAGGTCTACGACCAGCGCGACAGCCTGCAACCGGCTGCCGACGCCGTGGGCCTTAAGCTGCGCACCGCCTCCGGCGTGACCCGCGAAGGCCTGTTGCCCGCCGCGAAGGCCGGTCCGGGTTCCGCTGCCGACAGCCCGGACGCCGCGCTGCTGGACAACCCGCGCGTGCGCCAGGTGTTGTTCTCGCCCGACGTGCTGCGTGAAAAGCAGAACTCCGGCGTGATCGAACTTGCCCCCGACACGATGCTGGCCGTGCGCGTCGCCGCTGTCGAGCCGGCACACGTGCCGCCGCTGGACAAGGTCAGCGACGTCATCCGCGCCAAGCTGCTGGACGAGCGCTCGGCCGAAGCCGCCAAGAAGGCAGGCGAGGCTGCGCTGGCCGCCAACAAGGCAAATCCTGCCGCGGCGCCGGAAGGCTTTGGTCCCGCCGTCACGGTGTCGCGCCAGAATCCGCAGGATCTGTCGCGCCCGGTGCTGGACGCCGTGATGCGCCTGCCGTCGGCCGCGCTGCCGGCCTTCACGGGCGTGCAGTCCGGCGTGGACTACACGCTGGTGCGCCTGGAAAAGGTGGAAGCGGGTCAGACCGAAGCCGCCGACAAGGAGCGCCTGGCGCAGCAGTTGTCGGGCGCCTGGGGCCAGGCCGAAAACGAAGCCATGATCCGCATGCTGCGCGAGCAGTACAAGGTGAATGTGCTGCCGGCCGCCGCCGACGTCATTCGTGGCGATCAGGCCCAGGCCGCGGGCTGATCGCCGCAGGCAACGCTCAGTTCAACAGGGGCCGCAGCGTCGGCCACACGTTGTCGAGCAATTGAGGCTGGGCATCCTCGTTCGGATGGATGCCGTCAGCCTGGAACATCGCCCGGTTCGTTGCGATACCTTCCATCAGGAAGGGCACGAGCCGGGCGTTTTCGTCTTTGGCGACCTTGCTGAACACCGCGGCAAAGCGTTGCGCGTAATCCCGGCCATAGTTCGGCGGGATCTGCATCCCGACGATCAGCACGTCGGCATCGGCCTTGCGGGCCGCCTGCGCCATCGTTCGCAGGTTCTGTTCGGTCATGTTCAGGGGCAGGCCGCGCAGCGCGTCATTGGCGCCCAGCTCCAGCACGACGACGGCGGGGGCGTGCTGGCGCAGCAGCGCGGGCAGGCGGGCCACGCCGCCGCTGGTCGTGTCGCCGCTGATGCTGGCATTGACGACCTTGAACTTCGGGTATTGTTCGGAAACCCTTTCAGACAGCAGGGGCACCCAGCCGGTGCCGCGCTTGATGCCATACTCGGCCGACAGGCTGTCGCCCACCACCAGTACGGTGCGCGGCGAGGAACCCTGGGCCGCGGCGGCGGTCTGAGCGTGGGCGGGCGCCGCCGCGGCGGTCGCAAAGGCAGTCACGAGAAGCAGACGGGAAAATAGGCGCATGGATAGCAATAACTCAATCGTGGTGAGAGGGCTGGGCAAGCGGGTGGCCGATGCCGGCGGGTCGCTTTCTATCCTGGAAGGAATCGATTTTACGGTCGCCGCGGGCAGTGCCGTGGCCATCACCGGCAGTTCCGGTTCGGGCAAGTCGACTCTGCTGGGACTGCTGGCCGGCCTGGATGTTCCCACTTCGGGCAGCGTACACCTTGCGGGGCAGGATCTGTTTGCCTTGGACGAGGACGGCCGCGCGCGCCTGCGGGCCAATCATGTGGGCTTCGTGTTCCAGTCGTTCCAGCTGCTGCCCAATCTGACCGCGCTGGAAAACGTGATGCTGCCGCTTGAACTGGCGGGCCAATCGGCGCGGGAGGCCGCGCAGGCCATGCTGGAGCGCGTCGGGCTGGGCGCGCGCCTGCACCACTATCCGCGCACGCTCTCGGGCGGCGAGCAGCAACGGGTGTCGCTGGCCCGGGCCTTCGTGGTGCAGCCAGACCTGCTGTTTGCCGACGAACCCACCGGCAGCCTGGATGCCGCCACTGGCGTGACGGTCATCGACCTGATGTTCGACCTGCACCGCGAACAAGGCACGACGCTCGTGCTGGTCACGCATGACCCGCAACTGGCGGCGCGCTGCGGGCGGCAACTGGTGCTGGCGGCCGGCCGCATGGTGCCGGCTGATTGAGGCGCTAGGCCAGTTCGCGGATCGGCACCACCGGATCGACGTCTGCGTCGTAATCGACGCCGTCGATTTCAAAGCCGAACAGACGCAGGAAGTCGCGCTTGTAGCCGGCAAAATCGGTCAGCGTATACAGGCTGGCCGTGTCGACCTGATCCCATAGCGCCTGCACCCGCGCCTGCACCTTGGGATCCAGTTCCTTGTAGTCGGCGCGTAACCGGCCCTCGTCGTCCAGGATGGGGGAAGGGCCGCACAGGCTGTCGCGATACAGTCCGTACACCTGTTCGATGCAGCCTTCGTGCGTGCCGTCTTCCTTCATGACCTTAAAGAGCAGCGACAGGTACAGCGGCATCATCGGGATCGCCGAACTGGCCTGCGTCACCACGGCCTTGAGCACCGACACGCGGGCATCGCCGCCGCGCGCGGCCAGCTTGGCGCGGATGTCCAGCACGCGCTGGTCCAGGTCTTTCTTGGCCGCGCCGATGGACCCGTTCCAATAGACGTCGTGCGTGATCTTTTCGCCCAGATAGGTGAAGGCGGTGGTGGTGGCGCCTTCGGCCAGCACACCGGCTTGCAGCAGCGCATCGATCCACATCTGCCAGTCTTCCCCGCCCATCACGGCGACGGTGGCGTCAATCTCGTCTTGCGAGGCCGGCTCCAGCACGCCGTCCTTGATGAGTTCCTTGTCGGTGTCCAGGCCGCGCAAGGTCACGGACTTGCCGATGGGCTTGAGGGTGGAGGTGTGGACCTGCCCCGTCTTCGGGTGCGTGCGGCGCGGCGCGGCCAGGCTGTAGATGACCTGGTCGACCTGGCCCATGTCCGCCTTGATGGCGTCGATGGTGCGCTGCTTGATCTCATCGGAAAACGCGTCACCGTTGATGCTCTTGGCGTACAGCCCCTCGGCTTGGGCGAACTTGTGGAACGCGGCGCTGTTGTACCAGCCCGGCGTGCCCGCCTTGCCGGCGTCGCCCGGTCGCTCAAAGAATACGCCCAGCGTCTGCGCGCCACAGGCGAAGGCCGCGCTGATGCGCGCGGCCAGGCCGTATCCCGTCGACGCGCCCAGGACCAGCACGCGCTTCGGTCCCCCGGGCACCGGTCCTTGCGCCTTCACGTAGTCGATCTGTTGCTTCACGTTGGCTTCGCAGCCGGCAGGATGGGTGGTGACGCAGATGAAACCGCGCACGCGGGGCTTGATGATCATGGGAGCCTCTTGTTGGGGATACGCCAGGGGCAGATGCCGGATCGGGCATCAGGCGAAGCGCATTGTACGGGAGGCGGCCGGCCGGTGACGGGGACAGCGCCGCCGCTCAGCGCCGGGCCGTCGTGCCGGCGGCCGCCTGGGCCAGCGCGGCGCCCAGCGCGCGGCTGCGCCGCCATTCGATCATGCCGATGCCCACGCCGCTGGCGCAGATGATCGCAATGCCCAGCCAGGTGAGCGGGTCGGGAAAATGCCCCCACACCAGCCAGCCGACCGACGTGGCGCTGATGATCTGCAGGTAGATGAATGGCGCCAGCGTGGAGGCCGGGGCGCGGCGGTAAGCGGCAATCTGGAACAGGTGGCCCACGCAGCCTGTAATGCCGGTCGAGATCAGCACCATCCAGTCGAACGCCGACAAGGCCTGGAGCACGGGCAGTGCGGGCGGAAGGATGAAGGGCAGGGCGAGCGTCAGGCAGATCGTGCCGACGGCGCCGCTCCAGATCAGCGAGGTGAACGGATCGTCGCCGGCCACGCGGCGCGTGGCGATGAATTGCGCGGTAAAGCAACAGGCGGTCAGCAGGCCGAAGATCGTGCCCACCGGGTGCAGGCCGCCGCCGGGGCGGATGACGATCAGGACGCCGACGAAGGCGATGCCTGCGGCGACGAAGCGCGACATGCGCGCCGGTTCCTTCAGGATCCAGGGCGCCAGCGACAGCACGAGCAGGGGCGCCAGGAAATTGATCGAGGTGGCTTCGGCCTGGGGGATGTAGCTGAGCGTCGTGAAAAACATCAGCGTGGCCAGGAACATCGAGCCGCCGCGGATGAGCTGTTCTCGCGGCTTGGTGCTGCGCAACACCCGCATACCGCGCGCGGGAAGCACCAACGCCAGGACGAGCACCAGGTGGATGGCATAGCGGACCCACGACAGCACCAGCAAGGGCACGCCCGCGTTCATGACCCATTTTCCGCTCGCGTCCAGGCACGACAGGGTCCACATCGACAGCACGAGCAGCAGCACGCCGATCATCGGGCCGCGTGCGGTGGACGCGCCGGAGCGCGGGCGACCGTTATCGGCCGGGGACATGGCGGGTACTCCTTTCAGCGTACACAGGGCATGGCGCCTTTGGGGCGATGAGCGGCTGACATGATACGCTCATCCCGCCGGGGGAAAAGGCCAATGATAGAACTACGCAACGTCGAAACTTTTTTTTGGGTCGCCACACTGGGCAGCTTTCGGGCCGCATCGGACAAGCTCAACACCACGCAGCCCGCCGTCTCGCAGCGCATTGCTTCGCTCGAGGCGGACCTGGGCGTCAAGCTGTTCGAGCGCGACGCGCGCGGGGTCAAGCTGACCGCCAAGGGGCACGAACTCCTGTCGCATGCCGAACGCATGCTGCAGGTGCGGCGCGACATGTTCGAGGCTGCGCGCGAGCAGAACGTCATGTCCGGCACCGTGCGCATCGGTGTCGCCGAAACCATTGTGCAGACCTGGCTGCCCGCGCTCATCGAACTGATCCATGCGACCTATCCGGCACTGGTGCTGGAGATCGAAGTGGACACGACGCACGTGCTGCGTTCGCACCTGATGTCGCGCCAGATCGATCTGGCCTTCTTGATGGGGCCGGTGCTGGAGGCGCGCGTGGAGAACCTGCCGCTCTGCACGTACCCGCTGGCGTGGGTGGCCAGCCCGCTGCTGGATCTGGGGCCGGAGCCCTTGACGCTGGCCACGATCGGCAAGCTGCCGATCATCACGTATCCCTCCAACAGTTCGCCTTACCGCGTGGTGCGCGACATGCTGACCCGGGCCGGCGTGACCTCGCCGCGCATGTACGGCAGCGCTTCAATGTCCATGGTGGTCCGCATGACGCAGGACGCGATCGGCACCAGCGTCATCGCGCCCGTGTTCCTGGGCAAGGAGCTGGCCCGCGGCGAATTGCGGATTCTGCAGGTGCAGGCCGACCCGCTGCCTGAGCTGAGCTTTACCGCCACATGGGTGCAGGGCCCCGACAGTCATGCCGTGCGCGTCATTGCGCAGATGGCGCAAAAGGTCGCCGCGCAGGCCTGAGCGGGCAAAACAGCCGTAGGTGTTTTCCCGAGCCAGCGGCGTTGCGGGCTGCTCTGGGGCGTGCCCGCCAGGCCCTGTTTCGCACCCCGTCGATGGCCGCAAGGCCGCGCCAATACGTCGTTTGCGGCGAATGGCGTTGCTTGGCGCCGCGAGACCCAAGAAAAATTTATACCCCCACATCGGAACATACGATTGGACGCTTGCCGCCCCTGGCGATGCAATGGCGCTCATAACGACGTAGGGCCTGGATATACCCATCCTTGACCACCGATTCCTACCGGCGCGCGACCAGGACAACGGGATCCCGCGCGCGACAGACGATCCCGCCAGCCAGGAGTTTTTCCATGAAGAAGTCTCTTGTTTTTGCCGCCGTCGCCGCCAGCTTGCTGGCCGGCGCCGTCCAGGCCCAGGACCTGCCCAAGACCCATCTGAAGATCGTGGGTGGCCTGTCGAACCTCACCGCCTACAACGACTACGAAAAGCCGTTCTGGACCAAGACCATTCCCGAGCAGTCCAAGGGGCAGGTCACGGCGGAGATCAAGGGCTTCAATGAAATGGGCTTGAAGGGGCCCGAGCTGCTGCGCCTGATGTCGCAGGGCGTGATCGAATTCGGCACCGCCACGCTGTCTTACTTTGCCAGCGACAATCCGATCAACGAGGCCATCGACCTGGCTGGCCTGGCGCCCGACGTCAAGACCGCTCGCGCCGTCACCCAGGCTTTCGAACCCGTTTACGCCAAGCTTTACGGCGAAGGCAACAACGTCAAGCTGCTGGGCATCTCCACCTATCCGGCGCAAGTGCTGTTCTGCAATGCCGAGATCAAGGGCCTGGCGGACATCAAGGGCAAGAAGGTTCGCACCAGCAGCCGCACCACGGCCGAGTTCGTCGAGGCGCTGGGCGGCTCGAGCGTGACGATGGCTTTCGGCGAAGTCGTTCCCGCGCTGCAGAACAAGGTTGTCGATTGCGCCATCACGGGTTCGCTGTCGGGTTATTCGGCCAAGTGGTACGAAGTGTCCACCCACCTGGTCGCGCTGCCGATCAACTGGAATCAGCAGATCCACGCCGTCAACCAGAAGGCCTGGGACAAGCTGGATCCGAAGGTGCGCACGTTCCTGCAAGCCCAGATCACGACGCTGGTCGACAACATCTGGGATGCCGCCGCCCGCCAGACGCAGGAAGGCTATGACTGCAACACCGGCGCGGCTGCATGCCCGTTCCCGGTCAAGGGCAAGATGGTCCTGGTGCAGCCGTCCGAGGCCGACAAGGCGCTGCTCAAGAAGGTGGCGCAAGAGGCCGTCCTGCCCAAGTGGGCCGCCCGCTGCTCGGCGCAGTGCGTCAAGGACTGGAACGCCACCGTCGGCAAGACGCTGAACCTGACCGCCAGCAAGTAAGCGCCAGAAGGCGCCGGCCTTTGGGGCCGGCGCCAATTCCGGCCTGTGCGGCGCGCGGCAACCGTGACCCTGCATTCGGGTCGGCGGTGGCCGCCCGCGACGCCGGGTCGAGCCACCAGAGGTTCCCTTCATGACACAAACCGAACACTTCCGCCTGCTCGGCGGCCTGTTGCGGCGCGCCGAGAGCTTTTCCCGCGTGGCCGTCTGGGCCGGCGGCGCACTGACGGTGGCTAGCGTGCTGCTGATCTCCTTCGACGTGCTGGCCCGCAAATTCCTGGGCTTCACGACCGGGGGCGCGGACGAGTTGTCCAGCTACGCCTTTGCCATCAGCACATCGTGGGCGCTGGCCTTTGCCACGCTGCAACGCGCGAACGTGCGCGTCGACGTGCTTTACCAATTTTTGCCGGTACGCCTGTCGGCGGTGCTGGACTGGATCTCCATGGTGGCGCTGGCCGTCTTCATGGTGTTCCTCACGTATTACGCCTACGACGTGGTGGTGACCTCGTGGACCCAGAAGTCGGCAGCCAACACGCCGCTCGCCACGCCGCTTTGGATACCGCAAGGCCTGTGGTTGCTGGGCCTGGGGTGGATGTGCATCACGGTCGCGCTGATGCTGGCGCGCGCGTCGGCCGCGCTGGTCACGGGCGACATCGAACTGGTCAAGCAGATCTGCGGCGTGCGTTCGGCGCAGGAAGAGGCTGACGAAGAAGCCGCCGCTGGCGAGCGCATGGTGAAGGGAGAAGCCGCATGATTGCCACCGCCTTGACACTGCTGCTGATCCTGATCGGCCTGTCGATCCCCGTGGGCGCAGCCCTGGGGGTGCTGGGCCTGATCCTGGACCCGATGTTTTCGATGCTGCCGCTGACGCGGGCCATCGGCGAGATTTCGTGGAGTTCGAACAACGAGTTCCTGCTGGTCGCGATTCCGCTTTTCATCATGCTGGGCGAGGTGCTGCTGCGCGCGGGCTTTGCCGAACGCATGTACAGCGCGATGAGCCTGTGGCTGTCGTGGCTGCCGGGCGGCTTGATGCACGCCAACATTGGCGCCTCGACGCTGTTCTCGGCGACCTCCGGCTCCAGCGTGGCAACGGCCGCCACCGTGGGCACCGTCGCCATTCCGCAGATCCGAAAGTATGGCTACAACGAGCCGCTGTTCCTGGGCAGCCTTGCCGCGGGCGGCACCCTGGGCATCCTGATCCCGCCGTCGATCAACCTGGTGATCTATGGCGTGCTGACCAATTCGTCGGTGCCCAAGCTGTACCTGGCCGGCATCATTCCGGGCTTCGCCATGGCGGCGCTCTTCATGCTGACGGTCGTGATCGCCTGCGTGGCCAAGCCCTCGTGGGGCGGCAAGAAAATCCGCGCGACTTGGGGCGAACGCATCGCCAGCCTGGTGCACCTGGCCCCGCCGCTCGGCATCTTCTTCCTGGTGGTCGGATCGATCTACGCCGGCCTGGCGACGCCAACCGAGGCGGCCGCGCTGGGCGTGCTGGGCGCCTTCATCCTGGCGGCGTGGTTCCGCCGCCTGACGTGGTCGATGCTGCGCGAGGTGCTGGAAGGCACGATGCGGTCCACCGCGATGATCATGCTGATCGTCATCGCCGCCAGCTTCCTGAACTTCATCATGTCCGCCACCGGTTTGACCGACGCGCTGACCAAGTCCATCACCGGACTGGGCCTGTCGCCCGGCTGGATGCTGCTGATCGTGGTGATCTTCTACCTGGTGCTGGGCTGCTTCATGGAAACGCTGTCCATGATGATCACGACCATCCCCATCGTGGCGCCCATCATGATCGCGCTGGGTTACGACCCGATCTGGCTCGGCATCGTGATCATCATCCTGGTTGAGGCCGCGCTCATCACGCCGCCCGTCGGGTTGAACCTGTTCGTGGTGCAAAGCCTGCGCAAGAGCGGCGCCATGAGCGCGGTCATTGTCGGCAGCTTGCCGTTCGTGGCCGCCATGTTCGTGATGCTGGCGCTGCTGGCCTTCTGGCCGGACATCGCCCTGTGGCTGCCGCGCGCCTTCGGTTGATGCGCCCTTGATACCGGCGCGGCCCCGCGGCCGCGCCATTCTCCATCCCCCTTATTCGCAGGACTGATATGAAAGCCGTATTCCAGATCGACGACGCCAATCCCCGCCAGGTGGAAGTGACCTTCAACAGCGTGATCGTGGCCGGTTGGGCCGGTCGCGACATGGCCGCCATCGAGCATCACATCGAAGAGCTGGCCGCCATCGGCGTGCCGCGGCCCAGCAGCGTCCCGCTGTACTACCGCATCGCGGAAAACCAGCTCACGCAGGCATCCAACGTGCAGGCGCTGGGCGAGGAATCGTCGGGCGAAGTCGAGACCTTTGTGTTCGCGGTCGATGGCGAGATGTACGTCAGCATCGCGTCCGACCACACCGACCGCAAGCTCGAGACCGTCAGCGTCGCGATGTCCAAGCAGGTCTGCGTCAAGCCTGTGGGCGCGCAAGCCTGGCGGCTGGCGGACGTGGCAGGGCACTGGGACGAACTCATCATCCGTGCCTACATCGTGGAAAACGGCGAGCAGGTGCTGTACCAGGAAGGCCCGCTGTCCACCCTGCGCACGCCTCAGGATCTGATTGCCGGCTACACGGGCGGCGGCGCCGTCCTGCCGGAAGGCGCGGGCATGACCTGCGGCACCGTCGCTGCCATTGGCGGCATCCGCCCGGCCGCCGACTTCACGATGGAGCTGCACGATCCGCGCCTGAACCGCACGCTGCGCCACCGCTATCATGTCGAGTCGCTGCCCGTGGTGGCCTGATCGCCAGCTTGCCGGGCATTGAACCCGGGCGCATTCCCTGCGAAGGCGCCCGTCCGAACACTTTCGCCGCCAGGCGGCATTAGGACAATGATGGTTTCGACCTTGAATGATCTGACCACGGCCCTGCGCGAGGGCCGCAGCACCTCCGTCGCGTTGACCGAAGCCGCACTGGCGCGCGCGCAGGATCCGGCGGGCGAGGGCGCCCGCGCGTTCACCAAGCTTTATGCCGAGTCCGCGCTGGCGCAGGCGCGCGCGTCCGACACGCTGCGCGCGGCCGGCATCGTGCGGTCCGCAATCGAGGGGCTGCCCATTAGCATCAAGGACCTGTTCGACGTCCAGGGCGAAACCACGATGGCCGGTTCCGTGGCGCGCGAAGACGAGCCCGCCGCCGAAGAGAGCGCCGAGGTCGTGCAGCGTCTGATCGCAGCCGGCGCCGTCATCATCGGCCGCACCAACATGACCGAGTTCGCGTATTCGGGCCTGGGCATCAATCCGCACTACGGCACGCCGCTCAATCCGTATGACCGCGCCACTGGCCGCATTCCGGGCGGCTCGTCGTCCGGGGCGGCCGTGTCGGTTGCCGACGGCATGGCCGTTGCCGGGATCGGATCGGACACGGGCGGTTCCGTGCGCATCCCCGCCGCGCTGTGCGGCCTGACCGGGTTCAAGCCCAGCGCGTGGCGCGTGTCCATGCAAGGCGTGCTGCCGTTGTCGGCAAACCTGGACTCCATCGGTCCCATCGCCGCCAGCGTCCGTTGCTGCGCTGAGCTGGACGCCATTCTGTCGGGCGATGCAGGGCCGTTGCCGCAGGCGTTGCCGGTGCGCGGCCTGCGCCTGGCCATCCCGACGACGTTGGCGCTGGATGCCATGGACAAGCACGTGTCGGACACCTTTGCGGCGGCCGTGCAACGCCTGGAAGCGGCCGGGGCCTTGGTCGACCGGATCGAGATTCCGGAGTTCGCCGAGCTGGCTTCCATCAACAGCAAGGGCGGCTTCACGGCCGCCGAGGCCTGGGCCTGGCACCAGGACCTGATCGCGCGTGCGGGCAAGCGTTACGATCCGCGCGTGGTGTCGCGCATCATGCGGGGGCAGGACATGTCGGCGGCCGATTACATCGCGCTGCTCGATGCGCGCGAGGCCTGGGTCGCGGCGGTGGACCACCGCATCGCCGGCTACGACGCGCTCATCATGCCCACGACGCCCATCGTGGCGCCGCCGGTGGCGGACCTGCAGGCATCGGACGAGGCTTACTACGCTGCCAACGGTCTCATCCTGCGCAATCCCACCCTCATCAACTTCCTGGATGGCTGCGCGCTGTCCCTGCCTTGCCACGCAGCGGGCACCGCGCCCGTGGGCCTGATGATCGCGGCCAGCAATGGCGCGGACCGCCGTGTGCTGGGCATCGGCTTGTCCGTGGAAGACCTGTTCGCCGGCCGCTGACCGGCAATCTTTTCGCAACGAGAGAATGCATGCCTGACGTAGATAACGTTAGAACCAGCCTGGCGCTTGCGCGTCAGGCGCGGCTGGACGCCCGCAGCGGACGCCTGACGGGCCCCACGGCGAATCTGGCGCCGGGACACGTGCAGGCCAACCTGGCGATCCTGCCGCGCGCCCTGGCGGCGGACTTCCTGCATTTTTGCCAGCGCAACCCCAAGCCGTGCCCCTTGCTGGCCATGTCCGAGCCCGGCGACCCGGCGTTGCCGGAGCTGGGCGCGGACATTGACATCCGCACCGATATTCCGCGATACCGGGTCTGGAAAGACGGTGAGCTGGTGGCCGAGCCGACGGACGTGCGCGACCTGTGGCGCGACGATCTCGTGTCGTTTCTCATCGGCTGCTCGTTCTCGTTCGAAGAGGCGATGCTGGACAACGGCTTGCCCGTGCGCCACATCGAACAGGGCAGCAATGTGCCCATGTACCGCACCAACATCGCGACGCAGCCCGCAGGCGTATTCGGCGGTCCGCTGGTGGTGTCGATGCGGCCCTTGAAAGCCGCCGACGCCATCCGTGCCATTCAGGTCACGTCGCGGTTCCCGTCGGTGCATGGCGCGCCCGTGCACATCGGCGACCCGGCGCTGATCGGCATCGCGGATATCGGCAGCCCCGATTACGGCGATCCCGTCGAGATCCGGCCGGGCGAGATGCCGGTCTTCTGGGCCTGCGGCGTGACGCCGCAGTCGGTGGTGGCGGCGGTGCGCCCCGAGTTCTGCATCACGCATGCGCCCGGGCACATGCTGGTCACCGACCTGATCAACAGCCGCATGGCGGTGTTCTGATCCGAGCCGGTCGCGGGGGTCTGCGACCGGCCCTCCGCTACCGGCCCTCCGCCTCCGGTCGTCCGCCACCGGCCCTCCGCTACCGGCCGTCCCCCCTCAGCGCGTGAGCATCAAGGCTTTGACGCGCTGGTCATAATCGGGCGGAAACGTCCAGAATCGCATTCCTTCCTGCGTATAGCCCTCTTGCAGGCCGCGTTCGGCCGGGGCCTTGTGCCACAGGAACTGCATCAGCACGTCGCTGCTGACCCAGGCGTTGCCGAACCAGAAACTGTGCGCGCGGCGGTTCAGGTCCGGAATGGCCCGGGGATCCACCCAGATCATGTCGAAGTTCAACTGCTGCGAGGCGGCGTTGATGAAGGCGACCTGCTCATTGGTCAGGTCGTCGGCGCTGGGCCGGCCCGCGCGGGACGCGCGCTGGTGGCGCGCCGCAAAGCGCAGGGCGCGGTCGTCCAGGTTGGCGCCCAGGCTGACGCGTTCGGTCAGGTCGATGTATTGGCGCAGGTCGGTGACGAAGCGGTACGTGTCTTCGTCCGGGGCCGCGAAATAGATCTGCCCCAGCCGCAAGCGTGCCCGCAGCGCCTCGCGTGTCTCGCCGTGCTTCGGCTGGGCCAGCGTCGCGAGTCCTTCACTGGCAATGCGCGCACCGGCGCTGAAGGCAAGCACGTTGATGTGCTCGGCGTTCGTGTTGCGCGCAAGCAGCGCGATCAGACGCGCGAATGCGGGCACGGATTCGCGCGCCGCGCGCACGTCCGTGGCATAGGCGAGCAGGCTGGCCGCCGACGGCCACAGAAACACCAGCACCACGGCCTGCCGTCCCGTGAAGTGATGGAACTGCGCGGCCTGCGCGGTGCCGCGCCATACGGCGTTGTTGAAGCCATGCACGTAGATGATCAGGTCGCGGTGCCGGCTGACCGCCAGGGCGTCGTTGATGAGCGCGAAGTAAGCCTGCGCTTCGGGCGAGCTTTCCGCGTCAGTTTGCGGGCCTAGCGCAACCAGCTCTTCCATGCGCTCCAGGCTGAGCACGGGCCGGCCGCGCTGGCTGTCCGAGGTGGACAATTGGCGCAACTGATCCCAGTCCAATGTGCCGTCGCCGATCTGCACCTTGGCCACGCCCAGGCGCAGCGTGTCGCTCGGAAAGATCGAATAAAAGGGTTGGCGCGATTCGAGAAAGACGGCGCGGTTGGTGGCGTACAGCAGGGGGATGGCGGTGGTGTCGGCCGCGGCCTTGTGCGCGAAGGGATCGACCTGGCCGGTCGTGAATTTGACCGGCGTGGGCATCAGCTGCACCGGCGATGAACAGGCCGCCAGCAGCACGCTGACCGTCACCGCCATGGCCGTCCATGCCGTCCGCCGCAGGCGGTCAAGCGGGACAAGCGTGACAAGCGCGCAGGCATCGAGAAGACTCATACGGCGGGCCCGGTTCATGGTGAGGAAGCGGCGCCGCGGGGGATGAACGCGCGGGGCCCGGGACATTCCACGGAAAACGGCAAGGCACGCGTGGGATTGTCGCCGTGGTCCAGGCGGCGATCAAGGGGGAGGGGGGTGTCTGACACCCTTGGAAGACGGCGTTACATGGGTGTCAGACACGTCGGGGGTTAGAAGATGTGCCTGAACCCCACCGCTGCGCCAAGCTGGTTGCTCTTGCCAGCGATTTCGCCGCTGGCGGCGTCGCTGACCTTGTTCCAGTCGACGGTGCCGTACAGTTGGGACCGCTTGGACAGCGAGTATTCGGCGACGGCGACCAGCGCGTAGCGTTTGCCCTTGTCGCCTTCCACGACCACGTTCTCGCTGCGGTCGTAGTAGGCCGCGCCGGTGATGGCCCAGCGCGGGGTGGCTTGCCAGGTCACGCCGGCGAAGTAGCCGTTGTCCTTGCGGTCCAGGCTGGCGGTGGTGGTGCCGCCCATGACGCCATTGACCCAGCCGGTTTCGTCGCGGCCGTTGAAGTAGCCCGCGAAGACCTTGGCCGATTCGAATTGGTAGGACGCGTTCAGGTTCCAGGCGCGCTGGCGTTCGTCGGAATCGGTGGCGGCGTAGGTTTGCTGCCAGGCCGCGCCCAGGCCGAGCTGGCCGATCGTGTAACGCAGGCTGGCGCCGTACTGCTGGCCGGCCTTGCGGTCGCCCCAGTCTTCGCCGTTGGCCCACGACGCCACGACGGACAGGTTGCCGAACGTGTTGGCGTACTTGGTCATGTTGTTGGTGCGCACGCGCGACATGGCGGCGGGCAGCCAGGCGTTTTGCTCGTAGTTGCCGACGGTCAGCGGGTCGAAGTAGTCGGCCAGCAGGTCGAACATGGGCGTGTTCTGCAAGCCCAGCGTCAGCGTGCCGATGCTGCCGCCGTCCAGGCCAACGTACGCCAGGCGGCTGAACGCCTTGGACGGATCGGAACCATTGCCGTTCTGCAGATTGATGCCGTTCTCCAGGCGGAAGAAGGCGCGGTTGCCATTGCCCAGGTCTTCCGAACCGCGCAGGCCCCAACGGCTGTTGGAGATGGCGCCGTTTTCCATGCTGATGCGGCTGCCGTCTTGCCCAACGGCGCCGGAACTGGTGCTCAGGTAGCGGATGCTGACGTCGGCGATGCCGTACAGGGTGACGCTGGTTTCAGCGTTGGCCGCGGCGGCCAGGCCCAGGCCGGCTGCCGCCAGCGAGAGGGTGATGCGTTTCATGTTGGACTCCTCCAGGTGTAGCTGATTTATGGTTGCGCCGCGCTTGTGGCGAGGCTTGCCGCGCCCGGCGATTTGCCGGACGCCTGGCCACTGCACCGCCGCCGTGAATGGGCGCGGGTCCGGAGCAGCAGCCAGCGTTGCAGTGGTGCGTCCTGCCGGTGCCGCACAGGAACGCCTGGGGATTCTAAGTAAGTTGCCGTGCGCGGAATATCGAAAAGATTCGGCGTTTTCCCGGGTTTACAGTCCGGCAAGCGCGCACCGCCTGAATAACGGACGGACGGAAAAGAAAAACCCCGTTCGCGGAACGGGGTTTCTGTGGCGTTGGCGCGACGTTACAGCGTCATGTGCAGCGGCAACCAGGTGGCGATGCCGGGGGCCACATAAAGCAGCAGCACGGCCAGGATCATGAGGAAGAACATCGGCAGCGAGGCGCGCGCGATGTAGGGCAGTTCACGCCCGCTCATGCCGGACAGCACGAACAGGTTGAACCCCACCGGCGGCGTGATCTGGGCCATTTCCACCACGAACACGATGAAAATGCCGAACCAGATCAGGTCGATGCCGGCGGCTTGCACCGTCGGCAGCAGCACGCCCATGGTCAGCACCACGATCGAGATGCCGTCCAGGAAGCAGCCCAGGATGACGAAGAACACCATCAGCGCCATGACGAGGCCGAACTGCGACAGGCCAAGTCCGCCAATCCATTCCGCCAGCGCCCGAGGCAGGCCGATGTAGCCCATCGCCAGCGTGAGGAACTGCGCGCCCGCCAGGATCAGGGCGATCATGCAGTACAGGCGCGTGGCGCCAAGCAGCGACTGCTTGAAGGTGGATCCGTTCAATGACCCCTGCAACGCCGACAGGATCAGCGCGCCCACCACACCCACGGCCGCCGCTTCCGTGGCGGTGGCGATACCGGTGTAGATCGATCCCAGGACCGCGCCGATCAGGAGCAGCACGGGAATAAGATGGCGCGAGCGCGATAGCTTCTCCATGAAGCTCAGGCCGGGATCCGCCGCCGGCACTTGACCGGGATTGCGGATGGCCCACCAGGCGATGTAGCCGCTGAACAGCAGCGCAAGCAGGATGCCCGGAAGGATGCCAGCAATGAACAGCTTGGCGATGGACACGTCCGCCGCCACGCCGTACACGATCATGATGATCGAGGGCGGGATCAGCAGACCGAGCGTGCCGGCGCCTGACAGCGTGCCGAGAATCTTTTCCTCGGGGTAGCCGCGGCGCGTCAGCTCGGGAATGGTCATCTTGCCGACCGTCGCGCACGTCGCGGCCGACGAACCCGACACGGCCGCGAAGATGGCGCAGCCGATCACGTTCGTGTGCAAGAGGCGTCCGGGCAGCCGGTTCAGCCAGGGGGCAAGGCCTTTGAACAGGTCTTCGGAAAGCCGCGTGCGGAACAGGATTTCGCCCATCCACAGAAAGAGCGGCAGGGCGGTCAGCGTCCAGCTGGACGAGGCGCCCCAGATCGTGACGGCCATGGCGTCGCCCGCCGGGCGGCTGGAGAAGATCTCCATGCCGATCCAGGCGGTGCCCGCCAGGGTCAGGCCGACCCAGACCCCGCAGCCGAGCAGGACGAAGATCGAGACGACCAATAAGGTGATGACGAGAAGTTCATTCATGGGTTTGCTGCGAGGTTGCGGCGGCGACGCCGCGCGAACGGCGGACCAGTTCGTCGACGAGTGCGATGAAGAACAGGATCGTGCCCACGGCCATGGTCGTTTGCGGGATCCAGAGCGGCGTGGCGTCGTTCGACGTGGAAATGTCGTTGAACAGCCAGGAGTCGTAGGTGAGCTTGACGCTGAAGAAGGCGAAGGCGGCGGCCAGCAGGCAACCCACGGCCAGGGCGAAGATGTCCAGCCGGCGGCTGCCAGCGGGATTCAGCGAATTGAGCAGCAGCGTCACACGGATGTGCTCGCCGTGCTTGAACGTGCTGGCCAGCGCAAGAAAGCCCGCGGCGGCCATGAAGTAGCCGGCATAGGCGTCAGTGCCGGGAATGTTGAAGCTGAGCTGGCGGGCGATGATCGCCGCCAGCACCGAGACGAGTACACCTATCGTGCACAGGCCGGCCAGAAGGCCGGCCGCGCCGTACAGGTTATCTAGAAAACGGCGCATGGCGATATCACTGCTTCTTGTAGGCGTCGATCATGGCCTGGCCGTCCGCGCCGGCCTTCTTGAGCCAGTCGTCCAGCATGCGCTTGCCGATCACGCTCAGGCCTTCCTTGAGCTCAACCGTGGGCTGGATGGTTTCCATGCCGTTCTTGGCCAGTTCGGCCTGATACCACTTGTTCTTTTCCTGCGACAGCTTCCAGCCGCGCTCTTCGGCTTGCGCGGCAGCCTTCTTGAGCGCTTCCTGCGTGGCGGGGTCCAGCGCGTCAAACGCCTTCTTGTTGACGATGATGGCGTTCTTGGGCAACCAGGCCTGGGTGTCGTAGAACTTCTTGATGTACTCGTACGTCTTGGTGTCGTAGCCGGTGGACGCCGACGACATGTACGAATCGATCACGCCGGTGGCCAAGGCCTGCGCCAGTTCGGCCTGCTGCACGGTGACGGGCTGGGCGCCGACGAGTTCGGCGATCTTGGCCGTGACCGGGCTGTAGGCGCGCCACTTCAGGCCCTTCATGTCGCTGATCTGCTTGATGTCCTTGTTGGCGAAGATGCCTTGGGGCGGCCATGCCACGGCGTACAGCAAGGTCATGCCTTGCGAAGCCAGCTTCTTTTCCAGGAACGGCTTCTGGGCCTGGTACAGCTTGAACGATGCGTCGTAGCCGGTGGCCAGGAAGGGCAGGCCGTCCAGTTCGTAGATCGGGTCTTCGTTGGCGAAGTTGGTCAGCAGGATTTCGCCGATCTGAGCCTGGTTGCCTTGCACCGCGCGCTTGATTTCCGGCGCCTTGTACAGCGAGGCATTGTTGTGCAGCGTGATCTTGAGCTTGCCTTGCGACAGCGAGTCGACGTCCTTGATGAAGGTCGTCAGGTTCTCGACGTGGAAGTTGCTTGCCGGGTAGGCGCTGGGGAGGTCCCACTTGGTCTGGGCCTGTGCGCCCGCGCTGAATGCCAGGACGATGCTGCCGGTGAGCAGCGAGATTTTCTTGTACATGGTGGTCCTTCTTTGCGAATGGTGAAGTCGGGTCTGACCCGATAGGCATTGCGAAAAAAAGCATGCGCGGCGCGGCATCGCGCCGCCCGAGCGCCGTGCCATTCTATGTTGCTGTGCGGTAACAAAGCGCGGGAAATCGGCGTTTTACGGGTAATTCCTAGGAAGGGAATGTTGTTCATTGGTTGAAGGTTCAATGACGCCGAGAGGTCCGCGCCTGGTGCGGTGCTCAGACCGGCTGTCAGCGTGTTTTTCTTCTAAGATTGCGGGATCGATGACGCGCCGAAGAGGGTCGTGTGAATTTCGTTTTTCGCCGTGATGAATTGCTGGTCGAGATGTCGTCCAGTGTGTTGCCGGATTCCGCGTTGTGTGAACGCATCGGGCTTGGCGCCTCGGCCTTGCAGCCGGTCTGGATGCAGGCGGGGTCGCCGTATCGCACGGTCTGTGTCGACCCCGGCCTCGAAGCGCCCGAGGGTTACGCCTTCAAGAAGCTGCGCTCGCTGTTCGGCGTGTTCGACGACGAAGGCATGGCGCTGGCCGGCCGCGCCTATCAAATCGCCGAATGGGCGCGAACCCACCGGTTCTGTGGCGCTTGCGGCACGCCTGCCGAGCGTGTCGCGCACGAATTCTGCCTGCGCTGCCCCGCGTGCGGCCTGTCCGCATACCCGCGCATCTCGCCGGCGATGATGGTGCTGATCCGCAAGGGAGACAGCATCCTGCTGGCGCGTCACGCCAACGCGCCGACTGCCCGCTACACCGCGCTGGCCGGCTTCGTCGAGCCCGGGGAAAGCATCGAGCAGACTGTCCATCGCGAGGTCTTCGAAGAGGTCGGGTTGAAAGTTGGCAACCTGCAGTACTTCGGCAGCCAGCCCTGGCCGTTTCCGCATTCGCTGATGGTGGCGTTCACTGCGGACTACGTCTCTGGCGACATCCGGGTCCAGGAAGACGAAATTGCAGACGCCCGCTGGTTCGGGCCGGGCGACGCCATGCCCGAGATCGCGGCGCGCATTTCGATTGCCGGCTGGATGATCCGGGCCAATCTGCCCATGGGGTGGAACGCGCCCTGACGGCTTCACCGCGACCTTAATCGCTAGGGGTATTCCCTCGAAACGAGGGATTTTTTGCCGTCCGCTGCCATTTTTTATTGATGAAATATAGATAAATTATTAGTATTTCATCCACTTAATCTTCGCTTGCGCCCTTATGAGCCCCACCTTGATAGCGTCGTCGGCACATCTTGCCGGCGGCAGCGCGCCCGATCTTTCCGAAGTGGAATTCGGGCTCATGATCGCCAGCCACGCCTTCGACCGCTGGACGGTGCGATGCATGGCGGCGGCGGGTCTGCCCGACCTGACGCCCACCGACGTGATGGTGTTCCACCATGTCTACCATCGTGAGCGTCCGAAGAAGCTGGCCGATATCTGCTTCACGCTCAATGTCGAAGACACCCATATCGTCAGCTATGCGCTCAAGAAGCTGGAACGTCTTGGCGTGGTGCGCGGCGAGCGCAGTAGCAAGGAAGTCTTCTACAGCGTCACCCCCGAAGGCGCGGCGATCTTGAAGCGCTATGGCGAAATCCGCGAGCAATGCCTGACCGCCGGCCTGGACGGCCCGGGCGGGGGCGGTCTTGAATTCAGCCGGCAACTGGCGCACACGCTGCGCGCGCTGTCCGGCCTGTATGACCAGGCGGCCAGGGCCGCGACCTCTCTCTGAATCCAACATCCGGGGCAGGGCCCCGATTCATCCGCAACCCGACCGCGGCCGAACGCGCTGCGGCGGTCTCTTGTTTTCGAGGATACCTATGAAGTGGCAATTCTGGATTGACCGTGGGGGCACCTTCACCGACATCGTGGCGCGACTCCCCGATGGCACGACCACCACGGCGAAGATGCTGTCGGAAAACCCCGAGCAATACCGCGATGCGGCCGTTGCCGGCATCCGCAAGCTCCTGGGCATCGCGCCCGGACAGCCCGTGCCCGCCGATCAGGTCGAGTGCGTGAAGATGGGCACCACGGTGGCCACCAATGCGCTGCTCGAGCGCAAGGGCGAGCGCACCTTGCTGGTCACCACGCGTGGATTCCGCGATGCCTTGCGCATCGCCTACCAGAATCGCCCGCGGCTCTTTGACCGCAACGTGCTGCTGCCCGAGATGCTGTACGAATCCGTCGTCGAGGCGGACGAGCGCGTGGCGGCCGACGGCGAAGTGATTCGTCCGCTGGACGAAGCCGGCCTTCGCCGTGACATGCAGGCTGCGTTCGACAGCGGGATCCGCGCGGTGGCCATTGTGTTCATGCACGCGTGGCACGCCACCGGCCACGAACAGCAGGCCGCGCGCATCGCCGCCGAGATCGGATTCACACAGGTGTCCGTGTCGCACGAGGTCAGCCCGTTGATCAAGTTCGTCTCGCGCGGCGACACGACCGTGGTGGACGCGTATCTGTCGCCCATCCTGAAGCGCTACGTGGACCAGGTGGCCGGCGAACTGCCCGGCATCCGTCTCATGTTCATGCAGTCCAGCGGCGGCCTGACCGATGCCCACCGTTTCCGCGGCAAGGACGCGATCCTGTCCGGGCCGGCCGGCGGCATCGTCGGCATGGTTCGGACCAGCGAAATCGCAGGCTTTCCGAAGGTGATCGGCTTTGACATGGGCGGCACGTCCACCGATGTGTCGCACTATGCGGGCGAGTTCGAACGCGAATTCGAAACCCAGGTGGCCGGCGTGCGCATGCGCGCGCCCATGATGAGCATTCACACCGTCGCGGCCGGTGGCGGCTCCATCCTGCATTTTGACGGCGCGCGACTGCGCGTCGGGCCCGATTCCGCGGGCGCCAATCCGGGCCCGGCGTGCTATCGCCGCGGCGGCCCGCTGGCCGTCACGGACTGCAACGTGCTGCTGGGCAAGATTCAACCCGAATTCTTCCCGAACGTGTTTGGCCCCGAGGCAAACGAGCCCCTGGACCGCGACGCCGTGGTCGAACGCTTTTCCGCCATGGCCGCCGACGTGCTTGCCGCCACCGGCCGCGAGATGTCGCCGGAGCAGCTGGCCGAGGGCTTTCTGCAGATCGCGGTGGGCAACATGGCCGAAGCCATCAAGCGCATCTCGGTGCAGCGCGGCCACGATGTGACCGAATACGCGCTGACCGTGTTTGGCGGCGCGGGCGGGCAGCATGCCTGCCTGGTCGCGGATGCGCTGGGCATGACGACCGTCTTTGCGCACCCGCTGGGCGGCGTGCTGTCGGCCTATGGCATGGGCCTGGCGGATCAGACGGACATGCGCCAGAAGACCGTCGAAAAGGTGCTGGACGCGTCCCTGATGGGCGAACTGAAAGCGGAACTGGATGTACTGGCAGACCAGGCGGTCGGCGAACTGCGCCGCCAGCATGTGGCCGAGGCGGACATCTCCGTGCAGCGCCGCCTGCACCTGAAGTATCGCGGCACCGACACCGCGCTGGAAGTGGCCTTCTCGGATCTGGCGCAGGCGCGCAGCGATTTCGAGGCGGCCTATCGCCAGCGCTATTCGTTCCTGATGCCCAACCGCGAGCTGGTGGTCGAGACCATTTCGGTCGAGGCCACGGGTGGCGGCGAGCGCGTGGGCGAAGCGGCCACGTCGCGTACCCGCGAAGGCGCGCTGGCGGCCCGCCGCGTGGTCAGCATGTACAGCGCGGGCGCCTGGCGCGATACGCCGCTATACGTGCGTGAAGACATGGCTGGCGGCGACGTGGTCGCGGGACCGGCCATCATTTCCGAGCCCAACCAGACCACGATCGTGGAACCGGGCTGGCAGGCCGAGCTGACGTCGCAGGATCACTTCGTGATCCGCCGCGTCGAGGCGCGTCCCGAGCAGCGCAAGGTCGGCACGCAGGCCGACCCCGTCATGCTTGAAGTGTTCAACAACCTGTTCATGTCGATCGCCGAACAGATGGGCTACCGCCTGCAGAACACGGCGTACTCGGTCAACATCAAGGAGCGGCTGGACTTCTCCTGCGCCATCTTCGACGCGCAGGCGCGCTTGATCGCCAACGCGCCGCACATGCCCGTGCATCTGGGTTCCATGGGCGAATCGGTGCGCACGGTCATGAACGCCAACGCCGGCAAGATGCAGCCGGGCGACGCTTACGTGGTGAACGACCCGTACCACGGCGGCACGCACCTGCCTGATGTCACGGTGATCACGCCGGTGTTTGACAAGGCGGGGCGCGAGATCCTGTTCTACGTGGGATCGCGCGGCCACCATGCCGATATCGGCGGGACCACGCCGGGCTCCATGCCGCCGGACTCCAAGACGGTCGAAGACGAAGGCGTGCTGTTCACGAACTTCCAGCTCGTCAAGAACGGCGAGTTCCGCGAAGAAGCCGCGCGCGAGATCCTGGGGTCGGGCCGCTGGCCGGCGCGCAATCCGGACCAGAACATCGCCGACATGCACGCGCAGATCGCCGCCAACGAAAAGGGCGTGCAAGAGCTGTTGCGCATGTGTGATCACTTCGGCCTGGAGGTTGTGCGCGCCTACATGGGCCACGTGCAGGACAACGCCGAAGAGGCGGTGCGTCGCGTGATCTCGGTGCTCAAGGACGGCAGCTACGAGTACCCGCTGGACAACGGCGCGGTCATCCGCGTGGCGGTGCGTGTGGATACCGAGGCGCGCAGCGCCGTGGTGGATTTCACGGGCACGTCGCCGCAGCTGGACAACAACTTCAACGCGCCCGGTGCGATTGCCGTGGCCGCGGTGCTGTATGTGTTCCGCACGATGGTCAATGACGATATCCCGCTGAACGACGGCTGCCTCGTGCCGCTGACCATCATCCTGCCCGAAGGGTCGATGCTGCGCCCGAACCCGCCCGCTTCGGTGGTCGCGGGCAACGTGGAGACCTCCATGTGCATCGTCAACGCGCTGTACGGGGCGTTGGGGGTGCTGGCCGCCAGCCAGGGCACGATGAACAACTTCACGTTTGGCAATGCGCGTCATCAGTACTACGAGACCATTTCGGGCGGCACTGGCGCCGGTCCGGTCCGTATCGACGCGGCCGGTCCGCACGACGAGGGCTTTGCCGGCACGTCGGTGGTGCAGGCGCACATGACCAACTCGCGCCTGACCGATCCGGAAGTGCTGGAGTTCCGATTCCCGGTGCGTCTGGAGTCCTACGAGATCCGCAAGGGCTCGGGCGGCGCGGGCCGGTATCCGGGCGGCGACGGCGGCGTGCGCCGCATTCGCTTCCTGGAAGACATGACCGCGGCCATCCTGTCGAACAACCGGCGTTATGCGCCGTTCGGCCTGGCCGGCGGCCAGCCGGGCGCCATGGGACGCAATACGGTTGAACGCGCGGATGGCACCATCGAAGAACTCGGTCCCCAGGACAGCGCGCAGCTGCGGCCGGGCGATGTGTTCGTCGTGGAAACGCCGGGGGGTGGCGGCTACGGCGCGCAGTAATGCCCGCCGCGATGTCCGGTCCCGTTCATTCGGGATCGGACATCACGTCCAGCGCGATATCCGCGCGCGCCTTGCGGTCGTAAACACGCAGGACGACGGCCTCATCGGTGATTTCGAACATCGCAGTGGCCAGCGTGTTCTCGTCGTCGGGGTCGTCCTTTGCCGTGCGCAGGATCGGCAAATGGCCCTGGGTATCGAGCAGGGCGGCAAGCATGTCGGCGTGGGTCGATTCCGGCAACCACCCATCCACCAGGCCTTCGATCCGGTTCTGCCGCGCCCGCGACGAGTCGGTCACGAGCTGCGCCTGGCCACGCGTGGCGGCGTGCACCATGTGATTGGCATGGCCGTAGCGCCGGCCGACTTCCTGGATGGACACCGATCCCGGCGTCACCTCGGCGCTGAGCACGCGCGCATCTCCCGCCGCGCCCAACAGATGATGAAATCCGCCCGCGTGGGGCTGCTCGCGCAATAGCGTCACGGCCTCGTCCAGCGTCGTGCAGTCCAGGACGGCTCGCGCCAGGAACATGCGCGGCACGCCCGCATGCCGCTGCCGGGTACGCAGGTTGTTGATGGTTTGCACCAGGCCCGCGCGGTTGGCGGCAAAGGTGTGGCCGGGCAGAGAGCCCGGGTAATAGAAGCTCAGATAGCCGGGCGCATCGTCCAGCGCGACATCCACCAGGTGGCAGCGGCCATACAGAAAGGGATCGCCGTCCTCGTTGTGGCCGATCCAGCGCGATCCGTCTGCCGCCCGCATGGCGACCGACGTGCAGCCATCCGTGGTGCTGTGCAGCAGATCGCCCCGGCAATGCCATAGCAGCACGTCGCTGACCGGCATGCGCAAGCCTTCGGCCAGGCCTTCAAGTTCTTCCCAGATCTGCGGCATGGCGGCCTGCGCCTGTTGGGCCAGGTCATCGACGAACGGGTGGCCGCGCCACGGGCGCAGGGCGCTCCAGGTGCCGCTCTGGTCCAGATAGGTCCCCATGATGGGGCGGGCCAGCTTGCCCAGCGCCAGGCCGACCTGGCGGCGGTTTCCAGCGATGCGCACATACTTGTAGGCCATCGAAAACCTCCGGATGTCTCGCGGATTGTAAGGGGTCCGCCACCCGCCGGGGCGTGGATTGTTGCGTTAAGATCGTCGGTAAGTTGCGCTGGCGATCCCGGCGCGACCCAGGAATCATGCCCTTACAACAAGCCCGGGGTGCCCTGCGCTCCCCAAGAGGAGAGTTTCATGATCAAACGTAAAGTCGCCGCCGCAATGGTGGGCCTGTCCCTGACCCTGTTCGGCGCCACTTCCGCCGTCCAGGCCCAGGGCAAGGAATTGGTGGTGGCCACCGATACCGCTTTCGTGCCGTTCGAATTCAAGCAGGGCAACACTTACGTCGGGTTCGACGTGGACCTGTGGGCGGCCATCGCGAAGGAACTCAACCTCAAGTACAAGCTGCAGCCGATGGACTTCGCCGGCATCATTCCCGGCCTGCAAACGAAGAACATCGACGCCGCGCTGGCCGGTATCACGATACGCGACGATCGCAAGAAGGTCATCGACTTCTCGGATCCCTACTACGAAAGCGGTCTGGCCATCCTGGTCGGCGAAAAGAATACCGACATCAACGACGCCAAGTCCCTGTCCGGCAAGACCGTTGCGGTCAAGACCGGCACGGCGACGGTGGACTTCCTGAAGGCGCAGGTGCCCGATGCCAAGCTCAAGCTGTTCCCGAACATCGACAACGCCTATCTCGAACTGGCAACCGGCCGCGTGGACGCCGCCGTGCACGATACGCCCAACGTCCAGTATTACGCCAATACCGCGGGCAAGGGCCGCGTGAAGGTGGTCGGCTCGGTCAAGAGCGGCGACTTCTACGGCATTGCGTTCCCCAAGGGCAGCGAACTGGTGCCCGAGGTCAACAAGGCGCTCGCCACGCTGAAGGCCAACGGCGAGTACGACAAGATCTACACCAAGTGGTTCGGCAAGAAGCCCTGACCGGCGCGGCAAGCGGCATTTTCTACGGACGCGCCGCCTGAACCGCGGCAAGGGCGCGGCGACAGCCGCCACCCTTGCCGCGGGCGCGTCCGCCATGATGTGGGCGCGCCCGCGCGCGCCATTGGGGGAAGATCGTGGAGTTTGACTGGGCTGTCATCGAGGACGCGTTACCCAATCTGCTGACGGGTACGCTCATGACCATCAAGATCACCTTCTGGGGCCTGGCGGGCGGTTTCCTGCTCGGCGCGCTTTCGGGCGTGACGCGGGCCTACGGAAACGCGGTGCTCTCGGGCATCACGCAGGTGTACGTCGCGGTCATCCGCGGCACGCCGATCGTGGTGCAGGTCATGTTCATCTACTTTGCGCTGCCGCTGTTGGCGGACATCCGGGTGGACGCCGAATTCGCGGCGATCGCCACCCTCATCATCAACTCGGGGGCGTACATCTCGGAAATCGTGCGCGGATCGCTGCTGTCGGTCCACAAGGGACTGAAGGAAGCAGGGCAGGCAATGGGCCTGCCCTTTTACAAGATCCTGCTGCACATCATCGGGCCGGTCGCCTTCCGGCGCATGATTCCGCCGCTGGGCAACCAGTGCATCATCAGCCTGAAGGATTCTTCGCTGTTCATCGTGATCGGCGTGGCGGAGCTGACCCGGCAAGGGCAGGAAATCATGGCCAGCAATTTCCGGGCGGTCGAAATTTGGTCCGCGGTGGCGATCATCTACCTGATCCTCACGGGCTTGATGGCGTTGACCCTGCATCTGGTCGAAAAGAGGATGCGCATCATATGAGCATGGTTGAATTTCATAACGTCACCAAGCGCTTTGGCGACTCGACGGTGCTGAACGACATCTCGCTCAACATCGATGCCGGAGAGGTCGTGGTGGTGGTCGGGCCCTCCGGGTCGGGCAAGTCCACTTTCCTGCGCTGCATCAACGTGCTGGAGACGATCAACGACGGCGATCTGCTGGTGGATGGTCTCAGTGTGAAGGGCGATGCGGCGACGGTGCGCGAGATCCGGCGCGAAGCCGGCATGGTATTCCAGCAGTTCAATCTGTTCCCGCAGATGACGGCGCTGGAAAACGTCATGTTCGGACCCATCCATACCCGCGGCCAGAGCCGCGCCGAGGCGCGCGAGCTGGCCGAGAGCCTGTTGGCCAAGGTGGGCCTGGCCGAACGCATGAAGCACTATCCGGCCGAACTCTCAGGCGGGCAGCAGCAGCGCGTGGCCATCGCCCGCGCGCTGGCCATCATGCCCAAGCTGATGCTGTTCGATGAGCCCACGTCCGCGCTGGACCCCGAGCTGCGCCACGAGGTGCTCAAGGTCATGCGCGATCTGGCCGAGGAGGGCATGACGATGGTGGTCGTCACGCACGAGATGGAATTCGCGCGCAAGGTCGGCAGCCGGCTGATCTTCATCGACGCAGGCAAGATCGCGCACGACGGACCGCCGGAAGAATTGCTGAGCAATCCGCCCAGCCAGCGTCTGAAAGACTTCCTGCAGCACGTGACCTGAAAAGAAAAAGGCGTCCGGTTTGTGGCCGGACGCCTTTTTTCTTGGGGTCACGCGTCAACCCTTCACGCGGACGATCTTCTGCACTTGCGGCACGTGCCGGATGGCTCGGATGACCTGCGCCAGGTGCTTGCGGCTGTCGACCTGGATGGTCAAGTGCAGCGACACGGTGGCGACGGCGTCGTCGTGCATCGTGACATGCACGATGTTGGCATCGGCCGCGGTGACTTCCGCCGCCAGCCGGCCCAGCACGCCGCGTTCGTTGCGGGTGACGATGTCCAGGCGCGTGGCCAGATGCTTGGCCGTTTGCGCATCCCAACCCACGTTGATCCAGCGCTCGGGTTCGCGCAGGCGCTGGCGCAACGCGACGGGGCAATCGGCCGTGTGCACCACCAGCCCATGACCCATGCGCATGCCGGCCACGATCGGGTCGCCCGGCAGCGGGCCGCAGCAAGGCGCAAGTTGCACCGCCTGGCCTTCGTTGCCCTGGATCAGGATGGGAGCGCTGCGTGCCGAGGTCAGTTCGTCCACCGCGGCCGCCGTGGTGGCGACAAGCTGGTGTTCCGGCGCGAAGCGGCGGGCAACCACCGCGGCCAGCCGCTTGCCCAGGCCGATGTCGGCCAGGATTTCCTCGCGCGAGCTGGCGCCGGTGCTGCGCGCCAGCTTTTGCCAGCCGGGGTCGTCGGTGGCGGGCAGCGGCATGTGCAGTTCCTGCATGGCCTGGGCCAGCAACCGTTCGCCGAAGGCCACGGACTCTTCGTACTTGACCGTGCGCAGGTAGTGGCGGATTTCCGAGCGCGCGCGGCCCGTGCGCACATAGTTCAGCCATTGCGCATTGGGACGCGAGGCTGGCGACGTGACGATCTCGACGGTGTCGCCGCTGCTCAGTTCGGTGCGCAGCGGCACGAATTCGCCGTTGACCTTGGCCGCGACCGCCTGGTTGCCGATGTCGGTGTGGATGGCGTAGGCAAAGTCGACGGGCGTGGCGCCCCGGGGCAGGGAAATGATCTTGCCGCGGGGCGTGAACACGTACACGGCGTCCGGGAACAGATCGACCTTGACGTGCTCGAGGAATTCGCCGGAATCGCCGGTCTGGCTCTGGATGTCCAGCAGCGACTGCAGCCACTGGTGCGTGCGCTTTTGCAGGTCATTGAGCGTCAGGTCCGCGCCCTTGTACAGCCAGTGGGATGCCACGCCTTCCTCGGCGACATGGTGCATGTCGCGCGTGCGGAACTGGAATTCGACCGGGGTGCCGTAGGGGCCGACCAGCGTCGTGTGCAGGGACTGGTAGCCGTTCACCTTGGGGATGGCGATGTAGTCCTTGAACTTGCCGGGCACCGGGCGGAACAGCTGATGCAGGGTGCCCAGCGCCAGATAGCACTCGGGCAGCGTATGGACCACGATGCGGAACCCGTAGATGTCCAGCACGTCCGAGAAAGACTTCTTCTGGTCGACCATCTTGCGGTAGATGCCAAACAGGGTCTTCTCGCGGCCGCTGACCTCGGCTTCGATCCCGGCGGCCGGCAGGGCGGCGCGCACGGAATCGGCGATCTTGGTGATGACCTCGCGGCGGTTGCCGCGCGCCGCCAGGACTGCCTTGTACAGCACCTGGTAGCGATTCGGGTACATCGCGGCAAAACACAGGTCCTGCAGCTCGCGGAACAGCAGATTCAGGCCAAGCCGATGCGCGATGGGCGCATAGATATCCAGCGTTTCGCGCGCGATGCGGCGGCGCTTTTCGGGATTGACCGCGTCCAGCGTGCGCATGTTGTGCAGGCGGTCGGCCAGCTTGATGAGGATGACGCGCACGTCGCGCGCCATCGCCAACAGCATTTTCCGGAAGCTCTCTGCCTGTTGCTCGGCCTTGGTGGCGAAATCCAGGCGATCAAGCTTGGACAGGCCATCGACCAGCTCTGCGACTTCCGGCCCGAATTTCTCGGCCAGTTCGTGCTTGGCGATGCCCTGGTCTTCCATCACGTCGTGCAGCAGGGCGGCAGACAGCGCGTTGACGTCGAGCTTCCAGCCTGCGCAGATTTCGGTGACGGCGATGGGATGAGAGATGTAGGGCGAACCGCTGGCGCGGAATTGCCCAAGATGCGCCTGGTCCGCGAAGCGATAGGCTTCGCGCACGCGCTCAACATCGTTCTTGTCGAGATAGCTGCCGATGATTTCGGTCAGCGGCGCCAGCGAAGCGACCGGAGATCCGGTCGCGTCCGCCGCTTCTTGCGCGGCGACGGACGGTGGTGTAGGGGAATTCTTGTCTTTCTTGCCCGTGCGGCGCCCGAGACGGGAGCCGGCACGCAGTGCGGCAAGCAGACCAGATGAAGCGTACTTCAGCCCGGGAAAAGCCATGCTTGCAGCCCCCCGGCGCGTATCAGGTGGGAACTTTACGCAGCATTTCAACGCCGGTGAGGCCGCCAGCGATTTCGCGCAAGGCAGTGACCGTGGGCTTGTCTTTGCTGTCCAGGCGCGGGGCGTGGCCTTGCGCCAATTCACGGGCGCGGTACGTCGCGGCCAGCGTGAGCTTGAAACGATTGGGGATTTGATTCAGACAGTCTTCGACAGTGATGCGAGCCATTAGGTCACCTGGTGCTGATGGATGATGGAGAGAATGCGTTCGGCTCAGTGTTCGGCCGGGATGCCAAGTTGCGCAAACAACTCGGCGTGGCGGGCGGCCTGAGACGAAAAGCGCAGCCGTGCGGCGCTGACGATTTGGGTCAGCTCCGACAGGGCTACGCTAAATTCTTGATTAATAATAACATATTCGCATTCAGGCGCGTGGGCGATTTCGCCGCCTGCCGCCATGAGCCGGCGGGCAATCACGTGCGGCTCATCCTGGCCGCGCGCCTTCAGGCGGCTTTCGAGCTCGTCGATGGACGGCGGCAGCACGAAAATGCCGATCGCGCGGGGAAAACGCTGCTTTACCTGGCGCGCGCCTTGCCAGTCGATTTCCAGGAGCACGTCGCGTCCCTGGGCGGTGGCCTCGTCGATGCGGTCGCGCGGGGTGCCGTAGAAATTGCCGTGGACCTCGGCCCATTCCAGCAGGTTCTGGCCTTCACGCATGCGCTTGAAATCGTCCAGCGACACAAACCGGTATTCGCGGCCGTCTTCCTCGCCGGGGCGGGGGGCGCGCGTGGTGCAGGAGATGGAAAGCAGGATGGAGGGGTCTTGGGCAAGCAGGGCCTTCACGAGGCTGGACTTGCCGGCGCCGCTGGGCGCGACGACCATGAAGACGTTTCCGGGAGTGGCGTGCATGAATGAATGTGACCGGCGTGTGATGCTGAGACTCGAAGAATAGCAAATCGCGCGGGTGGCCGCGCGCGCCGGAATGTTGAAAGTGTGTTGCGCTTGGAACCTTCGCTTGCAGCATCCGTAAAGCGATTCGGGTAGGATTTCGCGCATTCATAAGACGGAGAATCCGATGAACACGAACGAGATCGATCCGCCCCGCGTCGCCCTGGTCACGGGCGCCGGTACCGGCATAGGCCGCGCAGTCGCGCTGGAATTCCTGGCGCAGGGTTACCGGGTCGTGCTGGCTGGCCGTCGGCGCGAGCCGCTGGAGGCGACCCGCACGGCGGCGGGCGAGGACGGGTTGCGGGCGCTGGTCGTGCCCACGGACGTGTCCGACGAGCAGGCGGTCCGCGATCTCTTCGACACCGCCCAGCGCGAATACGGCCGCCTGGATGTGCTGTTCAATAACGCGGGGCGGGGCGCGCCGGCCGTGCCGATCGAGGAATTGCCGGTTGCCGTGTGGCGCGAGGTCGTGGACACCAACCTGACCGGCATGTTCCTGTGCGCGCAGGCGGCCATCCGCATCATGAAGGCGCAGCATCCGCGCGGCGGCCGCATCATCAATAACGGCTCGATTTCGTCGCATGCGCCCCGGCCGTTCTCCATCGCCTATACCGCCACCAAGCATGCGGTGACGGGGCTGACCAAGTCGATTTCCCTGGATTGCCGCCCGTACAACATCGCGTGCGGCCAGATCGACATCGGCAACGCCGCTACTGAAATGACCGAGCGCATGGCCGCGGGCATCCTGCAGGCGGACGGCAGCACCAAGGTGGAGCCGCGCATGGACGTCGCTCACGTGGCGCAGGCGGTAGCCGCGATGGCCCGTCTGCCGCTGGATGCCAACGTGCAGTTCATGACGCTCATGGCCACCAACATGCCCTTCGTGGGCCGGGGTTGAACCGGCTGGGCGGCACGCTTGGCCAGGACGGCCAGGCACGAGAACGCCGGCATGCGCATGCCGGCGTTTTTTTTGATCTCCCCCGGCGCCGGTCAGACGCCGTCCAACCGTCCCGCGCTTAGCGCGAGGCTTGGGCCAGCAACTGCTTGGGAGGGGTATCCAGGTAGGCGCGGGCGCCCAGGTAGCGCTTGGACCAGTAGGCGGTCTTCATGTCGTCCACCCGGACTTTCGTGCCGCGGCGCGGCGCGTGGACGAACTTGTTCTGACCAATATAGATGCCGACGTGGGACGTCACGCCGCGTCCGCGGGTGGCAAAGAACACCAGGTCGCCGGGGCGCAATTCCTTCTTGGCCGAGACGGTCTTGCCTTCGCTGCGCTGGGCGCGCGCGGTGCGGGGCAGCTCCAGGCCGGCGATTTCACGGAAGACATACAGGACGAGGCCGCTGCAATCGAAGCCGTCGGCATCGTCGCCGCCCCAGCTGTAGGGCGTGCCGATCGCCTCCAGGCCGGCCTGCACGACGCGTTCGCGCAGCGTCAGGACCGTGGGCTCTTGCGCCAGGCGCAGGCCGCTGAGGGTGGGACGGGCTTGTTCGGCGGCCAGCGAGGCGTGGGCGGCGCCGGGAATCCAGGACAGCGTCAGGGCCAACAGGGGCGCTGACAGAAATGCGGGCGTGCGGAATTGGGTAAAGCGAAACTTTCGCGTGGGCGGCGTCATTACGTCACTTCAAAAAATCGGAGTGGGCGGCATGGCTTTGCCTTGATAGGCAAGCCGGCGGAAAGGGGAGCGGTTTACAGGCGGAACGCAAGAAACGCCTCATGATTATAGTGTAATAATGTTTCATTACATTTGTAGTGCAATGCAGCATAATCCGCCACCCGCTGTTACCGCACGCCCACCGCGCGACGTAACAGCATCGTCAGTTCTGGCGCGTGCGCGGCTGGGCGGCGGCGATGCGCCCGCCAATAACGTCGCATGACATTTCAATGCCCATCGCCTCGGGCATAATCGACCGCATCGGCCCAGCGGCGTTGCCGCCGCGCGCGGCCGAGGATGCAGGCAAGACAAATAAGAAGGCGGAGTAAAGCTCAATGATGAACGCAGTGCACCCTTTGTCCTCCATGAACCGGCCCGAGGCCTTGCCCTTCGAACCCTTCCAGGACGCCGTGTCCGCCGTCGACCGGCTGGTTGAAATCTATGCGCGCAACACCGCGTTCCTGCGTACCGCGTTCCGCGAGGTCCTGAAAGGCACCGGCAACGGCAGCGCGCGATTCCGCGCCTACTATCCGGCCATCCGCATCGTGGTGGAAACCTACGACCCCATCGACACCCGGCTTTCGTATGGCCACGTGGCCGAACCGGGCTACTACCAAACTACTGTCACCCAGCCGGCGCTGTTTCGCGACTACCTGATCGAGCAGGTCGGCCAGTTGTTGCAGAACCATCGGGTCGCGGTCGAAGTGGGCGAGTCCGATTCGCCGATTCCGCTGCATTTCGCCTTTCCCGAGGGCGCCTACGTGGAGGGCGAGCACCTCGAGGCGCTCAAGCGTCCGCTGCGCGACCTGTTCGACGTGCCGGACCTGGCGGTCACGGACGATGCCATCGTCAATGGCTCGTGGCGCGGCAAGGACGGCGAGCCCAAGCCGCTCGCGCCGTTCACCGCGCAGCGCGTGGACTATTCGCTGCACCGGCTGCAGCACTACACCTCTACCGCGCCGACGCATTTCCAGAATTTCGTGCTGTTCACCAATTACCAGTTTTACGTGGATGAGTTCTGCGCCCGGGCCCGCGCCCTGATGGCCAGCGGCAACGAAGACTATGAAATGCTGGTCGAGCCCGGCAACCGCATCACGCGGCGCGGCGAAAGCGGTCCTGGCGATGAAGTCCAGCCGGTGCGCCTGCCGCAGATGCCCGCCTATCACCTGGTGCGCGGCGATCATTCCGGCATCACGCTCGTCAATATCGGCGTGGGGCCGTCCAACGCCAAGACAATCACCGACCACATCGCCGTGCTGCGCCCGCACGCCTGGCTGATGCTGGGCCATTGCGCGGGCCTGCGGGATTCCCAGCGGCTGGGCGACTATGTCCTGGCGCACGGCTACGTCCGGGAAGACCATGTCCTGGACGACGATCTGCCCACCTGGGTGCCGGTCCCGGCGCTGGCGGAGGTGCAGGTGGCGCTGGAGCAGGCGGTCGAAGAAGTGGCCGGGCTGTCCGGGTGGGACTTGAAGCGCATCATGCGCACGGGCACCGTCGCCACAATCGACAACCGCAACTGGGAGTTGCGCGACCACGTCGATCTGGTGGAACGCTTTGCGCAGTCACGCGCGATTGCGCTGGACATGGAATCGGCCACCATCGCGGCCAACGGCTTTCGTTTCCGGGTGCCTTACGGCACCTTGCTGTGCGTGTCCGACAAGCCGTTGCACGGCGAACTGAAATTGCCAGGCATGGCCAGCGCTTTCTACCGGCGTCAGGTCAACCAGCATCTGGAGATTGGCATCCGGGCGCTGGAGCGCCTGCGCGACATGCCGCCCGAACGCCTGCATTCACGCAAGCTGCGCACGTTCATGGAAACAGCGTTTCAATAAAGGGGCCGCTGCCGGAAGGCTGAACGGCTGATCCGTCCCCCGCAGCCTGCGATTTTTCATGTCGGGGCCGATTGCGCTATTCTCGCGCGTTGCTCGGTAATCCCAGGGCGTTCGCGCGGCGTTGCGCGAGCGCCATCCAGACGTGAAGGAACGCATTTTGGCTCCATCGGAACACGATGACCGCCGCTCCGGCGGCACGCGCAACGCGCAGGCGGGCAGGCCGTCCGAATTGCGGCGCACGCTGTCCGCACGCCACCTGACCATGATCGCGGTGGGCGGGTCGATCGGCACCGGCCTGTTCGTGGCGTCCGGCGCGACCATCGCCAAGGCCGGGCCCGGCGGCGCGCTGCTGGGCTACGTGCTGATCGGCATCATGGTGTATTTCCTGATGACCAGCCTGGGCGAACTGGCGGCCGCCATGCCCGTGTCGGGCTCGTTTTCAACCTACGGCGCGCGCTATGTCGAGGATGGTTTCGGCTTCGCGCTGGGGTGGAACTATTGGTACAACTGGGCGGTGACCGTCGCGGTCGACCTGGTGGCGGCGCAGCTCGTCATGGCGTACTGGTTTCCCGACGTGCCCGGCTTTTACTGGAGCGCGTTGTTCCTGGCGATCACATTCGGACTGAACGCCATGTCCGCCCGCGGCTTTGGCGAAGCGGAATTCTGGTTCGCGCTCATCAAGGTGATCGCCGTGCTGGCCTTTGTCACGATGGGCGTGATGATGCTGCTGGGCATCATCCGGGGCGGCGAGACGGGCGGCCTGGCCAATTGGACGGTGGGCGACGCGCCGTTCGCCGGCGGCTTCGCCGCGCTGATCGGCGTGGCCATGGTGGTGGGGTTTTCCTTCCAGGGCACCGAACTGATCGGCATCGCCGCGGGCGAATCGAAGGATCCGGCGCGCAATCTGCCGCGCGCGGTGCGCCAGGTGTTCTGGCGCATTCTGCTGTTCTACGTGGCGGCCATCCTGGTCATCGGCCTCTTGATTCCGTATACCGATCCGCACCTGCTGCGCAACGACGTCGAGGACATCAGCGTCAGCCCGTTCGCGCTGATCTTCGAGCGCGCCGGCCTGTTGGGCGCCGCGTCCGTCATGAACGCCGTGGTGCTGACGTCGGTACTGTCCGCGGGCAATTCCGGCATGTACGCGGCCACGCGCATGCTCTACAGCCTGGCCCGGGAAGGCAAGGCGCCGCGCATCTTTGGCCGCATCTCGCGCGGCGGCGTGCCGCTGTGGGCGCTGCTGGCCACCACCGTCGTGGCGGCGCTGTGCTTTTTCACGTTCATCTTCAGCCCCAACGCCGTCTATATCTGGCTGCTCAATACCTCGGGGATGACGGGATTCATCGCGTGGCTGGGCATCGCCATCAGCCACTACCGTTTCCGCCGCGGCTACGTGAAGCAGGGCAACAGCCTCGCGGATCTGCCTTATGTGTCCCCGTTCTTTCCCTTCGGACCGATTTTCGCGTTCGTGCTGTGCCTGATCATCACGCTGGGCCAGAACTATCAGGCGTTCCTGCAGGACAAGATCGATTGGGGCGGCGTGGTCGCCACCTACATCGGCATTCCGCTCTTCCTGCTGATCTGGGCCGGCTACCGGCTGACGCGCGGTTCGCGGTTCGTCAGCTACCGCGACATGCGCTTTCCGGACGCTCGCGCCCGCAGCGAATACCTGGATTCGGCGCTGCGGGGCGAACCGGCGATTGGCGAGAGCCGGTAAAGCGGGGGGCGTGGCGCCCCTTACTCGATATTCTGCGCCTGCTCGCGCATCTGCTCGATCAGCAGCTTCAGGTCCATGGCGGCGCGGGTGACTTCCATGCTGCCTGCCTTGGAGCCCAGCGTATTGGCCTCGCGGTTCATTTCCTGGAACAGGAAGTCCAGGCGCTTGCCCGCACTGCCGGCGCTCTTCTTGCCGGCCGCCGCCTTGCCGCCGCCGTCCGAGAGCAGATGACGCAGTTCTTCCAGGTGCGAACGCAGGCGTGACAGTTCCTCGGCCACGTCGATGCGCAGGGCAAAGAGGTTGGCCTCCTGGGACAGGCGCTCGGACAGTTCGGCGCCGGAAATATGCGTGAATCCGCCAGGGAATGCGGATTCCACGCTTTCACGCAGCTTGGCTGCCTGCCGATCGCGGTGGTCGGCCAGCAGTTGCGGCAGATGCGCCTGCACGATGTCCACCACGCGCGCGACGCCGTCGGCGCATTCACGCATCATGCCGGCCAGGCGCTCGCCTTCACGCTCGCGGCCTTCCTGAAGCTGGGTCAGCGCTTGCTGGGCGGCCTGCAGGCAGGCGGCGCCCCAGATCTGCGGATCCAGCGCATCGTTGCCGCGCTGGCCGGGCCAGTTGAAGAGTTCGGCAAGGCGCGGGGAGGCGATGTCCGGGATGATGCGGCGCGCCGCCTGCAGCTGTTCGGCCAGGCTGTCGAGCCAGGCGGGATCCAGCTTGGACAGATCGGTATTGGCCGCACGGGTGAAGGACACGCGGATTTCGACCTTGCCGCGTGCCAGATTGGCCGTCAGCAGTTCGCGCAGCGGCGTTTCCACGTGGCGCAGCTCGTCGGGCAGGCGGAAATACAGGTCGAGAAAACGGCTGTTGACGCTGCGCAGTTCTATGGCGAGAGTGCCTTGTTCTAAGTCTGCTCGGGCGTTGCCGAAGGCGGTCATGCTGCGGATCATGGTGTGCGAGTCCTGGTAATTCCTGAGGTGGGAGCCGGTTGCGCCGGGGCCCGCGGCGCCCAGGGTCTGGGCTGCGGGTCTGTGTTTTCAACCGGATACATCGCGGCAGGATACTCCAAGCGCGATTGTCCCGGCGCGCCTGCCCGTACAATGCCGCGAATCGAAGCCAAGTCTGGAGCCCGTTGTGACCACCATCCCCACCATCGCCCGGCCGTCGGGCCGCGCCGCCGACCAACTGCGTCCGTTCAGCCTGGAGCGCGGGTTCACGCGTTACGCCGAAGGCTCCGTGCTGGTGAAGGCGGGCGACACCCACGTGCTGTGTACGGCAAGCGTCCTGGACAAGGTACCGCCTTTTCTGAAGGGCAAGGGCGAAGGCTGGGTAACGGCTGAATACGGCATGTTGCCGCGGGCCACGCACACGCGCGGCGACCGCGAGGCCGCGCGCGGCAAGCAAAGCGGCCGCACGCAGGAAATCCAGCGCCTTATCGGACGCAGCCTGCGCGCCGTGTTCGACATGAAGGCGCTGGGCGAACGTACCCTGCATCTGGACTGCGATGTGCTGCAGGCCGACGGTGGCACGCGCTGCGCCAGCATTACCGGGGCCTGGGTGGCGGCTGCCGACGCGGTGGCGCTGCTGATGAAGCGCGGCGACCTGGCCGCCAGCCCGATCCGCGACGCGGTGGCCGCGGTGTCCGTGGGCCTGGTGCGCGGGCAGGTGGTGCTGGACCTGGACTACCTGGAAGACTCGGCTTGCGACGCTGATGTGAATGTCATCATGACGGGCAGCGGCGCCTTCGTGGAAGTGCAGGGCACTGGCGAAGGCGCCACGTTCACGCGCGGGGAGCTGGACACGATGCTGGTGCTGGCGGAAAACGGCATCGCCAATCTGGTGAAGGCGCAACGCGCCGCGCTAGCGTAAGCCACGCGAAGTGGGCGCCGTGCGAGCACGGTGTTTCGTGCGAACACGGTGTCTGACACCCTTGTGAGACAGTCGGCAATTGACGGTTGTGCCCGCAGGGTGTCAGACACCTTGCAGCGTCGCCCACAATCACGACACGGTGTCTGACACCCTGGTGAGACAGCCGGCAATTGACGGTTGTGCCCGCAGGGTGTCAGACACCTTGCAGAGACGCCCGAATTACCGCGGCAGCAGCGTCTCAACCTTGCCTAGCTTCTCCAGCCCCCAGATCGTCGCGATCAGGCCGCGCAGTTCCTGCTCTGTCGCCGCGTCGGCGTAGCGGCCCAGGCTCAGCGTCTTGTCCTCGATTTCGGGGCGGCTTAGCGTGTTGCCGGGATCGCCCTTGGGTTCGTCCACGCGGCCATGCAGCACGCGGCCGTCGCGGGTGTAGACCGTGACCTTGCCGATCCAACGTTGCGGATAGGCGCCGTCGACTTCCGGGTCGAGGGCCATTTCGACTTTGCCGCGGAAGGCGGCCACGCCGGGGTCGTCGAGGCCTGCGTCGAACTCCGCGAGACCCGCGCGGCCCTGGCGCGCGATCAGCGCCAGCACCGTGCCCATCGAGAACTTGGATTGGTGCACCGTCTGCGGATTGACGACGGGGCCAAGGACGTCGATGGCGCCCTGGTGAACATGCGCCACGACGCGCTCGACGTCGGCCTCGGTGAGGTCGTTGTCGCGCAGCGCCTGTTGCAGCGCGTCCGCCGCCGGATGCGTGTGCCGGCACGAGGCATGGAACTTGAATGAGGTCTCGGCAAGCGCCCAGCGCTGTCCCAGACGGTCGCACAGGCGGCTGGGATCGGCGTCCGTGGACATGCCGGCCGCCATGCCTTGCGGGCCTTCCAGGATGTGGCGGGCGCCCGTGAAGCCTTCGCGCGCCAGGTAGGCCGCGGTGATGCCGTCGGCGGCGGCCTTGGCGGTATGCAACTGCTTGGAGTCGGCGGCGTCGCGCAGGAATTCCCACAGGCCTGCGGCTTGCGTGCCCGCCGAGCCCAATGCGTGGAGCATCTGTTCGGGGGACAGGCCCAGCAGCCGCCCCGTGGTGACGGCGGCAGCCAGGGTGCCCGCCGTGCCCGTGGTGTGGAAGATCTTGTAGTGCGAGCGCCCGAGGAACTCGCCCACGCGAATGCCGACCTCATAGCCGGCGACGGCGGCGGTAAGCAGATCGCGCCCCGACGACCCCAGCGCCTGCGCAACGGCCAGGGCGGGAGGGAACACCACGGCGGCTGGGTGAAAGACCGAGCCATTGTGCACGTCGTCCTGTTCGACCACATGCGCGGCCGCCGCGTTGACCATGGCGGCAAAAAGCGGCGTGGTGCGGCGGCGGGTGATCAGGACTTCGCTGGGGCCATCGGCCGGACCCATTGCGGCGGCATAGCGGTCGATCGCCTGTACCGCGCGGGCCGACGCGCCGGCAAGGATGGACGCCAGGCAATCGAGGAGCAGGTCTTCGGCGCGGCGCAGGACCGGGGCAGGGATGTCTTCGTAGCGCAGGTTGGCGGCAAAGGCGGCGAGTTCGGCGCTCAGGTGCGGGGTGTCTTTGTCTGCGGTCATGTCGGAAGTTGGCATGTCAGAAGGAGCGGGGCAGGCCCAGGATGTGTTCGGCGACGTACGACAGGATCAGGTTGGTCGAAATGGGGGCCACCTGATAGAGGCGCGTCTCGCGGAACTTGCGCTCGACGTCGTATTCAGTGGCAAAGCCGAAGCCGCCGTGGAACTGCAGGCAGGCGTTGGCCGCTTCCCAGGACGCGTCGGCGGCCAGCAGCTTGGCCATGTTGGCCTGGGCGCCGCAGGGTTCGTGGGCGTCGAACAGCCGGCAGGCTTCATAGCGCATCAGGCTGGCTGCCTCGACGTTGATGTGCGCGCGCGCAATGGGGAACTGCACGCCCTGGTTCTGGCCGATCGGGCGGCCGAAGACCATGCGTTCCTTGGCGTACGCGGTGACCTTGTCGATGAACCAGTAGCCGTCGCCGATGCATTCGGCGGCGATCAGGGTGCGTTCGGCGTTCAGGCCGTCCAGGATGTACTTGAAGCCCTTGCCTTCTTCGCCGATCAGGTTTTCTTCCGGGATTTCCAGGTTGTCGAAGAAGAGTTCGTTCGTCTCGTGGTTGACCATGTTGGGGATCGGGCGGATCGACATGCCGTGCTTGACCGCATGGTGCAGGTCAACGAGGAAGATCGACATACCTTCGGACTTGCGCGTGACCTGATCGAGCGGCGTGGTGCGCGCCAGGAGGATCATCAGGTCCGAGTGCTGCACGCGCGAGATCCAGACCTTTTGGCCATTGATGACATAGCGGTCGCCGCGCTTGACGGCGGTGGTCTTGATCTTGGTGGTGTCGGTGCCGGTGGTGGGCTCGGTGACGCCCATCGACTGCAGCCGCAGTTCGCCGGCGGCGATGCGGGGCAGGTATTCGCGTTTCTGGGCCTCGGATCCGTGGCGCAGAAGCGTGCCCATGTTGTACATCTGGCCGTGGCACGCGCCGGAGTTGCCGCCGCTTCGGTTGATCTCTTCCATGATGACCGAGGCTTCGGTCAGGCCCAGGCCCGAGCCGCCGTATTCCTGGGGGATCAGGGCGGCCAGCCAGCCGGCTTCGGTGAGGGCGCGCACGAAGTCCTCGGGGTAGCCGCGTTCTTCGTCGACCTTGCGGAAATACTCGGAGGGAAACTGCGCGCAGAGGTCGCGGACGGCTTCGCGGATGTCCTGGTAGGCGTGGGAGGCTTGGAGCATGTGACTGGCTTTTCTGATTGAAGGAATGGTTCGGGACAGGATCGAATGTGCCGCAAGGCCGCGCATGTGCCAATTCACAAATCATTAATACAGGGTTCCTGATCGCAAAAGCGCCGGTTCATGACGGCAGTGCGACACGTCCCATCCGAGGTTGTGTCAAGAAATTGCCAAACTGGGTGTCCATAATCCGTTGCACTGCCGCACGGGCGGCCACGCAACACACGGATGGATATGCGAAAAAATCTGAGGGTAACGACGGCGCTGTCGGCCATTCTTGCCTTGTTCGTTGTGCTGTTCGCGCTTGCCGCGGCAGCGGGCATCACGGTCCTGCGCGACAACCGCGCGGATATCGAGGCCCTGGGGCGGGGCAGCATCGAAAGGGCGAGCGATCTGGCCGACATGACCAGCCGTCTGTTCCAGGCGCGCGCGGCGCTGACCGACGCCAAGACGGCGATGGAAGGCGGGCTGGAAGACGCGCGCAACGCGTCGCTGGCTCAGGCCGATGGACTGCTCAAGCAGGCGGCTGCCAGTCTGGCGCGCCTGCGCGCCAACCCGGACGACAGCGCCCAGGGCGCGCCGCTGTTTGCCCAGGTCCTGACGGCGTATGCCGCCTTTGCCGACCAGACGCTCGCGCCGATGCGCACCGCGATCCAGGGGTGGAACGGCATCGAGGTCAACCGCCTGACGGACAAGGCGCTGCCGGCCAGCGGGGCTGCGTATGTGAAGCAGGCCGAGGCTTACCAGGCTTACGCCCGCGAACAGGGGCAGGAGGCGGTGGCCGGCGCAAGCCGCACGCTTGAACGGGTGACCGTGGTGGCGGCGGCCGTGCTGGGTTTCGTCCTGGTGCTGGCAGTGCTGATCCGGCTGGGATTCCGCCGCAGCATCGTGCGGCCGCTGAACGAGGCCGGGGCGCACTTTGACCGCATTGCGGACGGCGACTTGACGGGCGTGATCACGCAACGCGGCGACAACGAAATCGGCGTCCTGTATTCGGCGATGCGCCGCATGCAGACCGGGCTGTCGGCCGCCGTGGCCTCGGTCCGTCTGGGTGTGGAAGAGATCCACACCGGCTCGGGCGAGATTGCGGCGGGCGGCGCCGATATGTCGGACCGCGCGGCGCGCCAGGCTGGCTCGCTGCAGGAAGCGGCGGCCAACATGACCCAGCTGGCCCATACCGTTCAGATGACCGCCGGCAACGCGGACCTGGCAAGCCGCCAGGCGGCGAGCGCCACGCAGCTGGCGCAGCGCGGAGGCCAGGCCGTCGATGAAGTGGTGCGCAGCATGCAGGGCATCGCCGATAGCGCGCGGCGCATCGGCGAGATCGTGGGCGTGGTCGACAGCATTGCGTTCCAGACGAACATCCTTGCGCTCAACGCAGCCGTGGAAGCGGCCCGCGCGGGCGAGCAGGGCAAGGGGTTTGCCGTGGTGGCGGGCGAAGTGCGGTCGCTGGCGCAACGCAGCGCCCAGGCCGCGCGCGAGATCAAGGGCCTGATCGAGGATTCGGCCGCGCGCGTGGATGCCGGCGTGCGTCATGTGAATCTGGCGGGCGACACCATGCGCGACATGGTGGCCTCGGTCGATCGCGTGACGCAGATCGTGACCGAGATTTCCAATGCCACCGCCGAGCAGGCCGCCGGCATTGCGTCGGTCAACCATGCGGTGGCCGATATCGAACGTGCCACGCAGGAAACCGCCGCAATGGTCGAGCAGACGGCGGCTGCCGCGGTGGCGCTGGAATCCCAGGCGCAAGGACTGCGCCGGGCCGTGGCCAAATTCCAGATCGCGCAGGGTGCGCAGGCCGCGGCGCGCGAGGCCTCAGCCGGTGAGTTGCGGCAGGGCGGCGCCGGTGTAGCGCTCGGCCACGAGCGACAGATTCCCGTGTTTGACCTTGTGCTTGACATGGGCGGCCGCCGAGGCGATGTCCTCAGGGCGGATGCGCTCGCATAACGAGGGCGTGACGGTCAGGGCGCCCACGCCCAGCGTCACGAACGGAAAGAAGCGCGGCACGCCGTAACGGTCTTCGGCCTCGATGCCGCCGTTGCGGCGGCCCTGTTCGTCATACAGGGCCACGGCTTCCTCGTTGAATTCGGCAATGATGCGCTCGATGCGCGCCATCCAGTCGGGGCTGCGCAGCAGCACCACGAAGTCGTCGCCGCCCACGTGTCCCACGAAATCGCGCTGCGGATCGCAGTGCCGCTTGATGACGTCGGCGGTCAGCATGATCATGTCATCGCCGCGCCAATAGCCGTACACGTCGTTGAAGGGCTTGAAGTTGTTCAGGTCGCCGTAGCAGATGGTGAAGTCGGCGGCGTCTTCGAGCAGCGTGGCGATGTGCCGGCTGATGGGGATGTTGCCGGGCAGGGACGTCAGCGGATTGGCGTAGCGCGCCGCCTCGATCCGCATCTCGGTCACCGAGCGCACCAGCGTTTCGCCGGTGGCCAGGCCGTCGTAGCGGCCGTCGCGCGTGATGATGAGCCCGTCCATCAGGTAGCGCTGGTCTTCGGAAATCAGCACGTGGCTCAGCTGGTCGATGGACACGTTGACATCCACCAGCACCGGCTCGGCGTTCATGAAGGTCGAGCAGGCGTCGCGGCCGAAGAGCTCGCGCGTGTAGCGCTGGGCGTAGTGTTCCGAGAAGTCGCGCCGGTTGATGATGCCGACCGGCCGGTTGTCGGCGTCGATCACTGCCACGGCGTGCAGATTCTTGTGCTCGATGAAAAGACGATGCACGTCATCGTTGGTGTGCTTGGTCAGCAGCGCAGCCGGCGCTTCGACGCGCAGGCTGACGGCGGTGCCGCCGGCGGCGCGTTGCGACACGGGCGCCGACGTGCGGGAACGCAGCGAATCCCGCAGCGGCGGCGTCAGTTCGGTCAGCAGGATTTCCTCGGGCATGCCCAGGAACCAGCCCTGCGCGTAGCGGATATCCAGCTCACGCACGACGGCCAGGTCTTCGGCGGTTTCGATGCCTTCGGCGATGACCGATGTGCCCAGATGCTGGGCCACCTTCAGGATGGCCCGCACCATGTTCTGCTTGCGCTCGTCGTGGCCGATGCCGTCAAAGAAGTAACGGTCGATCTTGACCAGCTCGGGCTGGGTTTCCGCCCAGAGCTGCAGGTTGGAATTGCCGACCCCGTAATCGTCCAGCGCGATGCGCATGCCGGCTTCGCGTAGGCACGCAAAGGCGTTGTGCAGGTCCGCCATGCGGTCAGACAGGGGATCCTGTTCGGTAAGTTCGACAACGATGCTGGCGGGCTCCAGGGCGCAATCCTTGAGCAGCCGGGCGGGCATGTCGTAGCCCCAGAGGGTCCAGTAATGGAGCAGGGCAGAGCCGGACAGGTTCAGGAACAGCTTGCCGGCGGCGTCGTTCTGTTCGAACCCCCGCGCGCCCGCGCGAAAACTGGCCAGTTCAAGCTGCGGGTGCAAGCCTTGACGGCGCGCCTCGGCGAACAGGGCATCGGGATAGTGCAGGGGCGTGTCGGCGGGACCGCGGATCAGGCTTTCGTGCCCATAGATCCGGCTGTGGGACAGGTCGATCACCGGCTGGAAGCGCGGACGCAACAATCTTTCGCGCAGGATGCCGGCCAGGCTGGCGTGGGCGGGCGCTCCGCCGGGATGGTGATGGGGAGCACGGGCCGCCGCAGGCCGTGGCAAAGCGTGAATGGAGTTCATCGCCGGGGCATTGAGAAACGATCAGTGACAAGATGGGTCATATTGACAACAAAATATGTCTGCGTTGTTGCGCCGAATCGTTGACGTGCAATCTTCGGGCGCTGTTACAAAAGTGTCAACAAGCAATTCACCCGGGCGTGGTACCCGCGCCATCATCGTGGAATGCGCGCCCGCCGCAGGCGCGCCCCTATACAATCCGCCCTATGACATCCCCCAAGATTCCCGACTCCCTGCGCCGCGTCGTCCTGGCGTCCAACAATGCCGGCAAGCTGCGCGAGTTCTCCGCCTTGTTCGCGCCGCTGGGCATTGAGCTGGTGCCTCAGGGCGAACTGGGCGTGCCGGAAGCCGAAGAGCCGCACGTCACCTTCGTCGAAAACGCGCTGGCCAAGGCGCGCCACGCCAGCCGCTTGACCGGGCTGCCCGCGCTGGCGGACGACTCGGGCCTGTGCGTGGCATCGCTGGATGGCGCACCCGGTGTCTATTCGGCCCGCTATGCCAAGATGCACGGCGGCGAAAAGTCCGATGCGGCCAACAATGCGTTGCTGGTGCGCAACCTGGCATCGGTCGAGGACCGCAGCGCCTGGTATGTGGCGGTCCTGGCGCTGGTGCGTTCCGAGAACGATCCCCGCCCGCTCATCGGCGAGGGCCTGTGGCATGGCGAGATCATCGATGTGCCCGAAGGCGCCAACGGTTTCGGCTACGATCCGCACTTCTACCTGCCCGACATGGCGCTGACCGCCGCGTCGCTGGATCCCGACGAAAAGAACCGGGTCAGCCACCGCGCCCGGGCGCTGCGCGAGCTGCTCAGCAAGCTGGGCAACGCTTGAACACGGCGCCGGCAAGGCGCCAGGAATTTTCCGCATGTCCATCACCATTCCCATCCGCAACGACATGGGCGCGCCTAAGTCGCGCCTCGTCGTGCCTGCTGGCGCCACGCTGACCAGCCTGCCGCCCCTTTCCGTCTACGTCCACGTGCCCTGGTGCGTGCGCAAATGCCCTTACTGCGATTTCAACTCGCATGCCGCGCCAGGCGAAATTCCCGAGCGCGCCTATCTGGACGCGCTGCGCAGCGACCTGGAACAGTCGCTGCCGTCCATCTGGGGCCGGCAGGTGATATCCGTCTTCATCGGCGGCGGCACGCCCAGTCTGCTGTCGGCCGCCGGCCTGGACGAGCTGCTGGCGATGTTGCGGGCGTACCTGAACCTGTGGCCCGACGCCGAGATCACGATGGAGGCCAATCCGGGCACGGCCGAGGCCGGCCGTTTCAGGGACTACGCGGCCAGCGGGGTCACGCGCTTTTCGTTGGGCATTCAGAGCTTTGACGACGCCCAGTTGAAAAAGCTGGGCCGCATCCACGATGCCGCGCAGGCCCGCGCGGCGATCGACATGGCGCAGCGGGCGGCGCCCCGCGTCAACCTGGACGTGATGTTTGCCTTGCCCGGCCAGACGCTTGAGGCCTGTACGGCCGATCTGCGCGAGGCCATATCGTTCGGCACCGAGCATCTGTCGCTGTACCACCTGACGATGGAACCGAACACGGTCTTCGCAAAGTTTCCGCCCGAGGACCTGCCCGACGATGACACCAGCGCCGCCATGCAGGACGCGGTGGAGGCCGAGCTGGCCGCGGCGGGGCTGGCGCGCTACGAGGTCTCGGCCTACGCCAAGCCCGGCGCCCGGAGCCGCCACAACATGAATTACTGGGAATTCGGCGACTACCTGGGCATCGGTCCGGGCGCGCACGGCAAGCTGTCGTTCCATGACCGCATCGTGCGCGAGGCGCGCCTGAAAAACCCCGATTCCTGGATGCAGGCCGCGATGGCGCGCGATGGCAGCCACCTGGCCGAAAGCCGCCACGTCGGTCCGGACGAGCTGCCGTTCGAGTTCATGCTCAATGCGTTGCGCCTGAAAGACGGGGTGGCGGCGACGGCGTTCAACGAACGCACCGGTTTGTCGCTGGCCGTCATTGCGCACCAATTGGAGGCAGCCTCGAAACGGGGCTTGCTAGACGCCGATCCCACCCGCCTGCGGGCAACCCCGCTGGGCTGGCGCTTCCTCAATGACCTTCAGGAAATGTTCCTGTAAGGTGCAAGCACCAAGATGGGGCGATCGTGCCCCACCTTTTGCACCATAGTGGTGCTACATTTCCTCAAGACCGACCTGCCTCCCCCCGGGAATACCGGGGTTAAACCTGGCACGCTTATTGCTTCCCTCTTTTATGCCAGTCGACGGGCAAAGCCCTCGACCCTTTTATCTAATGGAGATGACATGGCAAGCCCGAAAGACGTCCTGAAACAGATCGCCGATAACGAAGTGAAATTCGTGGATTTCCGCTTTACCGATACGGTTGGCCGTGAGCACCACGTTTCCGTGCCCACCACTGCTATCGATGAAGACAAGCTGGAAAGCGGGCAGGCTTTCGACGGTTCGTCGATTCCGGGCTGGAAGGGCATCGAAGCCTCCGACATGCTCCTCATCCCCGACTGCTCCACCGCCAACCTGGATCCGTTCCGCGAAGAGCCGACCCTGATCCTGTCGTGCGACGTGGTCGAACCGTCGGACCTGAAGGGCTATGACCGTGACCCGCGCTCGCTGGCCAAGCGCGCCGAAGCCTACCTGAAGTCCTCCGGTCTGGGCGACACCGCCTACTTCGGTCCGGAACCCGAATTCTTCGTGTTCGACGGCGTGACCTGGAACACCGACATGTCGGGCACGTTCGTCAAGATCAAGTCCGAAGAAGCGCCGTGGTCCACGGGCCTGGAATTCGAAGGCGGCAACACCGGCCACCGTCCGGGCGTGAAGGGCGGCTACTTCCCCGTTCCGCCGGTCGATTCGTTCCAGGACATGCGTTCGGAAATGTGCCTGCTGATGGAACAGATGGGCGTGCCGGTCGAAGTGCACCACCACGAAGTGGCGGCCCCCGGCCAGCTCGAAATCGGCACCAAGTTCAGCACGCTGGTCCAGCGCGCCGACTGGACGCAGATCGTCAAGTACATCGTGCACAACGTGGCCCACGCCTACGGCAAGACCGCCACGTTCATGCCCAAGCCCATCGTTGGCGACAACGGCTCCGGCATGCACGTCCACCAGTCCATCTGGAAGGACGGCCAGAACCTGTTCGCGGGCAACGGCTACGCCGGCCTGTCTGAATTCGCCCTGTACTACATCGGCGGCATCATCAAGCACGCCCGTGCCCTGAACGCCATCACCAACCCCGGCACGAACTCGTACAAGCGTCTGGTCCCGCACTTCGAAGCGCCCGTGAAGCTGGCTTACTCGGCCCGCAACCGCTCGGCTTCGATCCGCATTCCGTACGTTGGCAACCCGAAGGGCCGCCGCATCGAAACGCGCTTCCCGGATCCCCTGGCCAACCCGTACCTGGCTTTCTCGGCCCTGATGATGGCCGGCCTGGACGGCGTCCAGAACAAGATTCACCCCGGCGATCCGGCCGACAAGAACCTGTACGACCTGCCGCCGGAAGAAGACGCGAAGATCCCGACCGTCTGCGCCTCGCTGGAAGAAGCGCTGGAAGCCCTGGACAAGGATCGCGAGTTCCTGACCCGTGGCGGCGTGTTCAGCAACGACATGCTCAACGCCTACATCGACCTGAAGATGGCCGATGTGACGCGTCTGCGCATGACGACGCACCCGGTCGAATTCGACATGTACTACAGCCTCTGATGTCTTGAGGCCGTGGCTGGGGGGAGCGCGATGATGTAGGCAGAAACCAGGGCCCACACCACGCGCACCACCAGGTAGCCGCCCGATGAATTGCCCGCCCGGCGCCGCGCCGGCGGGCAGGGCGTCGGGCCGGCTCGCCCGTCGCGGACGCGTTCCGCTTTCCCCTGTCCATTCGGGTACGTTGAAAATGAATGTTGAAGCTCTCGATCTGCTAGCCACGTCAGTTTTCCTGGTCAACGAGCGCGGCCACATCGAATACGCCAACGCAGCCGCCGAGGACCTTTTCGGCCGTTCGCGCAAGCAACTAGGCGGGCACTCAGCCGCCACCCTGTACGACAACCCTGAGAATATCCAGTCATCGATCGACCGCGCCGCGGGCGGCAGGTACGCCGACGTGAGGCAACTGGCCTCGTTGCGCCGCGCCACCGAATCCGTGGAAGTCTCGGTGACCACCGTGGGACTGACCGGCCAGCGCTGGCCGGTACTGATCGAAACGCGCGAAATCGAGCAACGCGTGCTGGCCGACCGCAACCACCGGCTGGTGGACGAGATCGAAGCCCACCGCGAACTGCTGCGCAATCTGGCGCATGAAGTCAAGAATCCCCTGGGCGGACTGCGCGGCGCCGCGCAGTTGCTGGAGGCCGAGCTGCCCAGCGCGGCCCTGGCCGAGTACACCCAGGTCATCATTTCGGAAGCCGACCGCCTGCAGGCGCTGGTGGACCGCCTGAGCGGTCCGCAACGTGTGCCGCTCAATGCGCGGCCGGTGAATATCCATGAAATCTGCGAGCGCGTCTGCGCGCTGATCCAGGCCGAGTTCCGCAACGACGTCACGATCCAGCGCGACTACGACGCCTCGGTGCCGGACCTGAAGGGCGACGCCGCCCGCCTGATGCAGGCCGTGCTCAACGTTGCACGCAATGCCGCGCAGGAGCTGGTGGCGCGTCCGCAAGGTCCGCAGACCGAACCCGGCGTGGTGACGCTGCGCACGCGTGTCGCGCGGCAGGTCATGCTGGCGCACCGTCAGCACCGCCTGGCGCTGGTGCTGTCCATCATCGACAACGGTCCTGGCGTGCCGGAACACATCCGCGACCGCATCTTCCACCCGCTGGTCACGGCCAGGGCGGGCGGCACCGGCCTGGGCCTGAGCCTGGCGCAGGACTTCGTGCAACAGCACGGCGGCATCATCGAATTTGAATCCCGACCGGGGCGCACCGAGTTTCGCCTGGTCCTCCCGATGGAGCCCGCAAACTGATGAAACCCGTATGGATCGTCGACGACGACCAGGCCATCCGCTGGGTCCTCGAAAAGGCCCTGGCCCGCGCTGGCGTCCCCACCCGCAGTTTTTCCCAATCGGCCGACGTGCTGGAGGCGCTTTCGCGTGAAACGCCCGTGGCACTGGTGTCAGACATCCGCATGCCCGGCGGCAACGGCCTGGAGCTGTTGCGCCAACTGAAAGAGCGCCATCCCGGCCTGCCGGTCATCGTGATGACGGCGTTCGCCGACCTGGACAGCACCGTGTCCGCGTTCCAGGGCGGCGCGTTCGATTACCTGGCCAAGCCGTTCGACGTGAACGAGGCGGTCGCGCTGATCCAGCGCGCCATGCAGGAATCGGCGCAGCCCGAAAGCCCGGAGGGGCAGGGCGAGGCGTCGCAGAACAACGAGCGCTGGATGATGACGCAATCGTCGTCCACCGCCATGCAGGAAGTCTTTCGCGCGATCGGCCGGCTGGCCCAATCCAAGGTCACCGTCCTGATCACCGGCGAGTCCGGCACCGGCAAAGAGCTGGTGGCCCGCGCGCTGCACGGCCACGGCGTGCGTGCCAGCGGACCGTTCGTGGCGCTGAACGCCGCGGCCATCCCGCGCGACCTGCTGGAAGCCGAACTCTTCGGCCACGAGCGCGGCGCCTTCACCGGCGCCAACAATCTGCGCCGCGGCCGCTTCGAAGAGGCGCACGGCGGCACCTTGTTCCTGGACGAAATCGGCGACATGCCGATCGAACTGCAGACGCGCCTGCTCCGCGTGCTGGCCGAGGGCAGCTTCTACCGCGTGGGCGGCGCGCAACCCGTGCGCGTGGACGTGCGCATCGTGGCCGCCACGCACCAGCCACTGGAGCAGCGGGTCGAGCAGGGGTTGTTTCGCGAAGACCTGTTTCACCGCTTGAACGTGATCCGGCTGCGGCTGCCGCCGCTGCGCGAGCGTGTCGAGGACATTCCCGCGCTGGCCCAGCACTTCCTGACCGCCAGCGCGCGCACGCTGGGCGTGCCCGTCAAGCGGCTGACGCCCGAGGCGCTGGCCGTGCTGACCAAGTTCGACTTTCCCGGCAACGTGCGCCAGCTTGAAAACTTCTGCCATTGGCTGACGGTGATGGCGCCCGGCCAGACGGTGGACCGCGTGGACCTGCCGCCCGAGATCCGGGCCATGGAACACCAGCCGCAGCCGGGCGCGGCAGCGCCCTTGCGGGCCGCCCCGCCCGTCGCGGGAGTGGGCACCGTGGTGCAAGCCGGCGCGTACGCCGAGCAAGCCGCAGGCGACGCCGCGCCGCGCAATTGGCAGGATTCGCTGCTGCGCGACGCGCAGTACCGGCTGGAGCGCGGCGAACCGGCCGTCATGGCGACGCTGACCCGCCAGTTCGAGAAAATCCTCTTGCAAAGCGCGCTGGACGCCAGCCGCGGGCGCCGGGTGGAAGCCGCCTCCCGTCTGGGGATCGGCCGCAATACCATCACGCGCAAGCTGCGCGAGCTGGGCATCGAAGACGAATAGCCGTGCAATGGGCCGGTCCGGTGGACCGGTCTATAGCCCGAGCAGGCTCTCGCACAGACGCGGGGACTTCAGCTTCTGCAGCCACCACTTCATGGCCTCGCCCGGCGGCTCCGCCCGCCAGGCGTAGGCTACGTGTTCCGTCAGGGACATGCCCTCATCGGTCTCACACACCACCAGCAGACCCTGCGCCAGGTAGGGCGCGGCCAGCGTTAGCGGCAGATAGCCGCAGCCCAGGCCGCGCACCTGCGCCTCGATCTTGGCCTGCATCGACGGCATCACCAGCGTCGGCTGATCCGACAGAATGCCGCGCGACTGCACGGGCAGGTTGCGTGAGGTGTCGGCAATAACGACCGCGCAGTAGCGCGTGATCTCGGCGCGGCTAAGCGGCTGGGGCAGGGCGGCCAGCGGATGGTTCGCCGCCACACAGAACCCGAATTGCATCACGCCGATCGCCTGCGAGCGATAAGGGCCCGTCGGCTCGCCCGCCGCGCCCGCACCGATCACCAGGTCCGCGCGCCCTGAGGTCAGCGCATCCCAGTTGCCGCTCAGGACTTCGGTTGAGAAACGCAGCGTCGTGGCGCTGCCCACCGCATGGAATTCATCGATCAGGTCATAGATGGGCCGCCACGGCAGCACCGCGCTGACCGCAATGCGCAGCTGCACCTCCCACCCGGTCGCGATGCGTTTGACCCGGCTGGCCAGTTCGTCCAGCGACTGCAGCAGATGCCGGCCGTCCTTGAGCAGCGCCTCGCCCGCTGGCGTCAAGAGCGCCCGATGCCCCGATCGGTCGAACAGCAGGACGTCCAGGCCGTCTTCGAGCTTGCGGATGGAATACGTGACGGCGGAGGGCACCTTGCCCAGTTCGCGCGCGGCCTTGGCGAAGCTGCCGTGGCGCGCGATGGCGTCAACGAGGACGAGGAGTTCGGGCGTGATGGGCTGCATGGAAGGGGGCGCAAAGTGGGGATTCAAAAAATTTGAATGAAGTCATCAAAATGTAGCGCCAAAACCGGCGGTCGGGGCGCGCAGAATATCACTCATGCCGGGGTTGCAGACAAACGGCAAGGCAGAAAGCCCAGCCAAGACGCAGCCCTAACCATTCATATTATTGAAACAGGAGTTCACCATGCTTACGATCCGTCGCGCTGCTGAACGGGGTCACGCCAACCACGGATGGCTCGATTCGTTCCATACCTTCTCCTTTGCCAACTACTACGATCCGGCTCACATGGGCTTTGGCGCGCTGCGCGTGATCAATGACGACCGCATCGCCGCGGGCCGCGGCTTCGGCACGCACGGTCACCGGGACATGGAGATCATCACCTATGTGCTGGACGGCGCGATCGCCCACAAGGACAGCATGGGCAGCGGCTCGGAAATCCAGCCCGGCAACGTCCAGCGCATGAGCGCCGGCCGCGGCGTGATGCACTCGGAGTTCAATCCCCGCCCCGATGCCGAAACGCACATGCTGCAGATCTGGATCGAGCCCAACGTGACTGGCATTGCGCCGGAATACGAAGAGCGCGCCTTCAGCGATGCGCAAAAGCGTGGCCGTCTCCAGGCCCTGGTGTCGGGCGACGGCATCGATGGATCGATGAAGATCCATCAGGACGCGCGTCTTTACGCTGGCCTGTTCGATGGCGACGAGTCAGCCTCGCTGCCGCTGGCCGCCGGCCGCCGCGCCTGGGTCCATGTTGCCCGCGGCAGCGTGACCGTCAACGGCGCCGCGCTCAATGCCGGTGACGCCGTGGCGATCACCGACACCGGCAGCGTCGAGCTGTCGGGCGGCAAGGACGCCGAAGTGCTGGTGTTCGACCTGGCCTGACGCCATCCGGCGGGCGGATCCTGGAATCCGCCCGGCTTACCCGATTACCCCCATTACCTGCACCGAGGCCATTAAGATGGCCCCAGGCCAATCCATTGCGGAGCATTGCACCATGTCGACCCTGTCCCAAGCCGGCGAAAGCCAGATCGAAACCGTCGTGGTGCCGCGCACCAGCGACCTGGGCGGATTCTCCGTCCGCCGCGCCATCCCTTCCATGCAGCGCCGCAGCGTCGGTCCGTTCGTCTTCCTGGACCAGATGGGTCCGGCGGACTTCGACATCGGCGCCGGCATCGACGTGCGGCCGCATCCGCATATCGGGCTGTCCACCGTTACCTACCTGTACGAAGGCTCCATGGTCCACCGCGACGGGGCAGGCAACACGCAAACCATCCTGCCCGGTGAAGTGAACTGGATGACCGCCGGCCGCGGGATCGTCCACTCCGAACGCTCCTCGCCGGAAAGCCGCCTAGCGCCGCAGCGGCTCTCGGGGCTGCAGATCTGGGTTGGCCTGCCCAAGGCGCACGAAGAAACCGATCCGGGTTTCGTGCATTACGGCCTGGATGCGCAGCCGGTGGTCGAAGGCGAGGGCGTGCGTGCCCAGGTCGTCGCCGGTTCGATGTTCGGCAAGACCTCGTCGGTCAAGACGTTGTCGCCTCTCTTCTACGGCGACCTGCAACTGCAACCGGGCGCCACGACGGTGCTGCCGGCCGAGCACGAAGAACGCGCGGCCTATCTGGCCAGTGGCACGGTGGAAATCGACGGCCAGGAATACGAGAGCGGTCGCCTGGTGGTGTTTGCCCCGGGCAAGCCGGTGCAGATCCGGGCCAAGACCGCCGCGCGCTTCGCGCTGCTTGGCGGCGAGCCGCTCGACGGTCCGCGCTTCGTGTGGTGGAACTTTGTGTCCAGCAGCAAGGACCGGATCGAACAGGCCAAGCAGGATTGGCAACGCACGCGCTTCGATCAGATCGTGCCCGGCGACGAGACCGAATACATTCCGCTGCCGGAACCGCGCAACTGAGCGGGGCGGGATGACAATGCGTGAAGGGCGGCGCAATGCCGCTCCATGATCGTGTAACTTTTATAGTTTATTTTTAAGGGTTACACTGTCGCCGGAGATCACCATGAACACCAGCCACGCACCCGAATTCCGACAACTGGGCGACCACGTCGCCCTGGACATGATCAACACTGTCGAGCAGAGCAGCGCCGGCCCCGTCGACCGATGGCAGTCGGATGCGGACGTGGCGGGCTGGCTGTCGCTAGCGGGTGTCGCCGCCGCGCAGGGCGCCGCGCCGTCCGGTTTGCTGGAAAGCGCGCGCGGCCTGCGCGAAACCGTGCGAGAGCTGGTCGCCCAGCGCAAGGCGCACGCACCGCTGGCGCTTTCCGCGCTGAATCGCGCGCTGGCGGCGGGCGGCAGTCACCTCGAGCTTGCGCCGGCAGACGATGGCAGCCTGGTGGTGTCGCGCCGTTATCCCTCGCAGACGGCGGCGCAATGGCTGCTGCCGGTGGCAGAGGCGGCCGCCGATCTGCTGGCGCATGGCGACTTCGGCCTGGTACGCAAATGCGAAAGCGATGCGTGCTCGCTCTGGTTCTACGACCGAACGCGCTCGCACAAGCGGCGCTGGTGCAGCATGGCGTTGTGCGGCAACCGGCACAAGGTGGCGGCGTTCCGGCAGCGCGAGGCGGCGGACGCCAGCGCCAAGGCGAAATGACAACGATCGATGGTTTCCAGCCCGGCTCATGCCGGGCTTTTTCATCGCCGCGCCAAATCATCCTTGTGTAACCATTAAAGCCGATGTTGACAGGTTACGCAAAATGCGTAGACTGTGCCGTGAAGCTTCGAAACCCCATCGTCATTCCTTGCCCGAATACCGGAGATCCTCATGAACGCCCAGCCCGACCACACCGTCCACTACCGCCATGCGCAAGCCGACGGCCTGCGCTTTTTCTATCGCGAAGCCGGCGACCCGCAAGCGCCCGTGCTCCTGCTGCTGCATGGCTTTCCCACGTCGTCGCATCAGTTCCGCAATGTCATCCCGCAACTGGCCGCGCACTTTCGCGTCATCGCGCCCGATCTGCCCGGCTTTGGCTTCACCGAAGTCCCGGCCGAGCGCGGCTACCGCTACACCTTCGACAACCTGGCCAAATCGCTGGAAGCGTTTGTGGACGAACTGGGGCTGACCCGCTACGCGATGTATTTCTTTGACTACGGCGCGCCGACCGGATTGCGGCTTGCGGTGGCGCACCCCGAGCGCGTGACCGGCCTCGTGTCGCAGAACGGGAACGCGTATCTCGACGGCCTGGGCGACGCGTGGGCGCCCATCCGCGCCTACTGGAACGACCCGTCGCCCGCCAACCGCCAGACCATTCACGACGCCATCCTGAACTTCGAAGGCACCAAGTGGCAGTACGTGCACGGCGTGGCGGATCCGGACAGCGTCGCGCCCGAAGGGTATACGCTGGACGCGGCCCTGCTTGAACGGCCGGGCAACAAGGACATCCAGCTCGATCTGTTTCTGGACTACGCGAACAACCTGACGCAATACCCCGCGTTCCAGGCGTTCTTCCGTCAGGCCCAGGTGCCAACGCTGGCAATCTGGGGGCGCAACGATCCGTTCTTCATTCCGCCGGGCGCCGAGGCCTATCGGCGCGACAATCCGGATGCCGTGGTTGAACTGCTGGACACCGGCCACTTCGCGCTGGAAACTCACGGCCAGTACATCGCCCAGCGCATCATCGATGTGTTGGGGCGCTGACCGGCAAGGGCGGCTCGATGGTTTCCCCGGCCGGATGTCACGGCAGGAGCCCGAATGACGCGCCACTTTGACGACCTGCAGCTGGGCAGCATCGAGATGTTCTGCCTGGCGGCGGAACTCAGCAGTTTTACCGCGGCCGCCAACGCCGCGGGTGTGACGCCGGCGGCCGTCAGCCGCAGCGTCTCGCGGCTGGAGGCGCGGCTGGGCATCCGGCTGTTCGTGCGCAGCACCCGGCATATCCGCCTGAGCGACGAAGGACGCGCCTACTTCGAGCAGGTGCGCCCGGCCATTGCGCAACTGGTCGACGCCGAACGCCAGGTGGGCGGGCAGGGCGCGGCGGGGCGCCTTCGCATCAGCTTGCCCACGCCCTATGCGCATTACCGCGTCCTGCCGCTGCTGCCCGCGTTTCGCGACAAGTATCCCAACGTGGACGTGCACGTCCACATCAGCAACCGCAATGTCGATTTTGCCGATGACGGCTATGACCTGTCGGTGCGCGGGCGCGCGCCCGACGACTCGGCGCTGATCGCGCGCAAGCTGGAGGATGCGGAGCTGGTGGTGGTCGGCGCGCCCGAGTACCTGCGCCGGCGCGGCACGCCGCAAGCACTGGAGGATCTGACCGCGCACGATTGCATCCAGTTCGACCGGCCCAGCAGTGGCCGCCGCATTCCGTGGACGTTTCAGGTGGACGGCGAAGCGGTCGACATCGTGACCGACGGCGCCTATGGCACGGGCGAGGATGTGCTGGGCGGCGTGACGTTGGCCCGGGCGGGCGCCGGGCTATTCCAGACGTATCGCTTCGTGGTCGAGGACGACCTGCGCGAGGGCAGGCTGATCGAAGTGCTGCAGCAACATGGCGGCAGCACCCGGCCGTTCGTGTTGCTGTACCCGCATGCCCGGCACGTATCGCGCCGGGTGCGGGCGTTTGTCGATTTTCTGGTCGACAAGCTGGCGGACTGAGCGAGGTCAGCGGCCTTTCAACTGCGCGATCACCACCAGGATCACTGCCGCGTTGCCCGGCTGCTGCGCAACCGAATTGGCGGTGCGCGCGTGGCCGGCCTTATCGCCGAGCACGCGCGCGAACAGGCCGGATGCGCCATCCAGCACGGTGGGCTGATCCAGAAAGCCCGGCGCGCTGGCCACATAGCCTTCGACACGGACAAGGTGGTCCAGCCGGTCGAAGCTGCCGGTGTGCTGGCGAATCTGCGCCAGCACGTTCAGCGCGGCAAGTTCGGCGGCCTGCCGGCCCTGATCGACGGTAAGCTCCGCGCCCACTCGGCCCTGCCACACCACGCGCCCGTCGCGCAGGGGCAATTGGCCCGAGATGAACAGCAGGTCGCCCGCCTGGCTGGCGGCGGTGTACTGGCCCAGTGGCTGAGGGGCGGGCGGAAGGGCCAGGCCTAGGTCGGCCAGTCTGGCTTCAATGGTCATAGCGATCTCTTAGCATTGGGACGCCCGCCGCGCGGCGGGCGTCCGCTGGGGTTTGCTACCAGTGGCCGGCGGCGGCGCCGCCATCGACCGGAAGGATCGCGCCGGTGGTGTAGGCCGAGTCGGTCAGGTAGGTCACCGCCCCGACAATGTCCTCCACCTTGCCCATGCGGCCGGCCGGCTGCAACGAATTCAGGAAGCCGAACGTGGCCGGATCGTGCATCGGCGTCTCGATGATGCCGGGCGCCACCGCGTTGACGCGGATGTTCCTGTCCGACAATTCGATGGCCAAGGCCCGTGTGGCGTGATTCAGGCCGCCCTTGATCAGCACGGGCAGCAGAGCGGGGACCCGGCTGCTGGGCTGCATGGCGATGCTGGCCGTGATGTTGACGATGTGGCCCTCGCGGTTTTCGGACATATGCCCCGCCGCCTGCTGGGTGATGTGAAAGAAGCCCTTCAGGTTGGTGTCGATGATGCGGTCCAGGTCTTCGTCGGTGTACTCGCCCAGCGGCTTGGGAATGAAGATCCCGGCGTTGTTGACCAGCACGTCGATGCGGCCAAACCGCTCGGTGGCCTGGCGCACGATGGCGCGGGCGGTGCTGGCCAGCGCGATGTCGCCGGCGACAGCCAGGAAGCGGTCGGGCAGGCCCAGTCCTTCGTGCGCCAGGCGCTCCGCGGCCGCATCCAATCCCTGCTGGCTGCGGGCGTTGCCCACCACGTTGTCGCCGCGGCGCAGGTATGCCTGCGCCAGGGCAAATCCGATTCCGCTGGACGCGCCCGTGATCACTACAGTCTTGTTCGACATTTCAATACTCCGGTTTGGCTTTTGGGATGCCTGCGCGCTCAGACAGTGAGACGAACTATAGGAGCCGGCGGCCGGGCAATAAACGCCCGTGGCGGAACATGAATTGATACGTGGCGGAACAAGCGCGGGCGTCGCCGCTGGGCGGCGGCGCCGTCCGGCGATAAGATGCGCTACCCGTGCATCAACAACAAACGGGAGGGAGACATCATGCGTTGCAATACCCATCATGCGCTGCGCGGATTGGCCGCGCTGGCGTTGATCCAATGCGCCATGCCGGCGCACGCCGCCGGCTATCCGGCCAAGCCCATCACCTTCATCGTGCCGTATACCGCCGGCGGGACCACCGATCTGGTCGCGCGCACGGCGGGACAGAAGGTGGCCGAGAAACTCGGGCAGCCTGTCATCGTCGAGAACCGTCCCGGGGCGGGCGGCAACATCGGGATGGATGCCGTGGCCAAGGCGGCGCCGGACGGCTACGTCATCGGCTTTGGCGCGATCTCGACGAATGCGCTCAATCCCTTCGTGTACCCGAAGATGCCGTTCGATCCGACCAAGGATTTCACGGGAATCAGCATGCTGGGTGCCTCGTCCGTGGTGCTGGAGGTGGGGCCGTCCGTGAAGGTGGACAGCGTCAAGGATCTGGTGGCCTACGCCAAGGCAAATCCCAACACGTCGTACGGCACGCCCGGCACGGGTACGTCCATGCACCTTGCGGGGGTGATGTTCGACCAAGTGACCGGGGCAGGCATGCAGCACGTGCCGTACAAGGGCAGCGCCCAGGCCTTGAACGATCTGCTGGGCGGGCACCTGCCCGTGATGTTCGACAATCTGCCCGCGTCGCTGCCGCACATCAATGCGGGCAAGATCCGCGCGCTGGCGGTGACGGGCAGCAAGCGTGCGCCGGCGCTGCCAAACGTGCCGACGCTGGCCGAACTGGGCTATTCAGGGGCGGTGGTGGATCCGTGGTTTGCGGTGTATGGGCCGGCCGGCATGTCGCCCGAGGTGACCCGCGCGTTGAGCGAAGCCTTCCAGGCGGCGCTCGCCATGCCGGACGTCAAGGACAAGCTTGAGAAGGCCGGCTTCATGCCCTATGGCTCGACCCCGCAGGAAGTCGAGCGTCTGACGCAAAGCCAGCATGAGGCCTTCAAGGCCTTGTCGCAGAAGGTGAAGCTGTCGGCGGACTGAACCGCCAGGCGCGGTCCCGGCACGGCTGGCGCCGGGGGCGCCGGGGACCCGGCTAGCGGCCGCGCGCCAGCGCCTGTTCGCGCTGCTCTTCAAGCGCCTCGCGGCGGATGAAGTCGCGCACGAAGGCGTCGGCGGGGTGATGGTGCAGGTTGTAGGGCGTGTCCCACTGCGCGATACGGCCCTTCGCCATCACCCCGATGCGGTCGGCGATGGCAAAGGCTTCGGCCTGGTTGTGCGTGACCAGGATCGCGGTGTGACCCGTGGCCTTCAGGATCTCGCGCACCTCGAAGGCCAGGCGCTCGCGCGTGTCCACGTCCAGGTTCGAAAACGGTTCGTCCAGCAGCAGCAGGTCGGGCGACGGCGCCAGCGCGCGCGCCAATGCCACGCGTTGTTGCTGGCCGCCGGAGATCTCGTGGGGATAGCTGCTGGCAGCATGCGCCAGGCCGACGAGTTCCAGCATTTCTTCGACGCGGCGGGCGCGATCCTGCCGCGACAGCTTGCGCAGTCCGAACGCCACGTTCAGGCCGACGGTCAGATGGGGAAACAGCGCGTAGTCCTGGAACATCATGCCCACGCGGCGCAGCTCGGGCGCAACCTGTTCAGTGGGCGATGAGATGACCGTGCCGTCCAGCAGGATGCGGCCGGCTCGCACCGGCTCGAAGCCGGCAATGGCGCGCAGCACGGTGGTCTTGCCGCAGCCGGATTCGCCCAGCAGGCAGCCGATGTGGCCGGCGGGCAGGCCCAGCGACAAGTCCTGCACGATCGGCTTGACGCCCGCAGGCGTCTCGTAGGCGAGGGAGATATGGTCGATTTCTAACAGATCGGGCACGATGATCAATGTCCCATTTTCAGATTGGTGCGCGCCAGCAGGATGACCGGCAGCAGGCCGGCCAGGACGATGGCCAGCGCGGCCACGGCGCCTTCTTCGTACGTGCCGCGCGCGGCTTCCGCGTACAGCCACGTGGCGAGGGTGTCGAAATTCATGGGGCGCAGCAGCAGCGTGGCGGGCAGTTCCTTCATGGCATCCACGAACACCAGCAGCGCGCTGGCCGCCAGCGCCGGCCGCAGCAGGGGCAGGTGGACGCGGCGCAGGGTGCCTGCCGACGTTTCGCCCAGGAGGCGCGAGGCCTGCTCGAGCGACGGCGGGATGCGCGCCAGCCCGGCTTCCACCGCCCCGGTCGAAATCGCCAGGAAGCGGATGGCGTAGGCGCAGACCAGCGCGCCCATCGAGCCCATCAGGAACAGGCCCGTGCCGCCGAAGACGCGCGCGACGGCGGTGTCGATCCACACGAACGGGGTGAGAAGACCAATGGCCAGCACGGTGCCGGGCACCGCGTAGCCCAGGCTGGCGACGCGGGCGCACGCGCGGCCCGGGTTGAACCCGGCGCTTTCGCGCAGGCTGCGGCCCGCCCACGCAACGATCAGGCCGCACAGCAGGGTGACGACCGTGGCGCTGGACGCGACGATGAGGGTGTTGGTCAGGCCGCCGATCAACTGGTCCGAGACGCCGCCCACCAGATGCAGGCGCTTGTAGGTTTCCACGACCAGATACAGCGCCGGCGCGGCGAAGCCCACCAGCACCGGAATCCAGCCCAGCACGGCCGCCACCGCGGCAGCGGCGCCGCGCAGCCGGCGCGGCTGCATCGGACGCATGCGCTGCGTGTTGGCATAGCGCTGCCGCTTGCGGCCGTGGCGTTCCAGCAGGATCAGCCCGATGACGATCGCCAGCATGGTCAGCGCAATCTGCGCCGCGCCGGCCAGGTCCGAACGGGTCACCCAGGTGGTGTAGACGGAGACGGTCAGCGTTTGCACGCCGAGAAATTCTGAGGCCCCGATATCGTTCAGCGTTTCGAGCAGCGCCAGGCTCACGCCCACCACGATCGCGGGACGGGCAAGGGGCAGGGCGACGCGGCAGAACACCGCCACACGGCCCGCGCCCAACGTGCGGGCCGCTTCAAGCAGGCCCGCCGCCTGCGTCATGAACATCACGCGGGTGCTCAGGTAGACGTAGGGATACAGCACGAAGCCCAGCACGAAGATGGCGCCGTAGAGGGAGCGCAAATCGGGCAGGCGGAACTCGCGCGGGCTGTCGTAGCCCAGCAGGGCGCGGATCGCCGACTGGATGGGGCCGATGGGATGCAGCAGGTCCAGGTAGGCGAACGCGATGATGTAGGTCGGCACGGCCAGGGGCAGCAACAGCGCCCAGGTCAGCATCCGGCGCGTCGGAAATTCGTAAGCGGTCACCAGCCACGCGGCCCCGGTGCCCAGCAACGTCACGACGATACCCACGCCGGCCAGCAGCATCACCGTGTTCGCCAGCGCCTGCGGCAGCACATAGCTGGCCAGGTGCTGCCAGTGCCCAAGGCTGCCCCCCAGCGCCCACCAGCCCAGCGTCAAGACCGGCGCAAGCACCGCCAACGCGATCAGGCCGGCGCCGACCAGCCAGCCGGTTCCGCGTTCAGACCAGCGCAGCCGCAGCGGCCTGGGCAAGGATTCTGTATACATGCTTCAAAGTCGGTTGCATCAAAGGCAAGGCCTGTTCCCCCCAAAAAGCGGGAACAGGCCCTACGCGCGGCCCCGGTTCAGGGGCACGCGCGTGTCGTTGCCGTGGTCACGCGCTGCACGCCGGCAGCGCGGTGCGGCAGCTTATCAGTTATCGAAGCCGACCTTGTCCACCAGTTCGCTGGCTTGCTTGCGATGCTTGGCGATCTCGGTCAGGGGCAGGGGATCGACCTTCAGTTCACCGAAGCTTGCGATCACCGGGTCCAGCTTCACGCCCTTGCGGACGGGATACTCGTAATTGGCCTGGGCATACATGGCCTGGGCGGGTTCGGACACCAGGAAGTCCAGCAGCTTGACGGCGTTGGCCTTGTTGGGGGCGTGCGCCGCGACCGCCGCGCCGCTGACGTTCACGTGCGTGCCACCGCTCTTGGCGTTGGCGAACGTCGGGCGGATGACCTTGATGGCGTCGCCCCACTTGCGGGCGTCGGTGCCCGGCTCGGCGTTCTTCATGTGGCCCACGTAGTAGGCGTTGGCCAGACCGATGTCGCAGATGCCACCCAGGATGTCGCGCGCCACGTCGCGGTCGCCGCCGGCGGCCTTGCGGGCCAGGTTGGCCTTGACGCCGCGCAGCCACTTTTCGGTGGCTTCGGCGCCGTCATGCGCGATCATGGAGGCGACCAGCGCGGTGTTGTAGGGGTGCTGGCCCGAGCGGATGCAGACCTTGCCCTTCCACCTGGGGTCGGCCAGGTCTTCGTAGCGGAAGGCTTCGAGCTTCAGGTCCTTTTCCACGTACAGCACGCGGTCGCGCAACGACAGGGCATACCATTTGCCATCGGCGCCGCGCAGGTTGGCGGGAATGACCGAATTGAGGGTGTCCGACTTGACGGCTTGCGTCACGCCGCCGTCCACCAGGTCGAGCAGGTTGCCGATGTCCACGGTCATCAGCACGTCGGCGGGCGACTTGGCGCCTTCGGCCTTCACGCGCTCGAGCAGGCCGTCCTTGACGAAGACGGTGTTCACCTTGATGCCGCTTTCCTTGGTGAAGGCATCCAGCAGCGGCTGGATCAGCTTGGGTTCCCGGGTGGTGTACAGGCTGACTTCCTCGGCGGCATTGGCCGACGCGGTGAAGGCAGCGGCGCCAGCCAGCGCGAGCGCGCGCAGCAGCGAATTCAATTGGTGACGATTGATCATGAGGGAACTCCAGCTAGGGCCGAAACGAATTTTTTGCCGCGCGCCTGCTGCGCTCAAGGGGGGCGCCGCCACGCAAAGCAGTCTGCTAACGAAAATGATTATCAAAAGAGAGAGCGACAATAACAGGAAGCATTGCGCAGTTCAACTGCTCGTCAGCCGTCTCTGCAAGACGTTGATCCCCGTCAACTTGGAATAAGGGTATTACGGAATAATGAGAGCAGTTATCAACGAGACCTTGTAGAATAGGGACAACCCTAATGCCGACCGCGGCCTTTTTTTGCGGCTCGGAATGACCTCCGCGGCGCAGCCGGGCCCCGTCCGACCACCGTCCGCCCTTACTGAATACGACATGGCTGCTTTCAACACAGAGCGCGTACTTAGCGTGCACCACTGGAACGACACCCTGTTTTCCTTCACCACGACGCGTGACGCGGCCTTGCGGTTCCACAATGGCCACTTCGTGATGATCGGCCTCGAAGTCGAAGGCAAGCCGCTGCTGCGGGCCTACAGCATCGCCAGCGCCAACTACGAAGAAAACCTCGAATTCCTCAGCATCAAGGTGCAGAACGGCCCGCTCACCTCGCGCCTGCAGCACCTGAAAGAGGGCGACACCATCCTCGTCAGCCGCAAGCCCGTCGGCACGCTGGTCGTCGACGACCTCAAGCCCGGCAAGCATCTGTTCCTGTTCGGCACCGGCACCGGCCTGGCGCCCTTCATGAGCATCATCAAAGACCCGGACGTCTACGAACGCTTCGACAAGGTCATTCTGGTGCACGGCGTGCGCTGGGTCAGCGAGCTGGCCTACGCCGACTACATCGAGAACGAACTGCCGAACAACGAATTCTTCGGCGATATCGTGCGCGACAAGCTGGTGTACTACCCCACCGTCACGCGCGAGCCTTTCCGCAATCAAGGCCGCATCACCGAACTGCTTGAAAACGGCAAGCTCTGCGCCGACATCGGCATTCCGCAGATCAACCCCGAAACCGATCGCGCCATGATCTGCGGCAGCCCGCACATGCTGGCCGACATCAGCGCCATGCTCGACAGCCGCGGCTTCACTGTGTCGCCGGGCGTGGGCCAGCCGGGCGACTACGTCGTCGAACGCGCCTTCGTGGACAAATAAGCCAGACGGCTTCCGTTCACGGCTTCAACGAACAACCCATCGCACATCGCGATGGGTTGTTTGTTTTGGCGTGAAGCGGCAACGCCACGCCTGGCGTGAATCATTCGGGCTGAATGCCTGCCTTCTTGATGATCTCGCCCCACTTCTTGGACTCGGCTTGCTGGAACGTGGCCAGTTCCTCGGGCGACGAGCTGGCGGCGTCCGTGCCGGTCTGCGCATAGAACTGTTGCGCGGCCTTGGCCTTGGTGGCATTGACCAGCAGTTCGTTCAGGCGCTTGACCACGTCGGGCGGGGTGCCGGCCGGCGCGTAGGCGGCGAACCAGTAGCCCATTTCGTAGCCGGGCACGCCGGCTTCCGCGATGGTGGGCACGTCGGGGGCCAGCGGCGAGCGGGCCTTGCCCGTGACGCCCAGCGCACGAAGCTTGCCGGACTTGACCTGCGGCAGACCCGTGGCCGTGTCGGTGATCATCATGTCGATCTGGCCGCCCAGCAGGTCGGTAACCGCGAGCGGATTGCTCTTGTACGGCACGTGCAGCAGTTGCACATTGGCCATCTGCTGCAACAGCTCGCCGGCGATGCGGCTGCTGGAGCTGCCGCTGCCAAAGCTCAGCTTGCCCGGCGACTGCTTGGCCTGCGCCAGGAAGTCGCCCACCGTCTTGGCGGACGAACTGGGGTTGACCACCATGATCTGCCCACCCTTGCCCAGCAGTGTGAGGGGCGCGAAATCCTTGACGGGATCGTAGGTCAGCGACTTGTACAGGTGCTCGTTGGCCGCGTGCGTGGTGTTGGTGGTGATGAGCACGGTATAGCCATCGGGCGTGGCGCGGGCGCCGGCGGCCGCGCCGATCATGGCGCTGGCGCCGGGCTTGTTCTCGATCACGACCGCCTGTCCGGTCTGCTCGGTGACGCCCTGGCCGATGGCCCGGCCGATCTGGTCGGTCGCGCTGCCGGCCGCGAACGGCACGATGAAAGTGATGGGCTTGGCGGGAAATTGCGCCATGGCCGAGAAGGGCAGGGCGGCGGCCAGCAGCAGGGCCAGCCGGCCCTTGGTAGTGATGCGCATGTATGTCTCCTGTGGTGTTTTTTTATCGGAACTGAAATCAGGCGGCCGCGGGACGGTCGCCGGGTATGTCTGGCAGCCGGCTCGCCAGCTCGGGGCTGACCTCCACCGTCATGTCCAGCAATCTGAAAGACAGGCTCTTGCCATGGGTGTCCAGGTTCAGCGCGTCGTTGACGCCGCCATCCAGCACACCCTCCAGCACGAAGTTCATGGCATTGAGCATCGGCAGCGCATACCGCGTCACGCGTTTCGGGTGGCGGTAAGCGAACCATTGCGCCACGCGCGATTCGGTCACTTGCGCGGTCAGCACGTCAAAGCATTCGGGGTCCCAGGCGATGAGGCTCAGGTTCGAGATATCGCCCTTGTCCCCGGAGCGGCTGTGAGCCAGCCGGTACAGCGGCACGGCGAGCAGGGGCTGGTTCATGGCGCGATCTCCTCCAGGAAGGTCCAGCCGCTCTTTACGGCTTCGCGGGGAATGGTGCAGGACATCATGTTCAGGCGCGGGCGCAGGGCGGTGCGCACGCCGCCGCCGCCCGCCGGTCCGCAGGTATAAAGCGCGGTCACTTCGCGTAGCACGCGTTCGGCTTGTGCGCGGTCGGCGTTTTCAGTGGCCAGCCGCAGCCGCACGTCGCGGGCATGGCTATCGGCAAGCGCGCGGCGCATTTCCCCGGCGTCGTCGCCCAGGATGCTGATGGCGCCAATCAGGTCCGCCCGCAGCTTGAAATCCGCGCCCAGGCGCTTCTGGACGATGTCGGCTGCCAAGCGGGCGCGCGCCTCGGCCTGCACGCCTGCATACGAGATTTCCGCTTCGGCCAGCCAGCCGCCGCGATAGCAGACGTTCACCTTCAGTTCCGGCGGCCGCGCGTGGCCGGTGATGCCGTGAACCGCGACCCGATTGCCGCCCAGCTCGACCACGCGCGCCTGGCTCAGGTCAGCCACCACGTCGGGCGTCAGGTAGCGCGCCGGATCGTGCACTTCATAAAGCAGTTGTTCCTTCACCGTGCGCGCATCGACCGCGCCGCCCGTGCCGTCGGCCTTGCCGATCACGAACTCGCCGTCGGCCTGGATCTCGGCGATCGGGAAACCGGCCGCGTGTACGTCGGGAACCTCTTTCAGCCCCGGGACGCAGAAGTAGCCGCCGGTGACCTGCAGTCCGCATTCCAGCATGTGGCCCGCCATGGTGGCGCGGCCCAGACGCGGCCAGTCGGCCGGATCCCAGCCGAAATGCGCCAGCGCCGGGCCGAGCGTCAGCGAAGGGTCCGCCACGCGGCCGGCGACCACGATCTGCGCGCCGGCGGCCAGCGCCTCGGCGATTTCGGTGGCGCCCAGGTATGCGGTGGCGCTGACGATGTCCAGGCCGTCCAGCGCCGCACCCAGGCGCTGCGCCAACAAATCGCGGTGTTCGGCGCCATTGAGCGCGTCGCCGTGCACGACGGCGATACGCGGCACGGGCAGGCCCTGTTCGCACGCCAGTTCGGCGATACGCCGCGCGGCGGCGGGCGGATTGGCCGCGCCGAAATTGCTGACGATGTTGATGCCGTGGCGCAGGCAATCGGCCAGGATCGGCCCCACCAGCTCGTCCAGCAGCGGTTCATAGCCGCGGTTCGGGTCGTCGTTGCGAGCCAGCTGCGCCAATGCCAAGGTGCGTTCGGCCAGCGTCTCGAAGATCAACGTGCCGCCGCCTTGCGCGGCCAGGGTGCGGACCACGGCCGCGGCGCCATCGCTGCGGTCGCCGGAAAATCCGGAGGCGCAGCCGATGAGCAAGGGAGTTTGAGACATGAGCAGTCCAGGCGCGTTCAGGGTTGGAACGACTATAGGCAAGGCGCGATCATCCGTAAAATAGAAAAATCGGATCGATTAATACAAGAAAACCATGAATCTATCGTCCCGCCAATTGCGCGCCTTCGTGGCCCTGGCCGATGAACGGCACTTCACGCGCGCCGCGAAGCGCTGCCACCTGACGCAGCCCGCGTTCAGCGCGCTGATCCGGTCGCTGGAAGACGCCGCCGGTGTGCGGCTCTTTGACCGCAACACGCGGCACGTGGAGCTGACTGCCGAAGGCCGTGTGCTGGATGCGACCGCGCGCCGGCTGCTGGCGGACATGGACCTGGCAATGGGCGACTTGCGCGACCTGGCGGACCGGCGCCGGGGCAGGGTGACACTGGCCGCGCTGCCGTCGCTGGCGGCGGGTTGGCTGCCCGATCTGCTGGCGCGGTTCCAGATGGATCACCCGGGCATCGTGCTGGATCTGCGCGATGCCTTGCTCGATCCGTGCCTGGACATGGTGCAAAGCGGCGTGGCCGATTTTGCCGTGGCCTCGCGGCGGCCGGACATGACGGATCTGGACAGCGAATTCCTGCACGCGGACCGTTACTTTCTGGTATGCCGCGCGGACCATCCCCTGGCTGGCCAGCCGCGCGTGCGGCTGCGCGACGTGCTGCGCCATCCAATCATCCAGCTTGCGCGCGGCAGCAGTGTGCGCAAACATCTGGACGAAGCGTTGGGCGCTGAGGCGCCGTTGCCGGTTTTCGAGGTCGAACACCTGGCGACCGTCACGGGCCTGGTGCGCGCAGGACTTGGCGTATCGGTCGTACCCGCCATGACGCTTTTTCATTTCCGCAGCGCCGATCTGCGTATCGTGCCGCTGGCGGGCCGCGCGTTGACGCGGCCGCTTTACCTGGTGCGCCGCAAGGGCCGCAGCCTGTCGGTGGCCGCGCAGGCGCTGGCCGATCTGCTGATCGCGCATCGGGGCGATATCGGCGGCGCCGGTCATCCGGCGGGTGCGCTGGATCAGACCTAGGCCATCTTTACGGCAATCCGCCACTTTCGCAAACGTCTATTGCTGATTAAACTTCGATAGTTGTAGCTTCTATCCGTCACCAGAAGGATTCCGCCCATGAGCAAGCAAATCATCCATACCGACAGCGCGCCTGCCGCCGTCGGCCCTTACTCGCAAGCGGTTGCCGTCAGCGGCACCAAGACTGTCTACCTCTCGGGCCAGATCGGCCTGGAGCCCGGCACCGGCGACCTGGTCTCTGAAAACTTCGACGCGCAGGTGCGTCAGGCGTTTGCCAACATGCAGGAAGTCATCAAGGCTGCAGGCGGCACGCTGGACAACGTGGTCAAGCTCACGCTGTTCCTGACCGACCTGGGCAAGTTCACGGCGGCCAACGCCATCATGGCCGAGATCATCCCGCAGCCGTTCCCGGCGCGTTCGACGATCGGCGTGGCCAGCCTGCCCAAGGGCGCCCAGTTCGAAGTCGAAGCGATCATGGTCCTGTAAGGCGCGCCCGGACGTTTCATACCAGGGGTTCGTTCCTACATGCCGGCCGCAGCCGTGGCCTCCAAACGTACCGGCGCCGACAAGAACGGCGCCGGCAAGGCGATGACGGATACGGAGCGCAAGCTTCGTAACCTGGGCTTGGTGCTGCCCGAGGATTTCGTGCTGCACCTGCCGCTGCGCTACGAAGACGAAACGCGCGTCATCCCGATCAGTTCGCTTCGCCCGGGCTTTGCCGGCCAGGTTGAAGGCGAGATCACCAAATCCGAGGTCCTGTACCGGCCGCGGCGCCAACTGACCGCGACCTTGGCGGACGACAGCGGCGAACTGCAATTGCGCTGGCTGAACTTCTACCCCAGCCAACAGAAACAAGTCACGGTTGGCAAACGGCTGCGCGCCCGGGGCGAAGTGCGCGGCGGGTTGTTCGGACGCGAGATGGTGCATCCGCGGCTGACCAACGCCGATTCGCCCCTTCCGACGGCCCTGACGCCCGTCTACCCCACCACTGAAGGATTGCCGCAGCCGGCGTTGCGGCGCGCCATCGCGCAGGCGCTCAATACCGCGGACCTGTCCGACACCCTTCCGGATGAGGCGCGCGCCCGCTACGACCTGCCGCCCTTCGAGCCCGCCATCCGTGCGCTGCACACGCCTGCGCAGGGCGAATCCGAACAGGCCTTGCTGGATCGCGTGCACCCGGCGTGGCGGCGGATCAAGTTCGACGAATTGCTGGCGCAGCAGCTGTCGCTTGCTGCCGCCCGCGCGGCGCGCCGCATCAAGGAAGCCGAGTCGCTGCCGGCGCAGAACGGGGCAGGGGGGCTGGTCGCCCGGTTGTACGAAACGCTGCCGTTCAAGCTGACTGGCGCGCAGCAGCGTGTCGTGCAGGAGATTTCGGCGGACCTTGCCAAGCCGTATCCCATGCATCGCCTATTGCAGGGCGACGTGGGCAGCGGCAAGACCGTCGTGGCCGCCATCGCGGCCGCGCAGGCCATTGCAGGAGGCGCGCAGGTGGCGCTGATGGCGCCCACGGAAATCCTGGCCGAGCAGCACTTTCGCAAGCTGGTGTCCTGGCTGCAGCCGCTGGGCGTGAATGTCGCGTGGCTGAGCGGCAGCCTTTCGGCCAAGGCCCGCCGGGAAGCCGCCGCTGCGGCAGCTGACGGCAGCGTGCAGCTTGTCGTCGGCACGCAGGCGCTGATCCAGGACCATGTCGAATTCCACCGGTTGGGCCTGTCCATCGTCGACGAGCAGCATCGCTTCGGCGTGGGCCAGCGCCTTGCCCTCACGCGCAAGGGCGAAACCGTGCGCGGCCGCATCGTGCCGCATCAGCTCAACATGAGCGCCACGCCCATTCCCCGCACGCTGGCCATGACGTTCTTCGCGGATCTGGACGTGTCCGTGATCGACGAGCTGCCGCCCGGACGCAGTCCCGTGGTGACCAAGCTGGTCTCCGACGCGCGCCGGGAAGAGGTCATTGCCCATATCGCGCAGGCGGCGCGCGGCGGCCGGCAGGCCTATTGGGTCTGTCCGCTGGTCGAGGAAAGCGAGGCCCTCGAGCTGCAGACCGCCGTCGACACCTACGAGGGCATGCGCGCCGATCTGCCGGACCTGCGGATCGGACTGGTGCACGGCCGCCTGCCGCAAGCCGAGAAGGCGTCGGTGATGCAGGCTTTCCGCGACGGCGAGATCGATCTGCTGGTCGCCACAACCGTCATCGAAGTCGGGGTCGACGTGCCCAATGCGTCGTTGATGGTGATCGAACACGCCGAGCGCTTCGGCCTTGCCCAGCTGCATCAGCTGCGCGGGCGGGTGGGGCGCGGCACGGCCGAGTCCGTTTGCGTATTGCTCTACCAGACGCCGCTGTCCCAGGTTGCGCGAGAACGCCTGCGCGCCATGTTCGAGACCTCCGACGGCTTTGAGATCGCGCGGCGCGACCTTGAGCAGCGCGGTCCCGGCGAATTTCTGGGAACGCGCCAGTCCGGCATGGCGCTCCTGCGCTTTGCGGATCTGGAGACCGACGCCGCGATTGCCGAAGACGCGCGCGATGCCGCGGTGTGGCTGCGCGCCGAGGATCCAGACGCCGTCCAGGCTCATCTGGCCCGCTGGATGCGCGGCCGCGAAGACTTCCTGCGGACCTGACATGCGGCCCGACAGTCACCTTGAATCCTCTACCGCCGGCCTCGGAGTCGGCGCATAACCCCGGGGGCGTAGTCCACCATGACTCTCACCGAACTGAAGTACATCGTCGCCGTCGCCCGCGAGCGGCACTTTGGCCGCGCGGCCGAGGCCTGTTTCGTCAGCCAGCCGACGCTGTCCGTGGCCATCCGCAAGCTGGAAGACGAATTGGGCGTGACCCTGTTCGAGCGCGGCGGCTCCGAGGTCGGGGTGACGCCCATCGGCCAGCGCATCGTCGCGCAGGCGCAGAAGGTGCTGGAAGAAAGCGCCAGCATCAAGGAGATCGCCCGGCAAGGCCACGACCCGCTGGCCGGCCCGCTGCGCGTTGGCGTCATCCACACCATCGGTCCGTACCTGCTGCCCAAGCTGGTGCCCGTGCAGATCGGCCGCACGCCGCAGATGCCGCTGCTGCTGCAGGAAAACTTCACGGTGCGGCTGGTGGAACTGCTGCGCCAGGGCGAAATCGATTGCGCCATCATGGCCTTGCCGTTGCCCGAAGCCGGCCTGGTCATGCAGCCGCTCTACGACGAGCCCTTCGTCGTGGCGGTGCCCAACGATCATGAACTGGCCAAGCGCAAGGCCATCGATGCCCAGGATCTGAAGCAGCAGACCATGCTGCTTTTGGGCAGCGGCCATTGCTTCCGCGATCAGGTGCTTGAAGTCTGTCCCGAACTGTCGCGCTTCTCGGCGGCCAGCGACGGCATCCAGCGTACCTTCGAAGGCTCTTCGCTCGAAACCATTCGCCACATGGTCGCGGCCGGGATCGGCGTCACCGTGCTGCCCGTGACCGCCGTGCCCGAGAACCCGCCCTCCAACAGCCTGTTGCGCTACCTGCCGTTCGAAGGTCATGTGCCCGAGCGCCGCGTGGTGCTCGCCTGGCGGCGCAGCTTCCCGCGTCTGGCGGCGATCGAGGCGCTGGCGCAAGCCGTCTATGAATGCGATCTGCCGGGCGTGAAGATGCTGGCCGGCGAAGCGGCTGCGGTGCAGGATTGAGCGGCCGCGGCCGCCGGTGCGCGGCGCGTCTTTGCGCCGCGTCAATCGGTCGCAGGCCATATTGAGAACGGCTTTGTCTCAACACCCGTTCTGTCGTGTTTGCAGTGGTATTCTTATTTCCGCCTTTTTCCATAGGAGCTAGCAATGGCCAAGTCCACCAAGAAGACCTCGAGCGTTCCGCGCATCAACATCGGTATTTCGGACAAGGACCGCGCCGCGGTTGCCGGTGAACTGTCCAAGTTGCTGGCCGATTCGTACACGCTGTACCTGATGACGCACAACTTCCACTGGAACGTCACGGGGCCCATGTTCAACACGCTGCACCTGATGTTCATGACGCAGTACACCGAAGAATGGAATGCGCTGGACAGCATCGCCGAGCGCATCCGCGCGCTGGGCCACTACGCGCCGGGCACGTACCGCGAATACGCCAAGCTTTCCTCGATCGCCGAGCCGGACTCGGTGCCGGACGCGCTGGAAATGGTGCGCCTGCTGGTCGACGGCAACGAATCGGTCGCCAAGACCGCGCGCGCCGCCTTTGAAAAGGCCGACGCCGCCAACGACCAGCCCACGGCCGACCTGCTGACGCAGCGTCTGGACGTGCACGAAAAGAATGCGTGGATGCTGCGCAGCCTGCTGCAGTAATCCGATGGCCGTTTTCCCGTCACGGGGAGGCGGCCGTCGCGATACGCGCCAATATATTGGCCGTCCTGATCGGGCGGCCATTTTTTTGCTTGCGCGGTTTGCGTCAGAAGTCGTACAGCGGCACGGGCGGAATGCGCTTGGGCGGCGGGGGAATCCGCCAGGATGCCCGGCGTCGAAGCGCCCCGAGCAGCTTCAAGCCCTGCGGCCAGTCGGCGAGTCCGCTTTCGGCATTGATATGGCCCGCGCCAGCCAGCACGACGATGCGGCTGCCCCAGTCCGCGGCGAACGCATGCGCGCGTTCCAGCGTGCAATAGGGGTCGTTGTCGCTGGCCACGACCACGCTTTGAAACGAGAGCGACTGGCGTGCGATGGGCGCGAAGCCGCGCAGGCACGCCGGGGTGTCCGGGCGTTCGACGTCGGCGGGCGCGACCAGCAGCGCGCCGGCGACCTTGGCGCGCAGCGGCACCGGCAGCGAAGCGCTGATCAGGCAGCCCAGGCTGTGGGCCACGAGCAGGACTGGACTGCGGGCTTCGTCCACCTCGGCCGTCAGACGGGATATCCAATCGGCCGCGCAGGGGTTTTCCCAGTCGTGCTGCTCGATCCGCCGGGCGTTTGGCAACAGGGCCTGCCACCGGGATTGCCAGTGATCGGGGCCGGAGTTTTTCCAGCCCGGGACGATTATCGGTTGGAGTCTCATGCGGCACATGATGCCGCCGCGCGTTAGTAACTCAAACGAATTAATGGTCTTTTGCATATACGGCGTTTGGAATAAGCCGAGGTGCCCCGCAGCATGCCGCAGTGCATCACAAAACCGCGGAAAACCCTGCGCAAACCCGGCCAAAAGCCGCGATATTTCAGTGTATGCTTGCCGTGCAAATGCACCCGCCAACGGGCATGACATCTACGTTATCCGGCCGTCAGCCCGTTGATGGATCAACGATTACAAGTCATTCGAGGAGTCCACTCATGAAGCCAGTATTCCGTCTGACCCCGGTCATCGCAGCGCTGGGCGTCGCCGCTGGTTTGACGTTTGGCGCGGCCGCGCACGCGCAGACCATCAAGATCGGCGTCGTCGGCCCCACCACCGGTGCGGTCACGCAGTATGGCGATATGGTCCGTGAAGGGGTCGATACCGCGGTCGAGCGCATCAACGCCGCCGGCGGCGTCAATGGCAAGAAGCTGGAAACCGTGGTGATCGACGACGGTTGCGAACCCAAGCAGGGTCCCAACGCCGCCAACCGCGTCGTCAACAGCAAGATCGGTTTCGTCGTGGGCCACGTGTGCTCGGGCGCCACCATCGCCGCTGCCGACATCTACAACAACGAAGGCGTGGTCATGGTCACCCCGTCGGCCACGTCGCCGGCCCTGACCGACGGCAAGAACTACGAGTTCATCTTCCGCACCATCGGCCGCGACGACCAGCAGGGCCCCGCCGCCGCCAAGTTCATCCTGGACAAGATCAAGCCCAAGAAGGTCGCCGTGCTGCACGACAAGCAGTCGTATGGCCAGGGCATCGCCACCGCGGTCAAGAACGACCTGGAAAAGGGCGGCGTGACCGTCGCCGTGTTTGAAGGCATCAACGCCGGCGACAGCGACTACTCGGCCGTCATCACCAAGCTCAAGAGCCAGGGCGTGGACTTCGTCTATTACGGCGGCTACCACCCCGAAATGGGCCTGCTGCTGCGCCAGGCGGCCGAGCAGGGCGTGAAGGCCAAATGGATGGGTCCGGAAGGCACGGGCAACCCGGACATCAACGCCATCGCGGGCGACGCCGTCGAAGGCATGCTGCTGACGCTGCCGGCCGACTTCACGCAGAACGCCGCCAACGCCGACATCGTCAAGGCGTTCCAGGCGAAAAAGCGCAATCCCAGCGGCGCTTTCCAGATGACGGCCTACGCCGCCACGCAGGTCATCGCGGACGGCATCAAGGGCGCGGGTTCCGACGATCCGACCAAGGTCGCCAAGTACCTGCATGCCAATTCCTTCGATACGCCGATCGGCAAGGTGTCGTGGAACAAGCAGGGTGACCTGACGAACTTCGAGTTCGACGTCTTCACGTGGCACAAGGACGGCTCCAAGACCGTCTACAAGTAAAGCGCAGTGCGGCGGGCCGCTACCGGCCCGCTGTCACGCGAACGGTACGTACCGCGTGTGGGGCATCAGGTCACACGCATCAGACGCCGCAAAAAAAACCGGGCCGCAAGCGATCTGCTTGCGGCCCGGTTTGTTATTGCGCCTCAGGGGCAGAGGGCAGAGGCCCCGCCGCTTACAGGCCCTGGACGCGGCGGCCGGTGTCGGCCTCGAACCAGTGCAGCGGATGGCGGCCGTCGGGGCCCACGTTGACCTGCATGCCGACCTTGGCGGACGCCTCGGACAGCTGGCGCGTCGTGCAGCGCACGACCAGCGTGCTCTTGCCGCAGCGGCAGTGAACAAGCTGTTCCGAACCCAGCGTCTCGACCATTTCGACTTCGGCGGGAATGCCCTGCGTGTTCAACAGCATGTGCTCGGGGCGCATGCCCATGATGACCTTGCGGCCGCGAACCTGCGAAGGCACCTGCAACGGCGAGATCTCGAGCTGGTTGCCGTCGGCGGTCTGCACGGTGCCGTCGCCGGACACCTGGACTTCCATGAGGTTCATGGGCGGCGAGCCGATGAAGCCGGCCACGAACGTCGACGCGGGCTTTTCGAAGACTTCCATAGGGGTGCCGATCTGCTCGGGCACGCCCTGGTACATGACGATCATGCGGTGCGCCAGCGTCATGGCCTCGACCTGATCGTGCGTCACGTACAGGCTGGTGGTGCCCAGGCGGCGGTGCAGCTTCATGATTTCAAGGCGCATCGCCACGCGCAGCTTGGCGTCCAGGTTGGACAGCGGCTCGTCGAACAGGAACACCTTGGGTTCGCGCACGATGGCGCGGCCCATGGCCACGCGCTGGCGCTGGCCGCCCGAGAGGGCGCGCGGACGGCGGTCCAAGAGGTGTCCCAGTTCCAGGATCTGCGCGGCGGCGTCGACGCGCTTCTTGATTTCGTCCTTGGAGAACTTGCGGATCTTCAAACCGTAGGCCATGTTCTCGAACACGGTCATGTGCGGGTAGAGCGCGTAGTTCTGGAACACCATCGCGATGTCGCGCTCGGCGGGTTCCAGCGTGTTGACGACCTTGTCGTCAATGACGATATCGCCGCTGGTCACGGTTTCCAGGCCGGCGACCATGCGCATCAGCGTGGACTTGCCGCAGCCCGAGGGGCCGACGATGACGATGAATTCGCCATCCTTGACATCCATGTCGATGCCATGGATGACCGGCACGTTGCCGGCGTAGGTTTTCTTGACGTTGCGGAAGCTGAGAGTAGCCATGAGTTATTCGTGTTCAGAGTCGTGTTCGGGTGGGCGCGGGTGGGGCGGCGTTACTTCTCAGTGTCGACCAGACCCTTGACGAACCATTTCTGCATCAGGATGACGACCAGCGCCGGCGGGATCATCGCGAGCATGGCGGTGGCCATGGTGATGTTCCATTCGGTCACGCTGTCGCCGCCGCTGATCATCCGCTTGATGCCGATGACGACGGGATACATGTCTTCCTGCGTGGTAACCAGCAGCGGCCACAGATATTGGTTCCAGCCGTAGATGAACTGGATCACGAACAGTGCGGCGATGCTCGTCTTGGACAGGGGCAGCAGCACGTCGCGGAAGAACCGCACGGGCCCCGCGCCGTCGATGCGGGCAGCCTCGATGAGCTCGTCCGGAACCGTCAGGTAGAACTGGCGGAACAGGAACGTGGCCGTGGCCGACGCGATGAGCGGCAAGGTCAGGCCCGCATAGCTGTTGAGCAAGCCCAGATCGGCCACGACCTTGTAGGTGGGCGCGATGCGGACTTCGACCGGCAGCATGAGCGTGACGAAGATCATCCAGAAAAAGAACATGCGGCCGGGGAAGCGGAAGTACACGACCGCGAATGCAGACAGCAGCGAGATCGCGATCTTGCCGATCGAGATTGCCAGCGCCATGATCAGGCTCACGTACATCATGCGGCCGACGGGCGCGCCGGACGAACCGCCCGACGAGCCGCCGAAGAGGGCCTTCATGTAGTTGTCCACGAAGTGCGGACCGGGAATCAGGGACATCGGCGCTTGAGCGACTTCCTGCGCGGTCTGGGTGGACGCGACGAAAGTGACGTAGAGCGGAAATGCCACCATCGCCACGCCGCAGAGCAGAATGACGTGGGCCAGAATATCCAGCCAGGGACGGCGTTCAACCATTGTTATCAGCCTCGAACAAAATCAGTACTGCACTTTGCGGTCGACGTAGCGGAACTGCACGACCGTCAAGGCAACCACAATGAACATCAGGACGACGGACTGGGCGGCGGACGAACCGAGGTCCAGGCCGCGGAAGCCGTCGCTGTACACCTTGTAGACCAGGATCGAGGTCGACGTGCCGGGCCCGCCCTGCGTCGTCGTGTCGATCACGGCGAAGGTGTCGAAGAATGCATAGATGATGTTGACCACCAGCAGGAAGAACGTGGTGGGCGACAGCAGCGGGAAGACGATGGTCCAGAAGCGGCGCGCGGGGCTGGCGCCGTCGATGGCGGCGGCTTCAATCAGCGAGCGCGGGATCGATTGCAGGCCGGCCAGGAAGAACAGGAAGTTGTACGACACCTGCTTCCAGACCGCGGCGACGATCACCAGGACCATGGCCTGGTTGCCGTCAAGGCGCGGGTTCCAGTCCACGCCCGACTTGCGCAGGGCCACGGCCAGGATGCCGACGGAAGGCGAAAACAGGAACAGCCACAGCACGCCGACGACGGCGGGCGCCACGGCATACGGCCAGATGAGCAGGGTCTTGTAGAGCCCGGCGCCGCGAATCACGCGATCGGCCATCACGGCCAGCACCAGCGACACGCCAAGGCCCACGCCGGCCACCAGCACCGAGAATACGGCGGTGACGCGGAACGAATCCAGGTAGGCCTGTTGCGAGAACAGGTCCATGAAGTTGTCCAGGCCGACGAATTGCGAGGACAGACCGAAGGGATCTTCAAGGCGCATGGACTGCCACATGGCTTGTCCGGCGGGCAGGAAGAAGAACACCACGGTAATGATCAGCTGCGGCAGGAGCAGCAGATAGGGCAAGGTCTTGTGCCCGAATACAACGCGTTTTTCCATAGGGGGAACCCAAGGTACAGAAAAGCGGCGGTTGAAATAACCGCCGCCTGAAACCGCCAGCGCGCGTGCCGCGCGTGGCGCCCGGAGCCCGAAAGCACCGGCACTCATAAAAACACGATAGGCTTAAAGCCCCTTAAAAACCAGGGCTTTAAGCCTCGTTTGTCCTTGTCGCAACAGGGTCCTTGTCACGGCATGGAAAATGCCGATTGACAAGGCGGCGGTCAAGCCGCGCGAAAGGGCGTTACTTTACACTCTTCTCGAACTTTTCCAGCAGCTCGTTGCCGCGCTTGACGATGTTCTCGGCGCCGTCCTTGGGGGCAACCTTGCCCGAGACGATGCGTTCGATTTCAGCGTCCTCGATCTCGCGGATCTGGGGCAGGAAGCCCAGACGCAGACCGCGCGATTGGGCGGTGGTTTCGACGTTCAATTGCTTGACGCCCACTTCGGTGCCCGGGTTCTTGTCGTAGAAGCCTTCCTTCTTGGTCAGCTCGTACGCGGCCTTGGTGACGGGCACGTAGCCGGTCTGCTGGTGCCAGCGGGCGGCGATTTCGGGGCTGGCCAGGAACTTGAAGAACGCGGTCACGCCCTTGTAGGTTTCGGGCTTCTTGTTGGCGAAGACCCACAGCGAGGCGCCGCCGATGATGGTGTTCTGCGGCGCGCCTTTCACGTCGGCGTAGTAGGGCAGCGTGGAGGTGCCGAACTCGAACTTGGCGTTCTTGGCGATGTTGGCGCGCAGGCCGGACGAACCGGTGATCATGGCGCACTTGCCGCTGATGAACAGCGAGTTGGGCTCGTCGCCGCGGCCGCCGTACATGAAGATGCCTTCCTTGCCGAGCTTGGCGAGGTTCTCGAGGTGGCGCACGTGCAGCGGGGTGTTGATGGCGATGCGCGCATCCAGGCCGCCGAAGCCGTTGTCCTTGGTGGCGTACGGCACGTTATGCCAGGCCGAGAAGGTCTCAAGCTGGGTCCAGGACGGCCACGACGTGGTGTAGCCGCATTCCTGGCCAGCGGCCTTCAGCTTCTGGCCGGCGGCGGCCAGTTCTTCCCAGGTCTTGGGGGGATTGTCGGCGTCCAGGCCAGCCTTCTTGAAGGCGTCCTTGTTGTAGTAGAAGACGACGGTCGAGCTGTTGAACGGCATCGACACCAGCTTGCCGTCGGCCGACGAGTAATAGCCGGCCACGGCGCCGATGAATTCCTTGGGATCGATCGGGTTGCCGGCTTCTTCGGACATCTGCTGCACCGGCTTGATGGCGCCCTTGGCGTACATCATGGTGGCGGTGCCGACTTCAAAGACCTGGAGGATGTCCGGGGCGTTGCCGGCGCGGAACGCGGCGATGCCGGCGTTCATGGATTCACCGTAGTTGCCCTTGTAGATGGCCTTGACCTGGTAGTCGGGGTTCTTCTTGTTGAACTCGTCGACCAGGCCGTTGACGCGGTCGCCCAGAGCGCCTTCCATCGAATGCCAGAACTGGATCTCGGTGGCTGCTTGCGCGGAGGCGCCGGCGAAAGCCGTCATGATGGCGGCAAAGGTCAGTGCAATACGATGGGATCGCATAAAGGGTTCTCCAGTTGGGCGTGTTGCGAACGGGTTGTCCGGCCGCATGAAACACGACACCTTATGAATTGTTTGTGACAAAACCGTGACTTTCACATCCCTACAAACGCCTGTCAAATTGCGCGTTTTAGGCGCGAACGAACATTTTGCGATTCCTGCAGCAGGGAGCCGACCGATTACAATCGCCGCCTATGGAAAACGAACTTTCGATTGCGTTCATTGGCGGTGGCTGCGGGACGGCCGCGCGGGCCTCGCGCCAGGCCCGCAGAGTATGCGCCGCCACGGGCGTTCATGTCATTGACATTAACCAGGATGCGCGGGCACCGCGGCCCTGCGGGACGCGCATCGCGCGCGCCTTTGCCAGCGGGTCCGCACGCATCGCGCGTGGCGTGTTCGCGGCCGCGACTCGGAACATGCCAGGTGTTGTGGCCAGGACACGTCAATGTGGGCAAGAAGGGGCCGTGAACGGCCGTTCGGCGGGCGGTCGCCGTCAGCCGCGGTGGGCGCCGGAGTGCGCGCGATGACCACGGCCGCCGCGCGCTTTCCCGCCATGACCCGCCTGCAGTTCGGCATCTCGGTGCTGTGCATGCTGGCCGTGGTGGTCGGCTCCAACATCCTGGTGCAGATGCCGCTTAACGATTGGCTCACGTGGGGCGGGCTGTCTTACCCGGTGGCGTTCCTGGTCACCGACGTCCTGAACCGCCGCTTTGGTCCGGCCGCGGCCCGGCGTGTGGTGTGGTTCGGCTTTGCCGCCGCGCTCGCGGTGTCGGTATGGGTGGCGTCGCCCCGTATCGCGCTGGCGTCGGGATTGGCCTATATATGTGCGCAGCTCGTCGACATTCAGGTGTTCGACCGCCTGCGCGACCAGCGTTGGTGGCGCGCGCCGCTGGCGTCGGGCGTGCTGGGCGCCATCCTGGATACGGCCGTGTTCTTCAGCGTGGCGTTCGCGGCCACCGGCGCGCCCTGGGTAACGTGGATGTTGGGCGACCTGGCCATCAAGCTGGTCGTCAATATCAGCATGCTGGCGCCGTTCCGGGCATTGATGTGGAATCTGGCAAGGCCCGCGAACGCCTGATTCCCCCGTTTTTGTTCTTGAAGCCGCGCATTCCTGGCTGCCTGCAGCGCAGGACGCGCGGCTTTTTATTAATGGCCGCGAGTATTAATTGATGCGGTTGTAGTAAGTCCTGCGTAAGGACTGTATTTAAATATGCGATTAAACGCCGTATTAATGATTTTTCATAAAACCCGGCAAGCATAAATCCCAGCGAAACGCCAGCCAACTTCGGGGTCGGAATTGCGATTTCTCCATTGATTTCACGCCTTTACGCGGGCTATGCGTCACGATTAAATGCCGCGCTTCAAATATTGGGGATTACACGCAGTGACAGTATGACGGCTTGCTTTCAGAATACCGCCCACACCGTGTTTTTGCCCAAGAAGCCGGCGACGGGCAATGCGGACAAAGGGGTACTCTCCCGATAAACCGTGTTGGACAGAGCCGCTCAAAACCTCGCTGGAGAACTCCGCATGAAGTTTCTGAATCGCCTTACCCCGGTAGCCATGGCGCTTGGGGCACTTGCCTTGGCTGGCGCCGCGCACGCCGCCGACACGATCAAGATCGGCATTCCCCAGCCCATGACCGGTCCCAACACGCAATACGGCGACCAGATCCAGGCCGGCGCGCTGACCGCCATCGAAACCATCAATGCCAAGGGCGGCGTCAAGGGCAAGAAGCTCGAACCCATCCTGATCGACGACGGCTGCGAACCCAAGCAGGCCGTGCCTGCCGCCAACCGCGTGGTCAACTCCGGCGCCAAATTCGCCGTGGCCCATGCGTGCTCGGGCGTCACGGTTGCCGCCGTGAAGGTCTACGAGGAAGAGGGCATCGTCGGCATCACCCCGGGCGCCACGTCGCCCCTGGTCACCGACACCATCAAGCCGCATTTCTTCTTCCGCACGATCGGCCGCGACGACCAGCAAGGCCCGTACGCCGCCAACTACATCGCCAAGACGCTCAAGCCCCAGAAGGTCGCCGTGCTGCACGACAAGCAGACCTATGGTTCGGGCGTGGCCACCCAGGTCAAGGACGCGCTGGCCAAGCAGAACGTCAACGTCGCGATGTTCGAAGGCATCAACGTCGGCGACAGCGACTACTCGGCCATCATCACCAAGCTCAAGTCGGCTGGCGTCGATCTGGTGTATTTCGGCGGCTACCACCCCGAGCTCGGCCTGCTGCTGCGCCAGTCGCGTGAACAGGGTCTGAAGGTCCAGTTCATGGGTCCGGAAGGCACGGCCAACCAGGACCTGGTGGCAATCGCCGGCCCGGCCATCGAAGGCCTGCTCGTGACGCTGCCCGCCGACTTCACCAAGCTGCCGGGCAACGAAAGCATCGTCAAGGCCTTCAAGGACGCCAAGCGCGATCCGGACGGCGCCTTCCAGATGCCGGCCTACGCCGCGGTCCAGATCCTGGCCGACAGCATCAACGCCGTGGGCGAAGATCCCGCCAAGGTTGCCGACTACATGCACAAGACCACCTTCAATACCGGCATCGGCAAGGTCGAATACGATGCCAAGGGCGATCTGAAGGACTTCGAGTTCGCTGTCTATAAATGGGACAAGGACGGAAAGAAGACCCAGCTGTAAACTCGCGATCCCGCCGGCGTGTTGCCGGCGTGTAGGGCCTGCCGTCTCCGTCTTGCCGAAATCCGCGTAGCGATGCGCCAAAAGCGCTGTGCGGCCGGCAAGGCGGCGACGACAGGCCCTTATAAAATACGCCCAGGTTTCCGGCTCCGGGTCTCTCTACCGGGGCCGGAACCATTTGGAGCAATAGAATCATGTCTGATCTCATACCCCAACTGACCCAGCAATTCTTCAACGGATTGTCCCTGGGAGCGATCTATGCGTTGATCGCCATCGGCTACACAATGGTCTACGGCATCATCGGTATGATCAACTTCGCCCACGGCGAAATCTATATGATCGGCGCCTATGTGGGCCTGGTCACCTTGACGGCCATCGGCACCAATAGCGGATTGCCGACCCCCTTCATCATTGCGGCCATGCTGCTCGTGGCCATCACGGTCACCGGCATCTACGGCTTTTCGGTCGAGCGCGTGGCGTATCGTCCGGTGCGCGGCAGCCCCCGGCTGGTGGCGCTGATCTCTGCCATCGGGATGTCGATCTTCCTGCAGAACTGGGTGGCCCTCGGGCAGGGCGCGCGCGACATGGCCGTGCCTTCGCTGGTGTCCGGCGCCGTGCAGTTCCACATGGGATCCGACTTCGACGTGACGGTGCCGTATTCGCGCATCATGATCATCGTGGTCACCGTGGTGCTGATGATCGGGCTGACGCTGTTCATCAAGTACTCCCGCATGGGCCGTGCCTCTCGCGCCTGCTCGCAGGACATGCACATGGCCAATCTGCTGGGCATCGACACCAACCGCGTGATCTCGTTCACGTTCGTGATGGGCGCGATCCTGGCGGCGGTGGGCGGCGTGCTGATCGCCATCACCATCGGCAAGCTCAATCCCTTCATCGGCTTTCTGGCCGGCATCAAGGCCTTCACGGCGGCGGTGCTGGGCGGTATCGGCAGCATTCCCGGCGCCATGCTGGGCGGCGTGCTGCTGGGCCTGGCCGAGACCTTCGCGGCCGCATACATCTCGTCGCAGTACAAGGACATCGTGGCGTTTTCGCTGCTGGTCCTGATTCTGCTGTTCCGTCCCACCGGGCTGCTGGGCAAACCTGAGGTGGAAAAAGTCTGATGTCGACCAACAATCTCAAAAACGCCACGATGGCGGCCGTGCTGACGGCGGTCATCGTCACCCCGGTCTTTGGCCTGCAGCTCATCCGCCAGGGTGCGCGCACGTCGATGGAGTCGAACTGGTCGCTGGTGGCGCTGGCCGCCGCCGTGGTGTTCGTCTTCCAGTTGCTGCGGCCCTGGCTGGCCATTCCGTTCAAAAAGCTCAAGACCAGTCTGCCGACGCTGTCCTCGGCCCCGGCCAGGAACCACAAGCCGCTGATGTTCTTGCTGCTGGCCATCGCGGTGATCTGGCCGTTCTTCGCGGGGCGCAGCTCCGTGGACATCGCCACGCTGGTGCTGATCTACGTGATGCTGGGCCTGGGCCTGAACATCGTGGTGGGTTTTGCGGGGCTGCTGGACCTGGGCTTCGTGGGCTTTTACGCGGTGGGCGCCTACACCTACGCGCTGCTCTACCACTGGGGCGGCTGGAGCTTCTGGGAAGCGCTGCCGTTTGCCGGCGCGATGTCCGCGCTGTTCGGCTTTGTGCTGGGCTTTCCGGTATTGCGGCTGCGCGGCGACTACCTGGCCATCGTGACCCTGGGTTTCGGTGAAATCATCCGCCTGCTGCTGATCAACCTGAACAAGATGACCGGTGGTCCGGACGGGATTTCCGGTATCCCGAAGCCCACGTTCTTTGGCCTGGAAATGACGCGCCGCCCCAGCACCGAGGGTGGGACGACATTCCACGACTTCTTCGGGCTGACGTTCCAGAACCAGGACATGGTCATCTATCTGTACATGATGGCGCTGCTGCTGGCGCTGGTGACGCTGTTTGTGTCCACGCGCCTGATCCGCATGCCGGTCGGCCGCGCCTGGGAGGCGCTGCGCGAGGACGAGATTGCCTGCCGCTCGCTGGGCCTGAACCCCACGCGCATCAAGCTGTCCGCGTTCACGCTGGGCGCCATGTTTGCCGGCTTTGGCGGCGCGTTCTTCGCGGCGCGCCAGGGCATGGTGAATCCGGAGTCCTTCACGTTCATCGAATCCGCGCTGATCCTGGCGATCGTGGTGCTGGGGGGCATGGGTTCGCAGGTGGGGGTGATCCTCGCAGCCATCCTGCTGACCGTGCTGCCCGAGCTGGCGCGCGAGTTCGCCGAGTACCGGATGCTGATGTTCGGTCTGGTGATGGTGTTGATGATGATGTGGCGTCCGCAGGGGTTGTTGCCCATGAAGCGTCCCCACGTGGAGCTGGCTAAATGAGCGAGGCATTGCTGAAAGTATCCGGCCTGACCATGCGGTTCGGCGGCCTCTTGGCCGTGGATAGCGTGGGTTTCGAGGTCATGACCGACGAGGTCTTTGCCATCATCGGCCCCAACGGCGCCGGCAAGACCACCGTCTTCAATTGCGTGGGTGGGTTCTACGCACCCACTGCCGGCGAGATCATCATGGACGGCAAGCCCATCACGGGTCTTGCCAGCCACAAGGTGGCGCGCCACGGCCTGGTGCGCACGTTCCAGAACGTGCGCCTGTTCAAGCAGCTCACGGTGCTGGAAAACCTGCTGGTTGCGCAGCACACGCAGGTCGAATCGCGCCTGTTGCCGGGCCTGCTCAAGACCAGGGGCTATCGCCAGTCCGAATCCGAGGCGCTGTCGCGCGCGGCGCAGTGGCTGGATTTCATGGGTCTGCGCGAATTCGCGAACCGCGAAGCCGGCAATCTGGCATATGGCCACCAGCGGCGCCTGGAGATCGCGCGCTGCATGATCACCAAGCCGCGCCTGTTAATGCTGGACGAACCCGCGGCGGGTCTGAATCCGCAGGAAAAGCGCGATCTGCAATCGCTCATCGACCAGTTGCGGCGCGAATTCGGCGTCGCGGTGCTGCTGATCGAGCACGACATGAGCCTCATCATGGGCATTTCGGACCGGATTCTGGTCATGGAACATGGCAAGCCCATCACGACCGGCACCCCGGATCAGGTGCGCAACGACGAGCGCGTCATCAAGGCGTATCTGGGGGAGGAATGATGCTCAAGCTGGAAAACATACACACCTTCTACGGCGCCATTCAGGCATTGAACGGCGTGTCGGTCGATGTGAACAAGGGTGAGATCGTCACGCTGATCGGCGCCAACGGCGCGGGCAAGACCACGCTGCTGATGACGGTCTGCGGCAATCCGCGTGCGCGCGAAGGCAAGATCACGTTCGAAGGCGAAGACATCACGAACAAGGACACGCACCACATCATGCGCAGTGGCATCGCCATTTCGCCTGAAGGCCGTCGCGTGTTCAAGGACCTGACCGTCGCCGAGAACCTGATGATGGGCGGCTTCTTTTCCAAGCGCGACGAGATCGAGGCGGGTATCGACCACGTCTATGGCTTGTTCCCGCGCTTGAAAGAGCGCGCCAGCCAGCGAGCCGGCCTGATGTCGGGCGGCGAACAGCAGATGCTGGCCATCGGCCGCGCGCTGATGACCCGGCCGCGCCTGTTGCTGCTGGACGAACCCACGCTGGGCCTGGCCCCGCTGGTGATCGCCCAGATCTTCGACATCATCCGCGAGATCCGGGAGCAGGGCGTGACCGTGTTCCTGGTCGAGCAGAACGCGAACAAGGCCCTGGGCGTGGCGGACCGCGGCTACGTGCTGGAAAACGGCCGCGTGGTCCTGCAGGACACCGGCGCCAATCTGCTGGTCAACGACCAGGTCCGCAAGGCTTACCTGGGCGGTTGACCTCTTCCCCGCGAAGGAAGTGGGCGCATCGAAAGATGCGCCTTTTTTTTGCTGCCCTTACGCCGCGATCCGTTCCGCGGGCTGGTCAGCCTGGTAGTGCGCGATGGCGGCGCGGGCCAGGGCGTCGATGGAGTCCGTGAGGGTCACGCCCAGGCTGGGGCGCAGGGCGTGCGGCACGGCCAGGGGCAGTTCCGTGCAGCCCAGGACGACGGCGTCGGCGCCGCGCGCCTTCAAACGGGCGATGCATTCGGCGGCGGGGGCGAAGGCGTCTTCGAGCAGGTTGCCCTTGACCGCGCGGATCGAGCCCATGCAGAAGCGTTCGACTTCGTCGTCGTCAGGCACGATGCACTCGTAGCCCTGGGCTTCGAGGTGCCGCTGGTACAGGCCAAGCTTCAGCGTGGCGGCGGTGCCCATCAGGCCGATGCGGCCGCGGGGCAGGCCCAGACGGCGCAGGTCTTCGATGACTGCCTCGATGATGTGCAGCACCGGCACGCCGGTGGACGCGGCGATCTCGTCGAACCACAGGTGGGCGGTGTTGCACGGGATGGCGATGAGCCGGGCGCCGGCCTGTTCCAGGAAGCGCACGCCGTCGACCATGTGGGGCAGCGGATTTTCGCCGCCGGCCATGTAGGCGCTGGACCGGTCGGGAATGCGCGGATCGTTGCGCAGCAGGGTGGGGATGTGTTGCTGGTCAACCGTGGCGGGCGTCAGCGCCGCCAGGCGGAGGGCAAAGGCCGCGCCGGCCATGGGCCCCATTCCGCCCAATACACCCAGGTAGCAGCCCTGGGAAAACGTCTTCACTTTAAGTACTCCGTGCTCATGCTTGACCGGGCGACAGGACCTGGCCCGGGCGTTCGGCGCCCGTCCGTTCCCCGTCCCAGACCTGCCTGCCGTTGACCCACACCGCGTGGATGCCCCGGCTTGCCTGAATGGGCGCTGAAAAAGTGGCCACGTCGGTGACGGTGGCGGGATCGAACAGCACCAGGTCAGCATGATACCCCTCTCTCAGCAGGCCGCGCCCGGCCACGCCGTATTGGTGGGCAGCCAACCCCGTCATCTTGTGGATGGCCGATTCCAGGGACAGCAGGTTTTGCTCGCGCACCATCGTGCGCAGGACGTTGGTGAACGTGCCCCATTGGCGGGGGTGCGGATGGGGATCGAAGGGCAGCCCGTCCGAGCCGACCATGGTCAGCGGATGGGCAAAGATGCGGTTGACGTCGGCGCAATCCATCAGGAAGTAGATGGCGCCGGCCGGGGCCAGGCGGGCCACGGCGGCCTCGTCGTCCAGGCCCAGTTCGGCCATCACTTCGCTGAAGTCGCGGCCCGTCGCTTCGGGGTAGCCTTTGGACCAGGTGATCATCGTCCGGCTGGCAAGCCGCGCGCGATCGAGCCGCAGCATGGTGGAGGTGGCGGGGTAGGGGTGGCAGTCCAGGCAGACGGGCTGCGAGGCTGCGGCGCGGCTGATGATATCCAGCGTTTCGCGGCTGCGTCCGTGATTGCGTTCGCCCGCCAGCTTGTGGTGAGAGAAGACGACGCGGCAATCGATTTCGCGACCGATGTGCAGCGCCTCTTCGATGGCCGGCACGATGTGATCGGCCTCGTCGCGCAGGTGGGTGGCATAAATGCCGGCGCGGCCGCGCAGCGGCTGGCACACGTCGACGATCTCGTCCGTGGGCGCGGCGCTGGCCGGCGGATAGAAGGTGCCGGTGGATACACCGAAGGCGCCGGCGTCCAGCGCTTCCTGCATGAGTTCGCGCATGGCGGCGCGTTCCGCGTCGTTGGCAGCGCGCGATGTGTCGTCCATGACGGCGACGCGCAAGGTGGTGTGGCCCACCAGTGGAATCACGTTGACTGCGGCGGGCGTGTCGCGCAGCGCGTCCATCCAGGACCGGAAGGTGCCAAAGCGAAAGAGCGACGGCGGGCCCAGCAGGTCCAGCGGCTGCGGGATCTGCGTGCGCGCCAGGGGCGCCAGGCTGATCCCGCAGTTGCCGGTGACGACCGTCGTGATGCCTTGCGACACCTTGGGCAGCATGTCGGGATGGGCCAGCAGATACCCGTCGTCGTGGGTGTGCGAGTCGATGAAGCCCGGCGCCAGGGCCAGGCCCCGGCCATCGATGACCGGCGCGCCGGCGGGATGGGCAAAGCTGCCCACCGCCGCGATGCGCCCGCCGCGCACGGCAAGGTCGCCGACGGTGGCGGGCCCGCCCGATCCGTCGATGAGCGTGGCGCCCGCGACGATGAAGTCAGCCTGCAAGGTGTCTGCCGTCATGAAGAATGCTCAGTCGAGTTTTTCGATGCCGGCGTTGTCGATGATCTGCTGCCACTTGGCGGTTTCGCGATCGATCAGCTGCTTGAACTCGGCGGGCGAACCGGATGCCGGTTCGGCGCCTAGCGTGGCCAGGCCCTGGCGCACTTCCGGCGCCTGCAGCGCCTTCTGGATGGCGGCGTTCAGCGTGGCGACCACGTCATCGGGGGTGCCCTTGGGCGCCACGACGCCACCCCAGGCGACCGTCTCGTAACCCTTCAGGCCGGATTCGTCCAGCGTCGGCACGTCGGGCATCAGCGACAGGCGCTTCAGGCTGCTGACGCCGATGGCGCGGACCTTGCCGCTCTTGACGAGCGGTGCGGCTTCCGAGGTGTTGACGAACAGGTAGTCCAGGCGGCCGCCAAGCAGATCCTGGATGGCGGCGGGGCCGCCGTTATAGGGGATGAACATCACGTCCAGCTTGGCCATGCTCTTGAACAGCTCGCCGCCCATGTGGCCGGTGGTGCCCACGCCCGAGGCGCCGTACGACAGGCGGCCCGGCTCGTTGCGGGCGCGGTCGATCAGGTCCTGCACGCTCTTGATGGGCGATTCGGCCGGCACGATCAGCGCGTTGTAGAGGTCGAACATGTGCGCGACCGGCGTCAGGTCCTTGTCCACGTCGTACGGCAGGCGCTTGAAGAGCGAGCGGTTGACCGCCAGCGTGTTGATGTTGCCGTAGCCGACGGTATAGCCGTCCGGGGCGGCGCGCTTGATGAGCGCGATGCCGATGTTGCCGGCCGCGCCGGCGCGGTTCTCGACGACCATCGTGGCGCCGGTGTCGCGGGCCATCTGGGTCGTGATCAGGCGCGACAGCACGTCGGGCGATCCGCCGGCGGCGGACGGGACCACGAAGGTGATGGGCTTGTCGGGATAGCCGGCGGCCGAGGCGGCGCCGATGAAGGCGACGCTGAGCGCCGCCATGGAAAGACTGCGAAGGAGCGTGCTGCGCATGATGGATTTCCCCTGGTTTTGTTTTGTGGAGCGGGCAGATTACACCTTGGCATGCGGCACTGCGTCATCGAAAAATGTCTCAAACCTATAATCCCCCGTTATCGGAATAGGGGAAAAAAATGGATGCGGATGCGTATGCCGACGAGGTCGGCCCCAGCGCCGGAAGGCCACTGAACCTGCGTCAGATCGAGGTGTTCCGCGCGATCATGATGGCCGGGTCGATCAGCGGGGCGGGGCGCATGCTGCATGTGTCGCAGCCGGCGGTGAGCCGGGTGCTGGCGCTGACGGAAAGCCGCCTGGGCTACCGGCTGTTCGAGCGGGTCAAGAGCCGGCTGTCGCCCACCGCCGAAGCCCGGCGCCTGTATGCCGAGGTCGAGCAGGTGTATGGCGGCATTCAGCGGGTGAACGACCTGGCCGCCAGCCTCGGCCAGTCGGGCGCGGGAATGCTGAAGATCGTGGCCAGCGCCAGTTTCGGGCAGCGTCTGATCCCGATGGCGCTGGAGCGGTTTCGCGGCCGCAATGCAGGCGCGCGCGTGGATTACCGCAGCGTGACTTTCGACGAACTGGCGGCGTATTTCCTGTCGGGTCAGGCCGACATCGGCATTTCCATGCAGCCGCCGGATCACCCCAACCTGACGTCCGTGCGGCTGGCGCGTGTGCCGGTGGTCTGCGTGCTGCCGCCCGGGCATCCGCTGGCCAGTCATGAGGTGGTGCTGCCGGAAGACTTTTCGTCGGCGGCGTGGATCGGCTATCCGCGCGACACGCCGCTAGGACGCGCGCTGCAGCCATTCTTTGGAGAGGGCCCGCGCTGCGCGGCAGCGGTCGAGGTGCATTCGCCCGTGACGGCCTGTTCGTTCGTGCAGCAGGGGCTGGGACCGGCGCTGGTCGACGCATGGTGCGTCACGCCGGACCAGGCAGCCCACATGGCGCTTCGCCCGATCGAGCCCGAGGCCAGCGTGGAAATCTGGGCGACGCATTCCAACCTGAGTGCGCCGCCCTTGCTGGCGCGGCGCTTCCTGGCCGCCGTGAAAAAGATCCTGGAAGGCGAGACGCTGCCCGGCGCGGCGCCTGCGTAGGCGAGCCGGGCAGCGGCAGCCGTTACAGGCCTTCGGCCTTCAGTGCGGCCTGCACGCCCGCGTCGGCCTGCATGCGTTCGAAGAACGCTTGCAGATGGTTCAGGCCGGACAGGTCGATTTCCTTTGCGTGGGCCCAGCGCAGCACGACAAACAGATACGCGTCCGCCACAGACGGCGCGGCGCCGGCCAGATAGGACTTGCCCGCCAGTTGCGCATCCAGCTGCCCGAACAGCTTGGTCAGAAGCGCCGACGCGGAGCCCGCCAATTCTTTTTGCGCGCCTTCGTCCTTCAGGTAGCGCTGCGCGCCGAACAGCAGCGAGAAGGTCTTGTGGACGTCGGAATTGATGAAGCCGACCCAGCGGCGCACTTCGGCGCGCGAACGCGCGGTGCCGTCGCCCAGCAGGGGGATTTCCGGGGCCTGTTCGGCCAGGTATTCCAGGATGGCGACATTCTGCGTGAGGGTCCAGTCGCCATCGGTCAGCGCGGGCACGGCGCCCAGCGGATTGATCCGCAGAAACTCCGGCTCCTTCAGCGCTTCACGGCTGAGTTTGTGCGTCTCGTACGGCTTGCCGATCCACTCGAGGACGATGTGGGAAGCGAGCGAGCACGCGCCGGGCATGTAGTACAGTTTCATCTGGTCGAGTCTCCTGAGAGCAAGAACGGGAGAGCTCCCGTCCGTGGGCGCTATGGTACGCCAACCGGGTGTGCCAATTGCGAGCGGCCCCCGCGTCTCACTGTCATGCCTTGCGCGCCTGCTTTTCAATCTGTCGCCGCCGGAGATGTCCATGCAGTCACGCACCGCCGCGAGCACGCGCGCAATTCCCCTGATCCTGTCCTTGGCCGTGGCCTTTGCGGCCGCGCCCGCCGTTGCACAAGCCTCGCAGGAACCGCCGTCGGCGCCCGCCCGCGTGACGCCCGTCGTCGGCGGCCTGGATCACCCCTGGTCCATGGCGTTCCTGCCCGATGGCGGCATCCTGATCACCGAACGGCCCGGGAACCTGCGGCTGCTGCGTACGCCCGGTGGGCTATCCAAGCCGCTGTCCGGCGTGCCGCAGGTTGCTGCGCGCGGTCAAGGGGGACTGCTGGACGTGGCGCTGTCGCCTGATTTTGCGACCGACCGCTACGTGTACCTGGCGTATGCGGAGTCGGATGGCGACAAGAGCGGCACGGCCGTGGGTCGCGGGCGGCTGGCCGATGACGCCAGCGGCCTTGAGGGATTCAAGGTGCTGTTACGCCAGGAGCCCAAGCTGTCGTCCGGCCAGCATTTCGGATCGCGGCTGGTGTTCGACGGCAAGGGCTACCTGTATATCGCGCTGGGCGAGAACAATCAGCGCCCGACGGCACAAGACCTGGACAAGCTGCAAGGCAAGGTTGTGCGGCTCAAGACGGATGGCTCCGTGCCGGCGGACAATCCCTTCGTGGGTAAGCCGGGCGCGCGCCCCGAGATCTGGTCGTACGGCCATCGCAATCCGCAGGGCATGGCGCTCAATCCCTGGACCGGCGAACTCTGGGAAAACGAACACGGGCCGCGTGGCGGCGACGAGATCAATGTCGTGAAGCCGGGCAAGAATTACGGCTGGCCGCTGGCCACCTACGGCATCAACTATTCGGGCTTCGCCATTCCGGAAGCCAAGGGCGAAACCCTGCCGGGCATGGAGCCGCCGATCCATTGGTGGCCGAAATCGCCCGCCATCAGCGGCATGGCGTTCTACGACGCGGACCGGTTTCCGGCCTGGCGCAATTCGCTCTTCATCGGCGCGCTGGGCAATCAGAACCTCATCCGCCTGACTGTCGACGGCAATCGCGTGGTCGAGAAGGAACGGCTGCTGGTCGACCGCAAGCGGCGGATTCGGGACGTGCGGCAGGGGCCGGACGGTTATGTGTATGTGCTGACGGACGCCTCGCCTGGCGAATTGCTGCGGGTGGCGCCGGCCGAAACGGGAGGGTGACGGCCATGAAATCCTACGAGCTCATCGGGTCCGCGGGTTGCGGCTCGGCCATTGTCGAGATGGCGCTGGTGCTGGCCAATGTGCCGCACACGCTGACGGATGTGCCATATCTGAAGCCGGGGCCCGAGCGGGACCGGCTTTTGCATCTGAATCCGCTGGGGCAGGTGCCCACGCTCATCCTGCCCGACGGCGAGGTGATGACCGAAAGCGCGGCGATGATCCTGCACCTGAACGATGTGGCGCCGCAGGCCGGGCTGGCGCCCGCGCCGGACAAGCCGGAGCGGGCGCGATTTCTTAACCTGCTGATGCGGCTGGTGGCGGCGGTGTATCCCACCTTCACCTACGGCGATGAGCCCGCGCAATGGACGACGCCGGGCGCGGGGGCCGATCTGCTGCGTGAGCGCGTGCACACGCGCCGCGCCGAGCTGTGGCAGGAACTCGAACGCCAGGCCGGCGCGCCGCACATGCTGGGGCGGCGCTTTTCGGCGCTGGACCTGTACGTGACGGTCATGACGCACTGGCGTCCGGGACCGTCGTGGTTCGGCGCCATGTGCCCGGCGCTGACGGCGGTGGCGCGCGAGGCCGAACAAGAGCCGAACGTCGCAAAGGTGTTGCAGCGGCACTTTCCGCCGCCCACCGAATAGTGCTGGCGGGCAGGGCGGCCGTCAGCGCGCGGCGCGGCGGCGCGACTTGCCCCGCGCCTCGCGAACGGCGATGTACACGCCGCTGCCCGCAATGAAGACGGCGCCCAGGTACGCGTAGGCGTCGGGCGCCTCGCGCCAGAAGATCCATCCCAGGATCGTGGCCCAGACGAGGCCCGTGTAGTCAAAGGGGGCGACGACGGACGCCGGTCCGATACGGAATCCCTGCGTGATCAGCGTCAGTCCCAGCGTGCTGAACAAGGCCACCGCGCCGAAGTACGGCAGGTCTTCGGCGGCCGGCGCGCGCCAGACCCACGCCAGCCCCAGCGAGCTCCACACCAGTTGGCCCAGCACGATGTAAAAGGTGATGGTCAGCATGCCTTCGGCGCGGTTGATGCCGCGCGCCGTGATCATCATGACCGCGTAGAGCAGGGCGGTGGTCAGCGGCAGCAATGTGGCCGCCTGAAAGGCCTGCGTGCCGGGACGCACCACGATCAGCACGCCCGCAAAACCCGCCAGCACGGCTAGCCAGCGCTTGCCGTCCACGCGTTCCTTCAGGATCAGCACGGAAAGCGCCGTGACGAATAGCGGCGCGGCGAACGCGATGGCGGTGGTCTCGGCCAGCGGCAGCGCCTGCAATCCCAGGTAGAAGCAACTGGCCGAGATAACGTTGATGGCGCCGCGCGTCAGGTGCAGTCCGGGATGCATCGTACGCAGCACGCGGCGGCCGCCCAGCCATAACGCCAGCGCGGTCACGAAAGGCAGCGCGATCAGCGCGCGCATGAAGAGGATCTGCAGCGGGTTGTACGTTGCGCCCAGCCATTTGGCGCTGGCGTCGCTGAGGGTCAGAAAGAAGATGCCGCCCGCCACGCAGGCAATGCCTGCGGCGGCGGAGTGTTCACGGACGGCGGGTAATGCGGTGGTTGGGGACATCAGAGACCTGCAAGGGCGGCGGTTCCTGCCGCCGGGAATGAATGACGGGAAGTACGGGTTCAGGGCTGCGCGCGGTAGGCAGCCCAGGCGACCATGGCCCACGCGGCCAGGAATGCCGTTCCGCCAAACGGCGTGACGGCGCCCAGCCAGCCTTTGCCGGTCAGCGTCAGCACATACAGGCTGCCCGAAAACAGCACGATGCCGACAAACATCACGACGCCTGCCGCCGACAGCAGGGGCGAGCCGAAACGCGCGCCGAGCAGCGCGATGACGAAAAGACCGAGGGCGTGGACCAGGTGGTACATCACCCCGGTCTGCCAGACAGCCAGCATTTCTGGCGTCAGGATGCGTTTGAGGCCATGCGCGCCGAAGGCACCGGCGCCCACCGCCACCATGAGATTGAGCGCCGCGAGTATCGTGAGCTGCCGGTCCGTCATTGCCTGTCCTTGAGAGAAATGCGAGGGGGTAAATTTGCCGCCGCCTATGATAGGCCGAAACAGGGGGCGTGACGGGCGGCGCGCCGCTTCCAACGGGAGCGCCGCCGCCTGGCACTGCGATGCCGGGTATGTCCTGTGGAGGCGGCCCGCAGCGCCTTGCGCGGGTATTTCCAAATGGGATATTATAAATTCAATTTGGTAATTCAGCCGCTCATGGCGTGGCCGGTCCCCCGGTTTGCCGCCCGTGCGCGGCGCCCGGAGCAGACCATGACCATCGCCCTTGCCGATAAATCACCGACCAAGCGCGGCGCCACCGCCAAGCGTCCGCCGCGCGCCCGCCAGCTGTTCCGCGGCCTGGTCGACAGCCCCCTGACCGACATCGCGCGCGACGTGCATCGCGGCCTGCCTGCGCAGATGGTCGACGATGCGGCTGATTATCTGCAGGTGCCCAAGTCCGAGATCATGGCCATCACGGAGGTCAAGGCGGCGTCGCTGTCGCGGTGGACGCGTGAAGGCCAGGCGCTCCCGCTGGGGGAATCGGACCGGCTTGCCCGCGTCGCCCGCGTGGTGCGCGTTGCGCGCCAGGTGCTGGGCAGCGACGAGGAAGCGGTGCTGTGGCTGAACACGCCCGTGCCCGCGCTGGGCAACGTCAAACCCCTGTCGCTTCTGACCTCGGACGCCAGCAGCCGCATCGTCGAAGACACGCTTGCCCGTGCCGCAGCGGGCGTCTACGCATGAAGGACTACGTTTCGCTCTGGCGCATCGGCACCACGGCGGGCAAATACCGGGCGGACGACCTGAGCGGCGCGGGCGCAGCCGCCGTGGGCGGCCGCTACAACAGCCCCGGCACGCCCGTCGTGTATGCCTCGGCCAGCGTGGCACTTTCGGTGCTGGAAACGGTGGTGCACTTTGCCGCTCGCGCGTCCCAGCAGGCGAACCGCTACCTGATCGAACTGGCCGTGCCCACTGCCGTCTTCGAAGCGCGCCAGTCGCTGTCGCTGGCGCAGCTTCAGGACGACTATCCGTTCTGGGATGCGGTGCCCTTCGCGGAGGCCTCGCAGGCCGTGGGCGATAACTGGGTGGCGTCGGGCGTATCGGCGCTGCTGGAACTGCCCAGCGCCATCGTCCCGTATCGCGGCGTGCCGGACTGCAACTTTCTCGTCAACCCGGCGCATCCGGATGCCGAGCACATCGTGGTGGTGCGGCGCGAACGCTTCATCTACGATCCGCGCCTGCGGCCCGCATAGCTTTCAACACACGACGCGCCCGATGCCGGGCGCGCCGCATCGGAATGACCGCGGCTGGGTCAATCGACCGTCAGCACGGCGCGTCCCACGACCTTGCCTTCGCGCAGCGAGGCCAGCACACGGTCCGCCTCGGCCAGCGCATGGCGGTGGACCGGCATGGGCGGCACCTTGCCCGCCCTCACCAGTTCCATCAGTTCCTTCAGTTCGGTCAGGTTGCCCACGTAGCTGCCGATGATCGACAGCGCCTTCATCGGGATCAACGCGATCGGCCAGGTCGAACCGCCGCCGAACAGGCCCACGATGATGAGCTTGCCGCCCTTGGTCAGGAAGTCGAACGCGAGCGAGGTGGTGGCGGGTGCGCCGACCAGGTCGATCGCAGCCTGCACCGGCTTGCCGCCCGCGGCCTTCATGATCTGCTGCGCGGCGTCGGGCGCGGCGCCGTCGATGGCCGCCAGCGCGCCCGCGTCCAGCGCCGCCTGCCGCTTGGCCGGATCGATATCGACGACGATGGCGCCCGCGCCGCCCAGTGCCTTGATGAGGGTCAGGCTCATCAGGCCCAGTCCGCCCGCGCCGAAAATCACCACGGGATGTTCGCGGTAGACGTCTGCGCCGATCTTCTTCAATGCGGAATACGTCGTCAGGCCCGAGCACGCGTAGGGCGCGATCTGCGCGGGATCGAGGTCGCCGATGTCGATGAGGTAGCGGGGATGCGGCACCACGATGTGGTCGGCGTATCCGCCGGCGCGATGCACACCCAGGCAGGCCGGCGCGGTGCAGTGGTTTTCCATGCCGGCCGCGCACGAGGCGCATTTGCCGCAACCGATCCACGGATAGACGAGGTAGTTGCGGTCGGTGGCAAGCCCTTGCGCGTCGGGCCCGGCCGCCACGACGGCGCCGACCGTTTCGTGGCCCATCGTCAGCGGCAGCGACACGCCGCGGTCCTTGAGCGACAGGGTGCGTCCCTGGCCGAGGTCGTAGCCGCCTTCCCACAGGTGGATATCGCTGTGGCATACGCCCGCCGCGCGCACCTTCAACAGCACCTGCGTCCCCTGCGGGGTGGGCGTGGGCTGATCCATTTCCTGCAGGGGCTCGCGGAAATTGACGACGCAATAGCACTTCATGGTTGTCTCCTTTCTATTTCTTGACCAGGGGGCATTCGCTGTCGGCGAGCGACACGAAGACCTTTTCGCCGGGCACCGTGGACAGGATGCGGTAGTAGTCGTTCGGGTACTTGGACTCGGCGGGCTTTTTCACCTCCACCAGATACAGGTCCATGATGACGCGACCGTCTTCGGGGCGCACCCGGGCATTCTTTATCAATTTGGCCGTGATGGGCAATTCCCGCATCTTCTGGTTGACCGCCGCGCCGTCGAAGCTGCCCGCAGCCTGCGCGGCTTGCAGGTAGTGAGTGGTGGCCACGTAGCTCAGGGCCTGGACGATGGACGGCGCGCGCGTGACGCCCATCTTCTTCTGCCAGCGCTGCGTCCACGCGCGAGTGTCCTCGTCCGCGTCCCAGTAGAAGCCGGTGGGAAAGGTGAGGCCCTGCGCGACGGGCAGGCCCATCGCGTGGACGTCGTTGATGAACGTCAGGAACGTCAGCATGCGCTGCTTGCCGCCCGCCAGCCCGAACTCCTGCGCCTGCTTGATGAGGTTGACCAGGTCGCCGCCGGCGCTGGCCAGGCCCACGACGTCGGCCTTGGAGGACTGGGCCTGGACCAGGAACGAGGCAAAGTCCATGGCGCCCAGCGGGTGGCGCGTGCTGCCCACGACCTTCCCGCCGGCGCGCTCGACAAAGCGCGAGGCATTGCTTTCCAGCGATTTGCCGAACACGTAGTCGGTGGTGATGAAATACCAGCTCTTGCCGCCGCCCTCGACCACGCTCTTGACCACTGCGTTGGCCAGCGCGTAGGTGTCCGGCGCCCATTGCGTGCTGAGGTTGCTGCATTGCTTGCCGCTGAAATCGCCGGCAAAGCCGCCGCTGATGAGCGCGGTGCCGCCTTTTTCCCGGGCGACGCCCTGGGCCGCGAGCCCGGCCGAGCTGGCGCCGCCGTCAACCACCGCGACCAGGTTCTGGGTGTCGAACCAGCGGCGCACCAGGGCGGAGGCCACGTCGGCCTTGTTCTGGTTGTCCGCGCCGACCACCTCGACGGTCTTGCCTGCGACCTTGCCGCCGAAATCCTCCACGGCCATGCGTACGGCCATCTCGGACCCGAGCCCGCCCAGGTCGGAATAGATGCCGGAACGATCGTTGGATACGCCCAGCCGCACGACGTCGGACTGGGCCTGCGCCGCGCAGGCGGCCAAAGTGGCGGCCAAGGCCGCCAACACGGGTTTGATACGCATCTGTCTGTCTCCCAACCCTGGAATGGGCCGTTTTATTGATCTGTCGGATGACGCGGTAACTCGGGAAGGCGGCGCCGGTGCTCCAGCCGGCTGAAATTTATTTCATATTGGTGAATGTAAATTCCTGTGCAAGAATTTAGGTACCTGTCCATGAAAAGTCAACACGGTGGAACACCCTAGTCCGCGTGGACAGAATCCGTTGCCGCGAAGGAGGGAGACGCCGTGGAAGTCAAGCTGGTTGCCCGCACGCTGGAGCTGCTTGAGCTGTTTGCGCAGACCCGGCGTCCCATGCCGCTCACCGAACTGGCGCAGGGCCTGGGCGCGCCGATGTCCAGCTGTCTGGCCCTCGTGCGCACGCTGGTGGCCCGAGGCTATCTGTACGAGGTCCGGCGCCGCGCCGGGTATTACCCGACGGCCAAGCTGCACGGCCTGGCCGCGCAGATCCTCACGGGCGATCCGTGGCTGGACCTGGTGCGTCCGCGTCTTGCCGCGCTGCGCGACGCCGCGAACGAGACCGTGATGCTGGGCAAGATCCAGGATGGCGCCGTCGTGTTTCTGGACGTCGTGGAATCCACCCAGCCGGTGCACTATGCCGCGCGTGCGGGTGAGCGGCGGCCGCTGCACACCAGCTCGGTCGCCAAGGCCATTCTGGCGCGCTTGCCCGCCGCCGAGCGCGAGCAGGTGCTGGCCGCGGCGCAATACACCCGCTACACGGACCACACGCTGACCACGCGCGAAACCCTGCTGGCCGACGTCGAGCGCGCGGCCGAGCAAGGCTGGGCGTCGAACGTGGGTGAGAGCGTCGTCGACCTGACCGGCCTGGCGGTGGCGCTGGATCTTGGGGGCGAATGGTATGCGCTATGCGTGGCGGGCCCCACGCCGCGCGTGTGGGCGCAGCGCGAGGACAACCTGCTGCATCTGCGCGAGGCGGCAGAGGCAATCCGCCGCAACCGCGAGGGGTAGCGGGCCGGTCCAATGCGCACTGGGCCCTTCAGGGCCCCCGGCGCACCAGCGTGGATTTGCCGAACAGGCTTTCGATAAGGTCCACCGCCAGCTCGGCCGTCCGGTTGCGCACGTCGAGCGCGGGATTCAGTTCCACCACGTCCAGCGAACGCATGAGACCGGTGTCGGCAATCATCTCCATGCAAAGCTGCGCTTCGCGATAGGTGGGGCCGCCCATCACCGTGGTGCCCACGCCCGGCGCGATTTCGGGATCCAGAAAGTCGACGTCGAAGCTCACGTGCAGGTGCGTATCGCCGTCCAGGCCGGCCAATGCGGCCTGCATGGTGGCGCGCATGCCCATCTCGTCCAGGTAGCGCATGTCGAAGACCTCGAGGCCAGCCTCGTGCAGCAGGCGCTTTTCGCCCGGATCGACGCTGCGGATGCCGATCTGGCGCACGCAGGACGGCTCGATGTCCGGGCATTCGCCGGACATGCCGATCAGCGGCGCCGGCCCGTTGCCGCACAGGCAGGCCACGGGCATGCCATGCAGGTTGCCGGTGGGCGTCAGCGCATGGGTGTTGAAGTCGGCGTGGGCGTCCAGCCACAGCACGCGCAGTTTTTTGCCCGCGGCGCGGCAATGGCGCGCGACGGCGCTGACCGAACCGATTCCCAGGCTGTGATCACCACCCAGCAGCACCGGCAGGCGCCCCGCCGCCAGTTCCTCGTGGACCGCATCGTGCACGGCGCGGTTCCACGCGGTCACTTCCTCCAGATGCCGGTAGCCGTCCACGGGCGGCAGCCAGGGGTTGGCGGGTCCGTACAGGTTGCCGCGGTCGCGGACCTGAAAACCCAGCGCTTCGATGACCGGGCCCAGGTCCGCGACACGCAGCGCTTCCGGGCCCATCGAGGCGCCGCGGGCGCCGGCGCCGATGTCGGTCGGCGCGCCGATCAAGGTGACGTCGGTGGGCAGGGTTGGGGTGTTCGTCAATTCGCGTGCTCCGTGTTGCGGTTCAAAACTTGCCGTGCGCGGGCGTGAACGTCAGGCCGCCGACAGCACCGCCGCCAGTTGATCGCACGCCCAGTCCACCTCGTCACGCGTGACGATGAGCGGCGGCGACAGGCGCAGGGTATGGCCGTGGGTGTCCTTGACCAGCAAGCCCCTCGCCTGCAAGCGTTCGCACCACAGGCGTGCGCCGCCCGCGTCCGGCTCCAGTTCGACGGCCAGCATCAGGCCGCGTCCGCGGACCTCGCGCACCGGACCGGGCAGGGCGCGCAGGCGCTCCAGGAAGTGGGCGCCAACCACGGCCGCGTTCTCGATCATGCCTTCCTCGGTCAGCACCCGCAACGCGGCGCGCGCGATGGCGCACGCCAGCGGATTGCCGCCGAAGGTGCTGCCGTGCTGGCCGGGCTGGAACACGCCAAGCACGTCCGCGTTGGACAGCACGGCGGATACGGGATAGAAGCCGCCCGACAGCGCCTTGCCGATGAGGGTGACGTCGGCCTCGATGCCTTCGTGTTCCTCGGCCAGCAATTTGCCCGTGCGCCCCAGACCGGTCTGGATCTCGTCCAGGATCAACGTGATGCCGCGCTCCGTGCAGCGCTGGCGCACGCGGCTGAAATAACCCGGCGGCGGCAGCACGACGCCGGCTTCGCCCTGGATCGGCTCGACCAGGAAAGCGACGGTGCGGTCGCTGATGGCGGCGTCAAAGGCCTCAAAATCGCCGAACGGCACGACCTTGAAGCCGGGCGCGAACGGCCCGTAATGGCCATAGGCGTCGGGATCGGTCGAAAACCCCACGATGCCCAGCGTGCGCCCATGGAAATTGTTGGCGCACACGATGATCTCGGCCTGACCCTCCGGCACGCCTCGTACCTCGTAGCCCCACTTGCGCACCGCCTTGATGGCGGTTTCGACGGCCTCGGCGCCGCTGTTCATCGGCAGGATCTTGTGGGCGCCCGTCAGGCGCGCCAGGTCTTCGTAGAAGCCCGCCATCTGGTCATGGCGGAACGCGCGCGAGGTCAGTGTGAGCTTTTGCGCCTGCTCGGTCATGGCGGCCAGGATGCGCGGGTGGCAGTGGCCCTGGTTGACGGCGGAGTACGCGGCCAGGCAGTCCATATAACGGCGGCCGTCGACGTCATGGACCCAGACGCCGCTGCCGCGCGCCAGCACGACATCCAGCGGATGGTAGTTGTGCGCGCCCAACTGGTCTTCGATGCGGTCGCGGCGGCTGGCCGCTGACTGCGCGCTGGGCTGGGGGGTCATCACGGCACTCATGAACGTCTCCCAAGGGCGTACTCAGGCCATCTTAGCGCCGCCGGGGCGGCTTGGCATTGCCATTGCGTGACAAAGGCCTTTCTGGGGCCTGCGGCGCCAGGTGCTGCACAATAGCGCCTGTGCCGGACCGTCGTCCGGCGTTCCGATTCTGTGGATGGCTGACATGCTTGTGCACCAATTGCTTAAGAAACTGACGCGGGGGGCCGCGGTGGCGGCGCTGGGATTGGCTGTGATTGCGCCCGCAGCCGCGCAGGAACAGCCCCTGCGCATCGGCGTCATCGCCAGCGTGGCCAACGAAGCCACCGAATTGGCCATTGCCGAGGCTAAGCAGCAGGGTCTGGACGTCAAGCTGGTGGAATTCAACGACTGGGTGCTGCCCAATATCGCGGTGGCCGATGGTTCGGTGGACGCCAACTTCTTTCAGCACGCGCCGTTTCTTGAACTCTTCAACCAGCGGCGCGGCGCCAACCTGCAACCCATTGCATACGGCTATTCCACGACCATCGGGCTCTTTTCCAAGAAGCTGAAAAAGGGCGATCCGGTGCCCGAGGGCGCCACGATCGCAGTGCCCAACGACCCGGTCAACACCGGCCGCGCCTTGCTGCTGCTGCAGTCGATGGGGCTCATCACGCTCAAGCCGGGTGTGGCGCATCAGGCCAGCCTGGAGGACGTGGTGGCCAATCCGAAGAAGCTCAAGTTCGTGCAGATCGAAGGCTCGCAGTCGGCCCGCACGTTCGACGATGTGACCGCGTCGGTCACGTACACGACCTTCGCCAAGCAGGCGGGCCTGAACGAGAAGGACGGGCTGGCCTTCGACAATACGGACCCCGACAGCATCCGGCGCTACGCCATCCGCTGGGTGGCCAAGCCCGAAAAAGCGCAGGATCCGCGCCTTTTGAAGTTCATTGCCATTTATCAGAACTCGCCTGAAGTGAAGGCCACGCTCAAGCGTCTTTACGGCGACCTCATTTCCTTCCCCTGGTAAGGGGGCATTCCATGTCTGACCTCGATGACCGCGACCGGAAACTCTTGACGCTGTTGGCCGACGACGCCACGCCCAGCTATGCGGAGCTGGGCAAACTGCTCAACCTGTCGGCGCCCGCCGTGCACGAACGGGTCAAGCGGCTCAAGCGCGACGGCCTCATCAAGGGCATTGCCGCCAAGCTCGATGGCGCGAAGATGGGCCGGCCGCTGCTGGCCTTCGTGCATGTGGACACGATCAACTGGACCATCACCCAACAGGTGCTGGGTCTGGCCGAACTGAACGAAGTCGAAGAGATCCACACCATCACGGGCAAGAGCGCCATGCTGCTGAAGGTAAGGGTGCGCGACACCCAGGCGCTGGAACTGCTGCTGGCCCGTATCCATCAGATCGAAGGCATCAGCAACACCACCAGCGACATCGCGCTGACCAGTTATCTGGAGCGCGGACCGCTGCCCGAGGCGGCCTGAGCGGCCGCCTTGCGGTCAGCGCGACGAAGCGGCGCGCAGCCGCAGCCGCGTTATCTCAGACGGCGCCCACAGGCGCTTTGGCGGCCCCCAGTAACCGGTGCCGCGGCTCGTGTAGACCCACATCTTTCCCAGCCGGTGCAGCCCGGCGGTGAAGGGCTGCTGGAACCGCACGAAGAATCCCCACGGAAAGAATTGCCCGCCATGGGTATGGCCGGAGAGCTGCAGCGTGTAGCCCGCCGGCTCGGCCGCGACCGCGCTGCGCGGCTGGTGCGCAAGCAGAATCCGGACCGCGGCGTCGGCGGGCGCGCCGGCCAGCGCCGCCGTGGGATTGCTGCGCTGATGCGGATCGTAGGCCCCGGCGCTGTAATCCGTGACGCCCGCCACCACTACGGGCAGGCCCGACGGATGGATCACGGCGTGTTCGTTCAGCAGGACGCGCAGGCCGAGGCGGCGGAACTCCGCAATCCACGGGGCCGCGCCCGAATAGTATTCATGGTTGCCGGTGACCAGGTACACGCCGAAAGGCGCGCGCAGATCGCCCAGGGGCCGGGACTGGGCGGCAAGCTGCTCGACGCTGCCGTCGACCACGTCGCCCGTGATGGCGATCATGTCGGGCAGCTGTTCGTTGACCGCGTCGACGATGGCCTGGACATAGCGGCGCTTGATGGTCGGACCGACGTGGATGTCGCTGATCTGCACGATGGTGAAGCCGTCAAGATCCTGCGGCAGGCCGGCAATGGGCACGTCCACATCGACCACGCGTGCGCGCCGCCGCGCGTTGTAAAAGCCCGCCAGCGTGCCGGCCAGCGCAAGCACGATGACTGTCCATGCGCTGGCGCGCCGCAGTTCGGTCCAGGGCAGGTTGGCGCCCGCCGCCAGGTTGCCCAGCCACAGGATCAGTAGAAGTGCGTCGCGCAGCACCGTCAGCACGAACAGCGACGAGAACAGCCCCATTGCCAAAAGGCCGACCCAGGCGATGCGGTCGCCCCATGGCGGGTTGACGGACGAACGCGCCAGCATGCCCATCGGGATCAGCACGCACGACAGCACCAGGAAAAGAATGGCGGCGGCGTCGCCTTCGCGGCCAAGCAGCAGATCGGGAATCAGGCGGGCGCCGACGTACACATGGGCGAGGGCGCCCAGGGTCAGGAACCGCAGGAAGAATGAGGATTGGCGTAGGGACACGGCAGCGGGCAGGCACGCCGCGGAAGGACGCGCAGGAAACGAGGGAACCGCCATTCTATGCCCCGCCGGCACCTGACGCGTTGCATCGCGCGCCGGTCTGGTCAGGCCGGCAGCTCGCCTTCCCGGCAGATGAGGCTGGCGTCCATTTCATCAAGCCGGTTGATGCCCAGCATCGCCATGTTGCGGTCGACCTCGGCGCGCAGCAATCCGATGGCGTGCGCGACGCCCGCCTGTCCGCCCACCGCCGCGGCGTAGTTGAACGGGCGGCCGACGAACACGCAGCGCGCGCCCAGCGCAAGCGCCTTGAGCACATCCGTGCCGCGCCGCACGCCGCTGTCCATCATCACCGTCATCGCGCCTGCTTGCGCCACCACGCCCGGCAGCGCGCGCAGCGGCGAGATCGCGCCATCAAGCTGGCGCGCGCCGTGGTTGGACACGATGATGCCGTCCGCGCCATGCTGGCGAACCAGCGCCGCGTCGCGCGGATGCAGGATGCCCTTGATGATGAGCGTGCCCGGCCATTGCCTGCGGATGCGCGCGACGTGCTCCCAGCTAAGGTGGTCGCGCGCCGTGAAGTCGCGCAGCACCGACGCGGAGACGATGGGCGCGCCGCGCGTGGCAAAGGAATTTTCAAAGTGCGGCATGCCGTGCGCCAGCAGCGTGCGCAGGAACGTGCCGGCCAGCCAGCGCGGGCGCGCCAGGCCGTCCAGCGCGAGGCGCAGGCTGGGCTTGAGCGGCGTGGAAAACCCCGTGCGCACGTTGTTCTCGCGGTTGGCGGACACGGGGATGTCGACGGTCAGCACCAGCGTCTCGAAGCCCGCGCGCCGCGCGCGTTCGATCAGCGCATCGATCTTGGCGGGATCGCCGGGCAGATAGGCCTGGAACCAGGTGCCGGGCGCTTCTTCAATGACGGCTTCAAGCGGGATCAGCGACGTGCCGCTCAGGATCGCAGGCACGTTCTGCTCGCGCGCCGCGCGGGCCAGCACGATGTCGCCCCGGTAGGCCGACAGCGCGCTGATGCCCATGGGCGCGATGCCAAACGGCGACGCGTAGGTGCGGCCGAACAGTTCGGTCTGTTGCGTGCGGCGCGAGACATCGACCAGGACGCGCGGGGTGAACGCGTACTGGGCGAACGCGTCGCGGTTGCCCTTGAGGGATTGGTTGTCTTCGGCCGCGCCGGCGATGTAGCCGAAGATGGGGCGCGGCAGCCGGCGGCGCGCGGCAGTCTCGAAATCGTCCAGGGAGAGCATGCGCCCCAGTGCGCGGGACAGCGGACGGGCAGTGGCGCGAGGCGCGGCGGCGGGCAGGGCGGTCGTGGTCATGGCGGGCCGGTAAAAGCCCGTAATCTAACAACGCCCGTTTGCGACTGAAAGCGAATAAAACAAAAGCTGCTTGTTCGCTTTAGGCGAAAAAGCGGCGTCGGGGTGATTTACACCTGGACGGGCAGCGCCAGCAGTTCGCCCATGCGTACCGGACCCAGCACGGACGGCGTGTCGGCCCAGCGGATCTTGTCCGGCCCGAACAGCACGATGGCCGTGGAGCCCAGCTTGAAGCGGCCCATTTCGGCGCCTTTCTCAAGATGGATGGGCGCGCGGGCGGCCGCGTCGTAGCGCACGGACTTGATGCGGCGCTTGTGCGGGGTGACCAGACCCGCCCACACGGTTTCGATGGACGCCACGATCATCGCGCCCACCAGCACGACCGCCATGGGACCGTGTTCGGTATCGAAGATGCAGACCACGCGCTCGTTTCGCGCGAACAGGCGCGGCACGTTGCGGGCGGTCAGGGGATTGACGGAAAACAGACGGCCCGGCACATGGATCATTTCGCGCAGTGTGCCGGCGACGGGCATGTGGACGCGGTGATAGTCCTTGGGCGACAGGTAGATGGTGGCGAACTGTCCGCCCTGGAAGGGCGCGGCGCGCTCGGTGTCGCCGCCCAGCAGGTCGGCAAGCCCGTAGCTGTGACCCTTGGCCTGGAAAATGCGGCCCTGTTCGATGGCGCCCATCTGGCTGATGGCGCCGTCGGCCGGGCACACCACCGCGCCCGGCTCTTCGTCCAGCGGCCGCGCGCCGTCTTTCAGCGCACGCGTGAAGAAGTCATTGAAGCAGTCGTAGGCCAACGGGTCTTCTTGCAGCGCCTCGCTCATGTTCACGCCGTACTTGCGGACGAAACGCGAGATCATCCAGTTCTTCACCGCGGGTTCGCGGCAGTCCGATGCGTATCCGAAGAAGCGCGACACCAGGTGGTGCGGCGCGAGATACTGGCTGGCAAGAAAAAGTTGGTCTTTGATAGGCATCTAGGGCGCTAAAAAACGCGTCCCGCATGCAGCGGGACGTGGTTGAAGGTGCCGCGCGGGCCAGGTTGAAGCTGGAGTCCGGCAATTCGGCGCGATTGTAACGCGGTTGGCCGGACGCGGCGCGCAAAAAGCGCTCAGGCGGCCTTGGCGGCCAGCTTGGTCTTGTAGAGCCAGTCCTTGTAGTCGTCCAGGTCGCCATCGAACGGGTTGACCTTGCCGTCGGCCACGATGATGAACTGGTCGGTGGTGGCGCGCAGCAGGTGGCGGTCGTGCGAGACGAGCACCAGCGTGCCTTCGAACTGCGCCAGCGCGTCGGTCAGGGCCTCGCGGGTTTCCAGGTCCAGGTGGTTGGTGGGTTCGTCCAGCAGCAGCAGGTTGGGGCGTTGCCACACGATGAGCGCGAGCGCCAGGCGCGCTTTTTCGCCGCCGGAGAAGGGGGCGATGGAACTGGTGGCCATCGTGCCGTTGAAGTTGAAGCTGCCCAGGAAGTTGCGCAGTTCCTGTTCGCGCACGGTGGGTGCGATCTTGGTCATGTGCCATAGCGGCGATTCATCGTGGCGCAGCATCTCGACCTGATGCTGGGCGAAGTAGCCGATGGACAGCCCCTTGTTGAACTGCGTCTCGCCGGCAAGCGATTCGATCTCGCCGGCAATGGTCTTGATGAAGGTCGACTTGCCCGCGCCGTTGATGCCCAAGAGACCGATGCGCTGGCCCGCCTGCAGCGAAAAGTTGATGTCCGACACGATGATCTTGTCGGACACGGCTTCGGTGGCTTCGTCCTCGATGCGATAGCCCGCGCTGACCTTGTCCATCGTCAGCAGCGGATTGGGGGCGCGCAGCGGCTCGCGGAACTCGAACGAGAATTCGGCGGCGGCGCGCAGCGGCGCCACTTCTTCCATGCGCGCCAGGGCCTTGATCCGGCTCTGCGCCTGCCGCGCCTTGCTGGCCTGCGCCTTGAAGCGGTCGATGAACGATTGCAGGTGCGCGCGCTGGCGCATCTGCTTTTCCATCATGCCTTGCGCCAGTTCAAGCTGCGCGGCGCGCTGGCGCTCGAACGACGAGTAATGGCCGGAGTAGCGCTTGAGCTTGCGTTCGTCGATGTGGACGATCACGTTCACCACGCCGTCCAGGAAATCCCGGTCGTGCGAGATGACGATGAGCGTGCCCGGATAGCGCTTGAGCCAGTCTTCCAGCCAGATGATGGCGTCCAGGTCCAGGTGGTTGGTGGGCTCGTCGAGCAGCAGCAGGTCGGATGGACACATCAGCGCCTGCGCGAGGTTCAGGCGCATGCGCCAGCCGCCTGAAAAACTCGTGAGCGGCAGGTGCATCTGCGCCTGCGTGAAGCCCAGGCCGGTCAGCAATTGCTCGGCGCGCGAATGCACCGTGTAGGCATCGGCGTCGGCCAGCGCGGCGTAGATCTCGCCCATGCGCAGACCGTTCTCCGCGCTTTCCGGTTCGGCTTCCAGCGCGGCCAGTTCCGCTTCCAGCTTGCGCAGCGTGGTGTCGCCGTCAATGGCGTATTCGATGGCGGGGCGATCCAGCGCGGGCGTCTCCTGCGCGACGTGCGCCACGCGCCACGACGCGGGATAGTCCAGGTCGCCCTGGTCGGCGTGCAGCGTGCCGCGCAACAGGCCGAACAGGCTCGACTTGCCCGCGCCATTGGCGCCGATGAGGCCGATCTTGTCGCCGGGGTTCAGAAGCAGGTCGACCTTGTCGAGCAACGGCTTGACGCCGCGCATGAGTGAAACTTGTTGGAAGCGGATCATGACTACGAAACGGGATGGCGCGACGGGCGCGCGGCAAGGCGCCGGCCAGCGGCGCGGTGCAAAGGGCGGAAAGCGGGGCGGGAGGGCGCGCGCAACATGCGCGCCGGCGCGAAGCATGAACGGAATGGAAGCAACCCAACTCCGAACGCGAGGGGGGATTGTACCCGGGCGGGAAGCTCCGGGCGGGCAGCTCCGGGCGGGCAGCTCCGGGCGGGCAGCCTCAGACGGGCGCCTCCCGCCGCGTCTTGCCCTTAAGCCGCGCCGATCGCCTGCGCCAGCGCCAGCACGCGCTCGGCCTCTTGCGCGTGCAGGTTCTCGACCAATGCGCCGTCCACGACCGCGACGCCCTTGCCCTCGGCCTGCGCCGCGGTCCATGCCTCGAGGCGCCGGCGTGCGGTGTCCAGTTCCTCGGGCGTCGGCGCGAAGGCCGCATTCGCGGCGGCGATTTGCCGCGGATGGATCAGCGTCTTGCCGTCAAAGCCTTGATCGCGGCCTTGCCGGCATGCGCCTTGCAGCCCGGCGTCGTCGTTCAGGTCCAGGTGCACGCCGTCCAGCACGGCCAGGCCGTGTGCGCGGGCCGCCATGACGGCAAGCGAGCGCGCCAGCAGCGTCTCGTCGCGAGAAGGCGTGTGACGCGCGTGCAGGTCCTTGACCAGATCCGATGTGCCGACGACGATGGCGGCCAGCCGCGCGTGACCGCCTGCAATGGCGTCCATACGCAGAAAGCCAAGCGGCGTTTCGGCCATGGCCCACAGCGGCAGGTCGGCGGGCGCGCCTGCCGCGTCCAGCGCCTGCGCCAGCGCCGCCAACTGGGCCGGACTCTCGACCTTGGGCAGCAGCACGGCATCGGCGCCGGCCTGCGCAATGGCGCGCACGTCGTCCAGGCCCCAGGGCGTATCCAGTGCGTTGACGCGCACGATGCATTCGCGCCGCCCGTAGCCGCCTTCCCGGAGCGCGGCGGCAACCTGTGTCCGGGCCTGCGCCTTGGCATCGGGCGCCACCGCGTCTTCCAGGTCCAGGATCAGCGCGTCCGCGTCGAGCGTGCGCGCCTTGTCGAGCGCGCGCGCGTTGGCGCCAGGCATGTAGAGAACGGAACGGCGGGGGCGGAGCGGGGCGGTCATGGCGGTCTCAGGATTTGGGCAGGCTGCCCACGATGGTGACGGGCGTGGTGCAGACATAGCCCACGCCATAGACCGTGCGTATGCCCAAGTCGCCGCCGGCCAGCGCGCGCAGCTTGCGCCGCAGCCGGTGCATGTGGGCATCCAGCCGATGCGTGTCGTAGGCCTCGACGCTTGCGCCCAGCGCTTCGACGAGGCGCGCGCGCGTCAGCGGCAGCGGCGCGGCCTGGATCAGCGCGCCGATCAGCCGGCTTTCGGTGTCGGTGATGTCGACGCTGATCTGGCTGGGGGTGGTCAACGTGCGGCGCGCCGGGTCAAAACGCCAGGCGTCCGACTGCGCGTCCTCGGTGTCGGCGGCCGGCACGACGCGCAGGCGCCGGGACAGCGCCACCAGGGTGGCCCCCAGCTCGGCCAGGTTCACGGGCTTGGTCAGGTAGTGGTCGGCGCCCAGGCTCAGGCCCGATACCTTGTCTTCGCTCAAGAGCCGCCCGGTGAGCATGATGATGCCCATCGACGGATACGTGGTGCGCAGGTGCGATACGCGCGCCAGCCCGTCGCCGTCCGGCAGCATGGCGTCCAGCACGAGGATGGCGGGGGTGACGGTAAGCAACAGGCTGTCCAGCTCGGCCAGCGAGCCCGCAGTGAGGATGGCTTTGTCCAGGCCCAGGTCCTGGATGTACTCGGCGATGGAATCGCGCCAATCTCCGTGGTCGTCCACGACGATGATCGTCACGGCGCGGCGCGCTTGCGCGCTCCTCGGGCGAACAGGGATGTTCTCGTCATGCTATGAATTCGATAGGGGGCCGCGTGCGCGCGGAAATCAGGGGATGACGGTGTGCGTATCCCGCGTGCTTGCGCGCAGAATATCATCCCCGCCGTTGCGGCGGCGCGTCATGGATCAAGGATGCGATCCAGACCGTGGGCAAAAAGGGGCTGGTCAAAAATTGCGCAGCCCGGTGCGCATCGCCCGAAAGGCCATCAGCCGTGCGTTTGCGTTTTTCTTATCCACAAATTCTGTGGATAAGAAAAACAGCGCGGATACCGTCCTGGCCGACTAAGGGAGTAATTCGACCGGCACGCCATCGGGCACTTTGCGCATCCGATCGCGTTCGATCCGGCCCGGTGCAAAGCGCGTCTTGCGCGCAGCAGCATTTTGCAGCAGCACCGACAGCACCGAACCCTTGTCCTGGATCCATCGCGTCTTGCCCCGCAACAGCTTCACCGCGTTCTCGGCCGTCCCCAGGCGGTAGGACATGGCGTTGATCTCGATGGAGGATTTGCCGTTGAACAGCGATTCGTCGATTTCGGTGATGGCGGCCGCATCGAGATTGTTGCTTTCGTGGTCGATCCGGTACACGTACTTGAAGCCGTGAAACGGATCCTGCACGACGATGAGTTTTTCCGATCCGGAAACGTCGGACATCATGCCGAGGATGCGCGACTCAACCATCTGGTTGCCGCGTTGTTCTTCGGTGTAGATGAAAATGCTGTGGCGCACGGGGGGCGATGCGGCCGGCGCGGCCGCGACAAGGCGAGAACGATCCATACCTGAGCGAAGGGAAGCGGGGAGGGGTCGAGAGACCCCGAAGGCCCGCATGATACCAATTGTTTCAGGAATGTGCTGTAACAGCAGCGGCCGGCCGCTGCCCGGCCACAGGATCAGCCGCGGGCGGCCAGCTTTTCGCGGCGTTGGCGCACGGCCAGCGCCAGCGCTGCCAGCACGGGCTCGGTCTGCGTCCAGCCCAGGCATGCGTCGGTAATAGAGACCCCGTGACGCAGCGGCTCGCCGGGCTTGAGGTCCTGGCGGCCTTCCTCGAGGTGGCTTTCGATCATGACGCCGGTGATGCGGCTGTCGCCCTGGGCGACCTGGGCGGCGATGTCGTTGGCCACGTCGATCTGGCGCACGTGCGACTTGTTGGAGTTGGCGTGCGAACAGTCGATCATGACCTGTTCGCGCTGGCCGGCCTTGCGCAGGGCAGCGCAACACGCGTCCACGCTGGCGGCATCGTAGTTGGGGCCTTGCTTGCCGCCGCGCAGGATCACGTGGGTGTCCTGATTGCCGCGGGTTTCGAAGATGGCGGCCATGCCCATCTTGGTCATGCCCATGAACGCATGCTTGGCGCTGGCGGCGACCATGGCGTCGGCTGCGATCTGCACGCCGCCATCGGTGCCGTTCTTGAAGCCCAGCGGGCAGCTCAGGCCGGAGCTGAGCTGGCGATGGCTGGGGCTTTCGGTCGTGCGCGCGCCGATGGCGCCCCACGCGATCAGGTCGGCGATGTACTGCGGGCTGAGCAGGTCCAGGAATTCGGTGGCAATCGGCAGACCCAGGCCGCCGATGTCCAGCAGCAGCTCGCGGGCGCGGCGCAGGCCTTCATTGATGCGGAAGCTGCCGTCCAGGCGCGGGTCGTTGATGTAGCCCTTCCAGCCGACGGTGGTGCGGGGCTTCTCGAAATACACCCGCATGACGATCAGCAGATCCTTCTTGTGCTCGTCGGCGGCGGCGCGCAGCTTGCGCGCGTACTCCATGGCCTGCGCGTGATCGTGGATGGAACATGGGCCCACGACCAGCACCAGCCGGTCGTCCCGGCCGTGCAGCACGTCCGCGATCTCGGCGCGGCTTTGCTCGACGAGGTTCTGGATGCTGGGCGACACCGGCAGTTCGTCCTGCAGCAGCGCAGGCGAGATCAGCGGGCGCACCGCGCTGATGCGGGTGTCGTCGGTGCGGGTGTTGTCCTGGGTGGCGTCGGCGGCGCCGACCTCGCGGTCGTGCAGGGGGTCGTCAATGCGGGTCAAGGGAAAGCTCCGTGCCGTAGATGCGGGAAAGTCCGCCATTATCGCACCCGCGGACGGTGGAGGCGGATGGGTGGCATCGCCACGCCCGCTTGCGGGGACAGGCCCCAATGTATGGAGTCGGACGGCGGATAATCCGGCGGCTACGTCTATAGGCGGCGAACTGAATTAACCCGTTATCGATAAGGACACTTTTCGCGCGGATGCCTTAGCATTGATGCACGCTCTCAGCAGGCCGGCGCTGCCGGCCAGCAGCAGGCGCAGGCGGGGGCCGCGCACGGCTTCTTTCCGTAGGCACCGTTCAGGACGGTCAGCAATGCCAAAACCCGATGCCGGATCGTCCCGACGGATTCTTCTTGTAGAAGACCATCCCGTCGAACGCGCCTATCTGCAGAATATGTTGCTGGCATTGGGCTACCGCCGCGTGGCGGGCTTGGGAAGCAGCATCGAGGCGGTAGGCGCGATCACGCGCCAAAACCATGACGTGCTCATCAGCGACATCGTGATGGGCGAGGGCGACGGCACACGCCTTCCCAACGACCTGCGGCGGCTGGTGGATGCCGGGCGCTTGAAGAGCATGCCGCCGATCATCTGGATCAGCAGCCTGAGCGACGAATTGCTTCAGTCGCATGTGCGGTTGGCCCTGCAGGCCGGTTGCCCCTCCGCGCAGGCGCTTTCAAAGCCCGTGTCGCGCGTGGCGATGCAGCAGGCCATCAAGAACGCGCTGCGCAGCATCGACGACGAGTCGGCCTCGCCGGACAAACCCAAGTCCGTGCGGCGCGAGGTGATGGAGGCGGCGCTGAGCCAGGCGCTGCTCTCGGGCACCAACATGAGCGTGGTGCTGCAACCCCAGATCAGCCTGTCGACCGGGCATGTGGTGGCGGCCGAAGCGTTGTCGCGCTGGGTGGATCCGAAGCTGGGCGCGATCTCGGCGGCGGACTTCGTGCCTGCGGCGCATCGGCTGGGCATGGACCGCATGTTGTTCAGCCGCGTCACCGACCGCGTGCTGGAGGTGTTGCGCCGGCTGCAGGACGCGGATGTCGCGGTGCCGATCGCGATCAACGCGTCGGCCTCCACGCTGTGCTCGCGCGACCTGCCCGGCCTGCTGGAGCAGAAGGTGGGGCAGGCGGGGCTGCCGGCCCGTCTGATCAAGGTCGAACTTACCGAAGACGAGCCCGTGACCGACTGGCTGGCGCTGTCGTCCACGTTGAACCTGTTGCGCGTGCGCGGCTTCGAGCTGGCCATGGACGACTTTGGCGCGGGCATCGCCTCCATGCGCCTGTTCTCGGCAATGCCCTTCAACGAACTGAAGATCGACCGGGACTTCATCGTCCACATGCACCGCGAGCCTGCCTCGCGTGCCGTCGTGGCGGCGGCGATCGAAATGGGGCGGGTGCTGGGCCGGCGCGTGGTCGCCGAAGGGGTGGAGCAGGAGCGCGACGTGCAGCTGCTTCGCGAACTGGGATGCGACCTGGCGCAGGGCTATGGGATTTCGATGCCGTTGTCCCCGGACGAATTCATCGCGTATTGCCGGGCGCATTGAGCGCGGGCGGCGTGGCATTTTTCGCCGGGATGGGTTTGATTCGCGTCAAAGGACGGCCCCGATACCCGAAATAGCGGCGCTGGGCGAAACTACCATTATGTCTGCGGCCTGTCTCGGTTCGGCACGGCCGCCGATTTACGGGGAGCGATGCCAATGCGCCGAATCCTTTTCACGATCCTCGCCGTCAGCGTCCTGTCCTGGGCGCTTGCCTTGCGGCTGCAGCCGCCCGCCGCCTTCAATGTATGGACGTGGCGCGACCAACTGATTTTGCTGACCGGTCTGGCGGCTTATGTGCTGATGGCGCTCATCATGCTGCTGTCGGTCAGGCCGGTCTGGCTGGAAAAGCGGCTGGATGGCCTGGACAAGATGTACCGGCTGCACAAGTGGTGCGGCATCCTGGCCACCGCGCTGGCGGCGGCGCACTACCTCATCAAACTCGCCAAGCCGCTGCTGCTGGCCATCTTCGATCCGGTTCCCAAGACGCCCCGCGCCGCGGCCATGCTGGACATGTTCCGGGGATCGGCCAAGGATCTGGGCGAATACGCCGTCTGGATCCTGGTGGCGATGGTGCTGTTGACGCTGTGGCGCCGGTTCCCGTACCACGTGTGGCGCCAGGTCCATCGCATTGCCGCCGTGATCTTCCTGGTGGCGGCGTTTCATGGCGTCGTGCTCACGCCCGCCGCGTGGTGGTCGCAGCCGGCGGGGTGGCTGGTTGGACTTGCGACCGCGGTCGGATCCGTCTGCGCGGTCATGGCGCTGACGGGCCGCATCGGGCGGGCGCGCCGCTACAAGGGCACCGTGCTGGAGGTGCAGCATCTGTCGGATGACATCCTGCGCGTGACCTGTCGTGTCCAGGGCGATTGGCATCACCGCGCCGGCCAGTTTGCCTTCCTGACCGCGGATCGCAAGGAAGGCGCGCACCCCTTCACGGTGTCGGGCGCCGACGATGGCTCGGGCAGGGTGCAGTTTTCGATCAAGGCGCTCGGCGATTACACGCGGCGCCTGCAGAAGAGCCTGGCGGCCGGGCAGGCGGTGACCATTGAAGGGCCATACGGCTGTTTCGACTTTCGCCGGGACGAGGGCCGCCGGCAGATCTGGGTGGGCGCGGGCATCGGCGTGACGCCCTTCATTTCATGGCTCGAGGCCTTGCAGACCCGGCCCGCGGACGCGCCCGACGCCACCTTGTATTACTGCGCCCGCAATGCGGCCGATGCGCCTTTCGCCGACCGGTTGCGCCAGTTGTGCGCGCGCGTTCCAAGCGTGAAATTGGACGTGCGCTACAGCGACGAGCACCGGCCCTTGACGGCCGCCGAGCTGGCGCAGGCCAGACAGGAAGGGACGCCCTGGCCAAGTGTCTGGTTCTGCGGTCCCACGGGCTTTGCCGACGTGCTGAAAGACGGCTTGCACCGGCGGGGCATGCCGGTGCGGCAACTGTTCCACCAGGAAGCCTTCCAGATGCGCTAGCGCGTCAGAGGCCGGACACGTCGATATCACCCGGGTAATCCACCGAGAACTTCAACACCGTCTCGCGCGACTTGCCCGGCTCGAGCTCCCAGTCCCACACCAGCTTGCCGTCCTCTTCGCGCTTGATGTCGCGGTCGGCGGGCGACAGCAGCTTGACCACGATTTTCTCGTTGCGCGAGATGGGCAGGTGATCCGTGAAGGTCACCTGTTCCTTGGTCGACTTGTTGTTCTTGACGGTGATCTTGTACTCGTAGGTGACACGCTTGCCGCTGCCCGAAAAGCCGGTGCTCTCGGTGTAGCGGTTGACCAGCTGGCGCTTGATGGAGATGCCCTCGTCCGCGCCCAGCGCCAGCTCCAGCTTTTCGCCGGGCATGACCGCTTTCATGGCACCCGTGGCGACAAAGGCATCGTCCAGGAACGTATTGAGCGGACCCGCCAGGAACGGAAAGTCGGTGTTGTTGCTGGCTTGCGCGGTCAGGTAGACGGTTTCGCGCAGTGCGGGCGTGGATTGGTATTGCAAGGTGGCCGGCAGCTTGGCCGTGGCGATGGCAACGCGCTGCGTGGTGTTGTCCGACAGCAGCGTTGCCGGGTTCTGGATCTGGAACGACGCGCTGGTTGCCGCATTCTGGAGCTGGGCCGTGGACAGCTCGATGGCCTCGGCTTGCGGCTCGGGCAACATGGCGCTGTCTTCCATCGCGCGGCCGCGCGGCGCGCGCTTGGCGTGCATCTCGGCCTGGACGGCAGCAGGGGCCGGCGCGGCGGCGGGACGGGGCGGCGGGGGCGGGGGAGGGGCGGCCACGTCGATGATCCACGGGCGCAGCGTGGGCGCGCCGCCGCCCAGCGACGGCCGGGCCGTGGACAGCGTCAGCTTCACGTTGTTCCAGTCTTCGCCCGTGTTCTGGCGGATGACACCGAAGTAACCAAGGTCCACCTGACGATCGGCCGGACGCAGCCGCGCATCATAGGCGGGCGTCCAGCGCGCGCCCGCCACGGCATACGACAGCGCGAGGTCCAGCTTGCCGGCGCGCGCCATGCCAACGCGCAAGGCGACCTTCTTGGTGCGCCGGCCCGCCTCGCCGCGGACCTGGCCAAGCTGGGTTTGCAGCGCCGTCATTTCGCGCTCCAGCGCGGTCTTCTGTTCGGCGACGCGGCGCAGGCCCGCCAGCGTCGTGGCCAGCGACTCGGCGCTGAGCGTCTGGATCGCCTTGAGCTCATCCACGGTGATTCGGGCCCCGTCCTTGGCCGGTTCCGTGGCGCCGCGCTGCATCATCAGAATGAGTTCGCGCTGGTTGTCGAGCACCGCGGCTTCGTCGTCGAGCGCGGCTTGCCGGGCAGTTAATTTGTCGAGCTGCGCTTCGATCGACCGCACGCGTTCGTTGGCGGTGTCGGTCTGGTAGACGTCGCTGACCTTGACGTCCAGCAGGGTCGCCTGGCCGGTGCTCTTGGCGGACACCTGCAGCGAGTTTTCCTGCAGCGAGGCCGGCAGGTTGTCCAGGATCAGTTCGTGTTCGCCGGCGGCCAGGTCGCTGCTGGCGGCGCGGGTGACGACCGCACGGTCCTGATAGACGGTGACCGCGCCGATGGCTGAGGGCAGCGCGGCGGCAGCGGCGAAGCCGGGAATCGTTGCAAAGGCCAGGGCCAGAAGGGTACGTCTCACGGGGTCACCTTTGAAAAGTTGGGCGCGGCCGGCATCGCGGATTCCAGGGGACGCATCGCCCGCAAGCGCGAGAGTCTAGTCCCAGCCCCGCGCCGCAGGTTTACAGAAAATGACAAACGCGACAGGCTGATACGGCAATCCCCCGGGGCCGGGTTTCATTCCCGCTCGGGATGCGCCAGCCGGCGCAGCATGCCGACGGCGTTTTCGGCGGCTACCGAGCGGTCATGGCGCCGGTAGGCCATGTCCAGCAGCGCATGGGGCGCATCGCCCTTGATGGGACGGTACTCGATGCCCTGGGCGCCCATGTGCCGCATCGCGGCGGGGACGATGGAGATACCCACGCCAGCCGCCACCAGGCTCACGATCGACGCCATCTGCGGCGCTTCCTGAATGACGCGCGGGGCAAAGCCGGCGCGCTGGCAGGCGGACTGGATGGCGTCGTACAGGCCCGCGCCGATGGGCCGCGGATAAAGCACGAAGTCCTCCTCGGCCAGCGCGACGATCGGGACCGCGCGCTTCCTGCTGAGCGGATGGTCCGGCGGCAGGGCGATCAGCATGGGCTCATCGAGCACCCGCTCCGATTCGAATTCGGCGTCCAGCACATAGGGCGGGCGGACAAAGGCCACGTCCACGTCGCCCGCGCGCAGGCCTCGCAGCAGCGTGACGGTATTGCTTTCGGTGAGCGTGATGCGCACGTCCGGATAGCGGTCGCGAAAAGCGCGGATGGCCCGGGGCAGGTAGGGATGAAAGACGGCCGACGCGGTAAAGCCGACCGTGATGGCGCCGCGTTCGCCGCGCCCCAGCCGCCTGGCCATATCCACGGCGCGGTCGGCGCTGGCCAGGATGGCGCGGGCGTCGTCCAGAAATTGCACGCCGGCTTCGGTCAGCGCGATGCCGCGGGGCAGGCGCAGAAAGAGCGGCGTGCCGATCTCGCGCTCCAATTGCTGGATCTGCTGGCTGAGCGGGGGCTGGCCGATGCCCAGGCGGGCGGCCGCCCGCGTGAAGTGCAGTTCCTCGGCGACGGCGGTGAAATATCGCAGGTGACGCAGTTCCATCGGTTTTAAATATAGACAGGAGCGGTTTCATATATTGGACATATGCAGGGGAAATGTCTACCTTGTTCTCCACGGGCTCCTGCCCGGGTGTTTTTCGAGAATCCTGATGTCTACCCCTTCTGCAAGTCACGCAACAGACCCCGGCGTATCGGCGCCGGCGTATCTGGCGCGCGGCACGCCGGGTCTGCGCCGCGCCCAATGGGCGCTCTTCGCCGCCGGCTTTTCCACGTTTTCGCTGTTGTATTGCGTGCAGCCGCTGATGCCGCTGTTCACCCAGGCTTTCCATGTTTCGCCCGCGCAGAGCAGCCTGGTGCTGTCGCTGTGCACGGGCTTGCTGGCCATCGCCATTTTCTTTGTCGGCCTGTTTTCGGCCGCGCTGCCGCGCAAGCGCGTCATGGCGTGGTCGCTGTTCGCGTCCGCCATTCTTGGCACCATTGCGGCGGTCGCGCCGGACTGGCAGAGCCTGCTGGCCCTGCGCGCCTTGCAAGGGGTGGCGATGGGCGGGGTGCCGGCCGTGGCCATGGCCTATCTGGCCGAGGAGGTCGAACCGGGCACGCTGGGCTTCGCGATGGGGCTGTACATCAGCGGCAGCGCGTTTGGCGGGCTGTCGGGACGGGTGATCACCGGCCTGGTGTCCGATCACTTCGGGTGGCGCGCGGCGATGGGAACGCTGGGACTGCTGGGCATCGTCGCGGCCGTGCTGTTCCTGTGGCTCCTGCCGGCGTCGCGCCGCTTCACGCCGCGGCGCGGCCAAGGGTGGGCAGGCGTCTGGTCGGACGTGCGGGCCGGGGCCGGCGCGCACTTGAAGAACGGGCCGCTGTGCGCACTGTTCGCCATGGGCGGGCTACTGATGGGCGCTTTCGTGGCCGTCTACAACTATGTCGGTTTCCGGCTGTTGCTCCCGCCGTTCTCGCTTAGCCAGACCTTCATCGGCTTCATCTTCGTCGTCTACCTGGTGGGCATCTTCGCATCCACGTGGTTCGGCCGCCTGGCCGACCGTCATGGGCGCGGGGCGATGCTCTCCGCCGCGTCGGGGCTTGCGCTGGCCGGTCTGGTGCTGACGCTCTCGGATTCGCTGCCTGTGCTGGTCGCGGGCATCGTGGTCTTCACGTTCGGCTTTTTTGCCGCCCATGCCGTCGCAAGCGGCTGGGTGGGTCAGATGGCACGAGGCTACAAGGCGCTGGCCGCCTCGTTGTACCTGCTGGTCTATTACGTGGGGTCCAGCGTCCTGGGCGCGCTGGGCGGCCAATTCTGGACGGTTGGCGGCTGGCACGGCGTGGCGGCGATGGCCGGCGGCCTGCTGGCGGCCGCACTGACGATCAGCGCGGGCCTTGCCTGGCGCACGGGGCGCCGTGACCCGGCGGCAGGGGTGGCGGGGCCCGCCTGACCGCCTCTTTTTTCCAGGAAGGGTAGCCTCGCGTTACGCAGGGTTGCCCCAGGCGTGTCCCTATCGCGTACATTCCGTATTGCGATAGGGGGAAACATGCTGACCAAGCAAGACCGCGTGTCCCTGCCATGGACCGACACGCTAGCTCGTCTTGAAGACGAACGCATCATGCTGGAGCGAATCGCTGCCGGCGTGCCGCTCCAGCAGGTGCTAGAACATGTGCTTCACGCCATCGAGGCCCAATCGAGCGTGAAACTTCGCGCGTCCATCGCGCTGGTGGACGACAAGGGGGGCAGGTTGGAGCATGGCGCCGCGCCCAGCCTGCCGGATGAATTCAACGCTGCGGTAAGCGGGATGATGATCGAGCCCGAGGCCGGCCCCTGGGGCGCTGCGGCGCATTCGGGCTGCCCGGTCTACGTGGAAGACATTTCCCGGGATCCTCGCTGGGCCGCATGGCGCGACGTCGCGGCGGCGCACGGCCTGCGTGCCTGTTGGTCGACCCCGATCAAGGCGCCGGACGGGCGGCTGCTGGGCGTGTTCTCCAACTATTACGACGAAAGCCGCCTGCCGTCGGCACACGACATCGACGCCATTGCGCTTGTCACGCGTAGCGCCGCCCTGGCCATCGAACGGCATCTGCTCGACGTGGCCTTGCGCCGCAGCGGCGACCGCTGGCGCGCCATGTTCGAGGGCATGCAGGAGGCATTCTTCCTGGCCGAGGCCCTGCGCGGCGAGGATGGCCGCATTGCCGATTTCCGTTTTCTTGAAGTGAACCCGGCCTTCGAACGCCAGAGCGGCATGCGGGAGGGCGACACGCTGGGTCACACGCTGCGTGAGATGATTCCGGGCGTGCCCAGCCAGATCCTGGATACGTTCGCCCAGGTCGTGGAAACAGGCGAGCCGACCCAGTTCGAATTTGCCGTTCCCGCGCCCAACGACGCGTGGTACGAAGCGCGGGCGCGCAAGGAAGGGCCCGACCGGATCATGGCGCTTTTCCTGGACGTCTCCGCGCGCAAGGCTGCCGAGACCGAGCTGTGGGAAGGCCAGCATCGCAAGAATTTCCTGCTGGCGCTGGGCGACCGCATGCGAGAACTGCACCTGCAGGCCGCGATCGAGGAGACCGCCTGCGCGGGGCTGGGGCAGCACCTGTCGCTGGGCCTGGTGGCAGTTCTGGATTGGGCCGGCGACGGCGCGGCGCCCGTCGTGTCCACGTCCTGGCAGTCCGACGTGTACGTGGCGCGCCAGGAGCCGCTGGCGACAGAACAATTGGGCGACGACTTTTTCGAGGCGGTGCGCAACGGGCGCACCACCTACCTGCAGCCGCTGGTGGCGCAAGAGGGCGGCGACGTCCGCCCGTCGGCCATCGTGGTGCCGATGCGCCGTTGGGCGCGGCAGGGCGGCGCGCTGGTGGTCCGCCCCTTGTCCAGCAGCCGGCTCAAGCCCGCGGATCTGGCCTTCATCGAGGAAGTGGCCGAACGGATGTGCGATGCCGTCGAGCGGTCGCAGTATGCGCGCATGCTGGAGCAGCGGGTCGAGCACGCCATCGCCGAGCGGGACCGCATCTGGCGGATGTCGCCCGAACTGCTTGCGGTCATCGATGGCCGCGGCAGATTTGCCAGCGTGAATCCGGCGGTGCAAACCATCCTGGGCTGGAACCCCGACCAGTTCCTGTCGATGGGACTGTCAGAGCTGATCCACCCCGATGACCTGGAGGCGACCCGCGCCGCCTGGTCGCCGCAGGCCAAGGCGAACGGCGCGCAACCCGCCCGGCACGTGGAAAACCGGGTATTGCGGCGCGAAGGGGGCTACAGCTGGATCACATGGAGCATGTCGTGGTCCGAGGACAGCCTGTATGTGGCCGGGCGCGACGATTCGGACCTGAAGGCGCAGGCCGAAGCCCTGGCCGACACCGAGAATGCGCTGCGCCAGGCGCAGAAGATGGAAGCAGTGGGGCGCTTGACGGGCGGTATCGCGCACGATTTCAACAACATGCTCCAAGGGATCACGGGCGCGCTGTATCTGGTGCAGCGCAAGCTGACGGCCGGCGTGCCGGAACAGGCGCAGCGTTTCATCACCGTGGCCATGGATTCGGCGAACCGGGCCGCGCATCTGACGCAGCGGCTGCTGACTTTCTCGCGGCGCCAGCCGATCGACCCCAAGCCGTTCAGCGTGGAGGCCACGCTGCATTCCATGACGGACCTGTTTCATCGCTACACCGGCGAGCGTGTGAATCTGGTGTTCGATCTGGAGCCGGGCTTGTGGCCAGTCAACTGCGACCGGAACCAGTTCGAGAACGCAATGCTCAACCTGGTGATCAACGCTTGCGACTCGATGCCGAACGGCGGCGTCTTGACCATTGCCGCGGCGAACACACACCTGGACGCCGCGTCGCTGCGCCAGAACCCGGGTGTAAATCCCGGCGCGTTCGTCGAGGTCACGGTGTCGGACGTGGGATGCGGCATGTCGCCCGACGTGCTGGCGCACGCCTTCGATCCGTTCTTCACGACCAAGCCGCTCGGCGAGGGCACGGGTCTGGGTCTGTCGATGACTTACGGTTTTGCCAAGCAGGCGGGCGGCAGTGCCGTGCTGGAAAGCGCCGAAGGCGTCGGCACGTCGGTTCGCCTCTATCTGCCGCGTCATCAGGGCGTGCCGGAGATGGCGGCCGAAACGCCGCGGGCGACGGGCGCGAAGGCGGCGTCGGCGGGCCAGGCCTTCGTTATCGTCGTGGAAGACGATATGAACGTGCGGGAAATGGTGCGGGAGTCGCTCGTGGACATGGGGCTGCATGTGCTGACGGCCGGCGATGGCGAGGCCGGCCTTGAGCTGGTGACCGCCACGCGCAACCTGAGCCTGCTGGTGACCGACGTGGGCCTGCCCAATTTGAACGGCCGCCAATTGGCCGACGCCGCGCGCGTCGCGCATCCCGGCCTGCGGGTTCTGCTCATGACGGGATACGCCGAAAGCGCGGCCAGTGCGGGCGGGTTCCTGGAAGAAGGCATGGAACTCATCGTCAAGCCGTTCTCGCTGGATGCGCTGGGCGAGCGCGTGCAGCGGATGCTGGAAGAGAGCGCGGGGCCGCAACGGGCACGCTGAGGGTCAAGTGTTCAAACGCAGGTAAAAAATGCCCCGCATGGAGGACTACCAGTAGGAGAGAAGGCGGGCAGGGGGTCAGGCACGGGGCTTGCGACTAGGTCGGTGCATTTCAACCAAGGAAGGAGCTACGCTATGAAATACCGTGCCATGACCTGCGCGTTTGCTTTGATTGCCGGCGTTGCCACCGCTGGCGGCGCCTATGCCCAGTCCACGGGCCGCAGCACCCCCCCGACTTCGCCGTCCACGACGCCGAACGACGGGGCTGCCGTGCCGCCCAATACCAAGGTGCCCCCGGGCCAGATTCCCCCCGCCCCGAACGCCGCGCCCAATACGGGCACGACGCCGCCGAACCTGGACAAGAGCGGTCACATGAAGTCGGACAAGCATGGGTCGGAAATGCCCAACCGCAAGCGCGAGGCCAATGACAACGTGCCGAAGACCCCGGCCGCTGGCGCTACGCCTCCTCCGGGATATCCGAACACGGGCGGCAGCAAGTAAGCAGCCCAACAAAAAGGCTTCCGCAAGGAAGCCTTTTTTTATGGGCGCCGGGCTGATCAGTGCTGGCGGCGCAGCTCGGCGGGCGGCACGCGCAATTGGCCGCGGTACTTCGACACGGTGCGGCGGGCCAGCAAGATGCCGTTGGAGGCCAGTTGCTGCGTCAGCGCCACGTCGGACAGGGGCATTGCAGGGTCTTCGGCGTCCACCATTTCCTTGATGAGGGCACGCACTGCGGCTGCAGAGCACGATCCGCCCGACTCCGTGGCCAGTTCACGCGAGAAGAAGTGGCGGAACTCGAAAACGCCGCGCGGCGTGGTCATGTACTTGCTTACGGTCGCGCGCGAGACGGTGGACTCGTGCATGTTCAGGTCGTCCGCCACTTCGCGCAGCATGAGCGGGCGCAGCGCCACTTCGCCATATTCGAAGAACATCTGCTGGCGCTTCACGATGGCCTCGGCCACGCGTTGGATCGTGGTGTAGCGCTGTTCGACATTGCGCACCAGCCAACGCGCTTCCTGGAGTTCCTGCGCCATGGGGCTGCGGTCGTCCAGGCGGGCGCGGCGAAAGAGATCCGCGTAGGCGCTGTGCAACCGCGCGCGCGGCATGGCGCTGCGATTGGGCAGCACGCGCCAGCGTCCCTGCCATTTGTCCACGAACACATCCGGCACCACGTACACCGGCGTGTCTCCGCTGTAGCGGCCGCCGGGCTTGGGGTCCAGCCGGCGGATCAGCGCGCAGGCGTCGCGCAGGGCGTCATCGCCACATCCCAGCGCGCGGCGCAGGCCGACGTAATCGTTCTTGCCCAGCCGCTCCAGATGTTCCTGGACGATTTTCTGAGCCAGTGCGCGCGTGTCGTCGTTTTCATCCGGCAGCGCGGCAAGTTGCAGGGTCAGGCACTCGCGCAAGTCGCGCGCGGCAATGCCGGGGGCGTCCAGCTGCTGCACCAGGCGAAGCGCCGCCATCCATTCGGATTCCTCCGGAATCGGGCTGATGTCCGCATCCGCAGCCGTGCAAAGCGCGGACAGCGGCGTGCGCAGATAGCCATCGTCGTCCAGCGCGTCGATGATGAACTCCGCCAGCAGGCGATCACGCGGCTGCAGGTGATAGTTGCCCAGTTCGAAGGACAGGCGATCGCGCATCGACACGTTGGCGCAGGCCCACTGGCCCAGATCGCTGTCGCCGCCGGAGGACGTGTGGGTGGGGTAGTCGCCGGAATAGGCGGGCGCGTCGGGCGGGGGCTCGTCACCGTCCGGGCTGTCTGAGGCCGCAACGGGCTCCGGGGTGGGCTGTCCTTCCATGTCCGCCGTCTCGCCGCGGATGCCAGGCGCAGCCGGGGCCGCCGACTCGGGCTCCGAATCGTCCGGATCTTCGAGAAAAGGGTTTGAGGCCAGCGCGTGCTGCACGGCCGTGGTGAATTCAAGCGCCGACATCTGAAGCAGCTTGACGGACTGTTGCAGACGCGGCGCGAGCGTCATTTGCTGGCGCAGGCGAAGTTCTTGCATGGGGTGGCCCAATCGAGTCTCCTGAAGGGGCGGCCGCCGGAAGGCGGCTCATTCCCCTTCTATATGCAAAGATCGTGCCAACCCCGTTCAAGGGGGCGAAGGCGCCCCGGGAACGCGGCATGCTGAGCCAGTATTACAAACCCGGTGGTAAGAACTGCTCAGGCAGCTTTTTCTGGCTCGTCCTTTTCATAGACATCCAGCCGGTTGTACAGGGTTTTCAGACTGACCCCGAGCGTCTCGGCGGCCAGGCGTTTGTCGCCCGCATGGTGGGCCAGCGTGGCGAGGATGAATTCGCGTTGGGCGCGGCCCAGCGGCATGCCCACCGGAAAGTTCAGCGAACCGTCGCGAACCTGTGCCTGGTTGGGCCCGAGGTTGCGCGTCGCCAAGTCGGCGTCCAGCTGGGTATCGGCCATGATGTACGCGCGCTGCACCACGTTGCGAAGTTCGCGTACGTTGCCCGGCCAGTCGTGCGCCTTGATCGCCTCTAGCATGGCGGGCGAAAACGTCTTTTGCGTGCCGTGCTGCGCATTGAGCGTATCCAGGAATTGATGCGCCAGCAGCAGGGCGTCGTCGCCGCGCTCGCGCAGCGGCGGCACGCGCAGCGGGATCACCAGCAGACGGTGCAGGAAGTCCTGGCGCAGGCGGCCATCCGCCACCGAGGCGGCCGGGTCGCGGTTGCTGGCGCAGATGACGCGCACATTGGCGCGCAGCAGGTCCGTGCCGCCCACGCGCTGATACGTGCCCACTTCAAGCACGCGCAGGAAATGCACCTGCATGTCCGGCGGCATTTCCGTCACTTCATCCAGGAACAGCGTGCCGCCGCTTGCGTACTCGAAGTACCCGGCGTTTTGCGACACAGCGCCCGTGAAGCTGCCTTTCTCATGGCCGAACAACTCGGCGTGCGCCAGCGATCCGCTGATCGCGCCGCAATTGACGGCGACGAAGGGCTGATCGCGGCGATCGCTCGCCTCGTGGATGGCGCGCGCAACGATTTCCTTGCCAGCCCCACTTTCGCCGATAATGAACACGCTTGCATCGGTAGCTGCGGCAAGTGCGATCTGGTTTCCCAGCTTTCGCATTTGCGGCGACATGCCGCTGGTGTCCGCAAAAACGGAAGTGGGGGAAGGCGCGGTGGTGCGCGGAGCGGTATTTCGACTGGCCATGCTGATTCCTAGTCCCGAAAGCGGGCCTGCAATAATCGCATCGTAGAGGGCGGTCTGCTGTCTGATTGCGACGAGTTGCAAGTATTGGAAAACGTTGTTGGAAACTGGCAGATATTTGCGCCGGCCGACCTCATAGTGACTATTCTGATGGTTATGGAAGGGATACGGAGATAGCATGCCTCACCTGCTTATCGTCGACGACGACGATGCAATACGGGAAACACTGGCCGAAATCGGCCGAGAAAGCGGGTTTTCGGTGGCCCTGGCGGCCAGCGTCAAGGACGCCCTCATCCAGCTCGAACGGCAAGCGCCCGACCTGGTGTTGACGGACGTCCGGCTGCCGGGCGGCAGCGGCATGGACATTTTCAAGAACGTTGCCGTGCACAGCGCAGAAGTGGTGGTGATGACCGGCCACGGTACTGTCGACAACGCCGTGCAGGCCCTGCGCCTGGGTGCGACCGACTATCTGGTCAAGCCCATCTGCATGGAGCGCCTCGAAGAGATCCTGAAGCGGATCATGACCAATTCGGGCGGCGAAATGCCCGGCACCCCGTTTGAAGAACCGGGCCGGTTCGGCAAGCTGTATGGCAAGTCCGAACGCATGCAGACGCTGTATCGTCAGATCGGGCGCGTGGCACCCACCACGGTCACCACCTTGCTGATCGGCGAAAGCGGCACCGGCAAGGAGCTGGCCGCTCACGCCATCCACGAACTCAGCCCGCGCCGGCAGCGGCCGTTCATCGCGGTCAATTGCGGCGCCATCTCGCCCAACCTGATCGAAAGTGAAATGTTCGGGCACGAGCGCGGCAGTTTCACCGGTGCAGACCGCCAACACAAGGGGTACTTCGAGCGCGCCGACGGCGGCACGTTGTTCCTGGACGAAGTCACCGAAATGCCGCTTGACCTGCAGGTCAAGCTGCTCCGTGTGCTGGAAACCGGCCAATTCATGCGCGTGGGCACCAACCGGGAAATTGCGTGCGACATTCGCGTGGTGGCTGCGACCAACCGGAATCCGGAGCAGGCCGTGCAAGAGGGCAAGCTGCGTGAAGACCTGTACTACCGGCTGAGCGTTTTTCCCATCGAGCTGCCGGCGCTACGCGACCGCGGCAGCGACATTCTCTTTCTGGCGCAGCGCTTTCTGCAGGCGCTCAACGAAGAATCCGGCAAGAACAAGGATTTTTCGCCCGAGGCGGCGGCCGCGCTCGCGCGGTACGAATGGCCAGGCAACGTCCGCGAGCTGAAGAACTTCGTGCGGCGCGCGTTCATCATGGCCGATGGGGATGTGCTGGATCTGGATATGCTTGTGCCGCAGGTATCGCCAGCTGGCGAGTCGGCCGGCGGGCAAGTCAGCGTGCCGGTTGGCGAGACCTTGGCCGAAGCCGATCGTCGTCTGATCCTGGCCACCCTTGAGCGATGCAACGGGGTCAAGAAACAGGCGGCCGCAGTGTTGGGCATCAGTCCCAAGACGCTCTACAACCGTCTTGAGGAATACGCGGCAGCAGGCTACGTGCTGCCCGGCGAGAATTCCCGGACGGGCGGACCGTCCCGGGAATCCGCCTGACGCCGCTTACTTGTTGAAGCGGGTCTTCAGGTCAGCCATGCAGGCGTCCTTGGCGTTGCCGGACATGGCATCGCACTTTTCCTTGCCGACCTTGTAGTCGGCATCGTTGCGCGTCTTGGCCGCGTCGTGGGAGGCTTCGGCCTTCTCCTTCGCGGCCTTGGCGTCGGCCTTGGCCTTGTCGCGCGTGGCTTCGGCCTGCTTCTGGCAGACGTCCTTGGCATTGCCCTTCATGCCGTCGCATTGCTTTTTGTCCATTTTGTATTGGTTGTCGATCTGATCGTTCGTGCGAACGCCGGTCGTGCCCGTTTGCGCGGAGGCCTGGAAAGCCAGGACGGAAAAGCACAGGGCAAAAGCGGGGCAAATCGTTTTGGACAGATTCATGACTGACTCCTTGGGTAAGTGATCCGGTAGTTGGCGGACCCGACTACCCCTAGAGCAAGTAACGTGCCCAGAATTTCCAGGCACGGCGCTTGCGCAGGAGGAGCGAGGCCATTCGCGATTCACGGATGGCGCGTATCAAGGAGATGATTCATGACGACCCCAGACGATCAGCAGTCCGCCAAGTCCAAGGCCAATACCCCCAAGGACGATACGGAGGCGGCGAACCAGAGCGGTCAGTTTGGCGCGGATAAGCCGACCGAGAACGATCAGCCTTATAAGCGGCATTCGGATAAAACGCCGAACCGCAAGGGGCCGGAGTTTGAAGAGGGCGGGCAGTATCCGGGCAAGCGGCCTGACGGCAATTAATGCGAAAGGCGGGCGAAACGGCTTGTTGTCAGCGGGCCGATTCGCCCAATTCGTCAGCCAGACGAAAGAGCATCACGACGCAATACAACGCCGCGAGGCCGATCACGCCGTAGACGGTGCGCGCCGCCGCCATGTGCGGAAAAATTTTCTCGATCACATCCAGATTGACGGCAGCGATCAAACCGCTGTTCAACCCACCGGCCACGACGGCGATCAGCGCCATCCAATCCAGCGCGGACAGGCAGCGCCGCGCTTCGCTGCGGGCAGGCTCGGGCGCCGGCAGGCCCTCGTCGGGCTCGGACCCGGGCAGCAATTCCTCAGTACGGGATATTTCCATCGTCGTTCCTCAGGGAGTGCGGCGCCGGGTCCGGTTCGAGATGGCCTCAGCCACCGTTGCGGACCGGATCGGGCGCGTCGTGCGAGAGGCCGGCTTCGTCCGCGTCGGTGACGCGGTCGGTCGCCACGTCCGCGCCGTCGTCGTCCTGGAAGTCCGGTTCGACGCTCTCGCGTTCGCCCGTGGCCTGGGAGTCGCTATCGGTGTGCCTGAGGTCGCGCGGCAGGTCGCTGGCCGAATCTGAAGAGTCGCTGGGACCCAGATCGGGACGGCCGCTTTCGTCAAGGTTGATATCGGTGTCGGGTATACGGGGCATGAGCATTCTCCGGATAAGCGCGCGCGGGATCGGAACAGGCGGTGCGCGCAGCAGCGGGTGCGTGGCAGGCAGCAAGCGCCATGCCGACGTCGCGATGGGCAGGGCGGTTCCGGCAGCGCAGGTATGGAAGTTGCTCCTTGATTGAAAATTTTTCCCCGGGAGATTGTCATGTCCTTGATTGTCGCTGCACGGTTCCAGACCTTCGACGAAGCCACGCTGGCCGCCCAGAAGTTGTTCGCCGAGGGCTATACCGAGGATGACATCCACACTTTTTACGTCAGTATTGCCGGCGAGCATGGGCGCTTTCCGCTGGGGGGCGATCGGATCGCAGACCCCGATGCCAAAGGCGGGCATTTTGGCGCGGTGGCCGGCGCGTCGTTGCTGGGGCTGGTCTTTGCGTTGGTGGCGGGGCTGATCGCCGCGCAACTGGCCGCCTCGATCTTCATCACGATTGCCGCTGCCGGGGTGGGCGCCTACATCGGGGCGTTGGCGGGCGCCATGTGGGTGGTCGGCCGCAAGAAGCGGGTGCGCACCGCGCCGGGCGAGCCCGAGAAATCGCACCCGCCCGTGCGCCAGGCCGGTGTCATGCTGGCGCTGCACGTGGACCTTGGGCGCGAGCAGCAAGCCCGCCAGATCTTGCGCGCCGCGGGCGGCACCGACATCGAACGGGCCAATGGGCGATGGCAGGATGGCAAGTGGCAGGATTTTGATCCGCTGGATCCGCCGCGCCGGGTGGAAGCGCCGACCACCGCCAATTGAGCCCCGCCCAGCCACGCACGGAGACAGCAATATGAATCCATTCACTAAACCGTCATTTGCCGCGCTTGCCGCGGCGGTGGTGCTTGCGGGCGCGGGCCCGCTATCGCATGCCGCAGAACTGGACGCCTCGGACGCCCGCTTCCTGCAGGCTGCCTCGGGTTCGGGAATTTTCGAGGTGCAGGCCGCCGAACTGGCAAGCAAGCGCGCCAAGGACGCACAGGTGCGCGCGTTTGCGGCCAAGATGCTTGAACAGCACACGGCGGTGAACAAGGAGATCCACGCGTTGGCAGCGGCCAAGAACATCTCGCTGCCCGATCAGCCGGCCGAGCCCGATCGCGCGACGCTGCATGAATTGCGGGAAAAGACGGGCGCCGAGTTCGACCAGGTGTATATCAAGAAGGCTGCCGTGGACGCGCACGCGACCGCCAATCGCCTTTTTGAAACAGCCGCCAAGGAGTCGGAAGATGCGCAGGTGCGCGACTTTGCGACGCGCACCTTGCCGATGTTGAGCGATCACTACGCGATGAGCCGCGCGTTGGGTCGCGAGCCCGCCGTCAATGGCGACAAGATCCATCCTGCGCCCAAGGGCGAAGCGCCGCCGGTGTCCCCGGCGTCGCGCGCCGCGCCGGCCTCGGTGGTGCCGGAGAAGTGAGGATCGCTCAGTCGCCCGCGCTGCCCGTGATGGGCAGCACGATGCCCGTGATATAGCTCGAGCATTCGGGCGATGCCAAAAAGACGTAGGCGGGCGAGATTTCTTCCGGCTGAGCGGGGCGTCCCAGATCGGTCTTTTCACCAAATGACTTGATGTCTTCGGCGCTTCGGTCGGCCGGATTGAGCGGCGTCCAGACGGGACCGGGCGCGACCGCGTTCACGCGAATACCCTTTTCGGCCAGGTTCGAGGCCAGCGAACGGGTGAACGCGTGGATGGCGCCTTTGGTCGATGAGTAGTCCAGCAACTTGCCGCTGCCGTTCAGACCCGTGACTGATCCCGTATTGATGATGGCGCTGCCGGGCTTCAAATGTTCCAGCGCGGCGCGCGCCATGTAGAAATAGGCGCTGATGTTGGTACGCAGCGTCTTGTCCCATTTTTCGTCGCTGATTTCCGGCAGCGTCTCGGTGTGTTGCTGGTAGGCCGCGTTGTTGACCAGGATGTCGAGCTTGCCGAAGTGCTTGACCACCTGCGCGACGGCCTCGTCGCAGAAGGCAGAATTCTGGACGTCGCCCGGGATCAGCAGGCACTGGCGGCCTTCAGCCTGCACGGCGCGGCTGGTCTCCCGGGCATCCTCGTGTTCATCGAGGTACATCACCGCGACGTCCGCGCCTTCGCGGGCAAACAGGACGGCAACGGCCCGGCCGATGCCGGAGTCGGCGCCAGTGATGATTGCAACCTTGTCTTGCAGCTTGCCGCTGCCTTTGTAGCCGGGCGCCTGATACTGGGGCTTGAGCACCATGTTGGCTTCAACGCCTGGCTGTTCGTCCAGGTGCTGCGCCGGCATGGGCGGGGTGGGGTGAGGGCGGTCGCCGGTCTGGGCGCTTTTGGGGGTGCTCATGTGTTCTCCCATTGGGCGGCGCGGGATGCGCCTTGCAATGGAAGTCGAGCAAACGCCGTTCCCGGCGACCGCGTGGGAAACGGCCTACTGGCGGCCGACGATGACGCCGAGCAGAAAGGCCGCGCCCGCCACCAGCCCGACTGCTTGCCAGGGACGCGCGTGGATGTAGTCCTCGGTGCAGTCCAGGGTCTCGCGCATGAGGTCATGGGCGTTGTCGGACGCCTCGCGCAGGCTCTGGCGCGTGGCTTGCAGCTGGTCGTTCAAGCGCGCCTTCAGGGCTTCAAGGTCCGTTGCCGAAGTGTCGCTGAGCGTGGCTTCCAGCTCGTCGATCCAGCTTTCCGGATGCCGCGAGCGCCTGTAGGCGCCACGATTGTCGGGGCCGTTCTCGGGGAAGTCGGAAGGCATGGGGGTATTCGTGGTGGCCATCGAAAGCTCCTGACTGTCGGGCGGAAAAATGCGCCGTTGCGGCCGGCCCGGGCGGCCGCGCGGCGGGGCGAGGCTTACGCCTCGACCATGTCTCGGCATGCCAGCGTGCAGGCGATACAGGCGCCTGCGCAAATCTGGCAGTGCTCGGCGTCGTGCGTGGAACATTGCCGCGCACAGGCATCGCAGACCAGCGCGCACAACGTGCAAAGCGCCTGAGCGAATTCGCCGCCGCGGGCCAGCATGGCCGCGCACAAGCGGCAGACCTCGGCGCAATCGGTGCACAAGGCGATGTTCGCGCGCATCTGCGCCGGATTCTGCCGCAGACACGCGGCCGCGCATTGATCGCACGCTACCGCGCATTCATAGCAGGCTTGCACACATTGTTCGAAGTTTGGGTCTCGCATTGCATCTCCTTGTGAGCGGCCGCGGCCGCCCGGCCACACAGGCGCGGCTGGCGCGGCGGCACATCCGCTTGCAATTTGAAGGTCTTGACAGTTTTTCCTGCGGGCGAGGGGCCGTAGGATGAAGGTTCGCAACTGGCGGGAGAACACCGTGAAACCCTCGTCCACATCCAAAACCACCTCGCCGGCGCGCGCCGGCAAATCCGCGCAGGACAACGCTAAGATACTGCCGCCGAGCGGTCCCGTCGACGTGCCAAATCTACCGGATAAACCCGATGCCGATACGCCCGACGAGGCCGCGCGCGACAAGCGCGAGGTGGTCGACAACAAGACCGAATCGAATTGGGCCGACGGCTCCGCGCCGCAGCCCCGCGCCAAGAATGCGCGCTCCTCGATTCTCTGATCACGCATCGCCGGCGTCCTGCTCATGAAGAAAGGCGAGCAGGCGCCGCTCGTCGGCGCTGAGCCCGCGGGGGCCTGCCGGGGCGGCCGTGCGCGCGGGCAGCGTACCGGTCAGGTAGGCTTCCATGATGGCTGGGTGCACGTAGCACGCGCGGCACACGGCGGGCGTGTTCGCCAGCCGTTTTGACACGGCCTTGATGACGTCCACCGCCTCCTGCTTGGCGCGGCGCTCGTCTTCGAACGGGCGCGCCTGCAGCGCGGCAAAGGCCATCACGGAGCCCGCCCAGGTGCGATAGTGCTTGGCGGTGTATTCGCCGCCGCCGGCGTGACGCAGGTAGGCATTGACCGCGCCGGAATCGACCGGGCGCTTGTCGCCGTCGGCATCCAGATACTGAAACAGCTGCTGGCCCGGAATGTCCAGGCATTGCTTGATGATGCGCGCCACGCGACGGTCCGTGACCGTGACGTCGTGGGCCACGCCGCTCTTGCCCTGGAATCTGAACCGGAAACGGCTGCCGGCCACGGTCGTGTGACGGCGCTTGAGCGTTGTCAGGCCGTAGGACTTGTTGGCACGCGCATATTCGCGCCCGCCAACGCGGATCAGGGTGATCTCCAGCAGGCGGACCAGGGTCGCGACCACCTTGTCCTGCGTGAGGCCCGGTATCTTCATGTCGCGCTCGACCTGACGCCGGATCCGGGGCAATGCGTGGCCGAAGGACAGCAGATTCTTGTATTTGGTGGCGTCGCGTACCGCCGTCCAGTCGGGGTGATAGCGATATTGCTTGCGGCCGCGCGCATCGCGCGCCGTGGCCTGAAGATGCCCGTCCGCCAGCGGGCAGATCCATACGTTTTCGTACGCGGGCGGGATGGCCAGGGCGTTGATGCGCTGGATCTGCGCCTCGTCGGTAATGCGCGCGCCTTTCTCGTCCAGATAGTGAAACGTATGGGCGTTGACGCGCACGCGGGTGTAGCCGGGCTGCGTGTCGTCCACATAGGTCAGCGATGCCTCTTCGACGGGCAACGGATCCGGGTCCTTTTGCGTGCGGGTGCTCATTCAATCTCCGGGTGCGCGCGGTAGCGCTGGGCTACAGCATGCCGCGTTCCCGGCGGCGGCGATCGCGGGCGTGGACGGCTTTGGGCACGCCGCTTGCTGAATGCCTTGTCGGCAATCGCGCCGCCGGAAACGCCCGCCGACCGGCCGCGCCGCCCGCGAGAGAATCTTCAGAGGAGAGTGCAATGCAAACCGTCCTGCAACTACATGTGCCGCCGAAGCCGGATCCGATCCCGCCCGGCTCGCCGCCGGGGGACTTGCCGGTCGACCCGGATACCGATGAGCCGGACGTGGACCTGCCGCCGCTGTCCCCGCCCGTCAAGGAAATCGTGCCGCCGAAAGACGCCTGATCCTTCGCCCCTTCCACAACTCAAATCAATAAATCCAAGGAGTCATTATGTCGACCATCCTGCTGATCATCCTGATCCTGTTGCTCATCGGCGCCGTCCCCGCCTGGCCTCACAGCCGTAGCTGGGGCTACTACCCGAGCGGCCTGTTGGGCATCGTTGTGATCGTGCTCATCGTGCTGCTGTTGATGGGACGCATATAGCGCCATGACACGCTGATGGCCGCCGGACGCCAGCGCGTCTGGCGGGCCGCCAGCAGGGCCCGGGGTGGCCGTGCCGTCCTGGCGCGCGCGCCGCGTCGGGCGTAAGATCTGCGGGTTTCAGCAGCAACCCACCTAGATCCCGCAGCCCCATGAGCATCCCCTTACTCATCCTGATCGACAGCGTTCAGGACTATCTTCCCGTCATCGAATCCCAGGGCTTCCGCCCGATTCTCGCCACCACCGACCAGACCCGCGCGCAAGCCATCCAGGCGCATGGCGGGCAGATCCGCGCCGTCCTGACGCGTGGCGCCACTGGCCTGCGGGCCGACGAAATGGCCGCGCTGCCGAACCTGAGCATCGTTTGTTCGCTGGGCGTCGGCTATGAAAACATCGATCTCTTGGCGGCTCACGCGCGCGGCATCGTCGTGACCAACGGCCCGGGCGCCAATGCGGTTTCCGTTGCCGACCATGCGATGGCGCTGCTGTTGGGCGCCGCGCGCCGACTGCCGCAGGCGGACGCCTGGGTGCGGCAGGGTCACTGGAGCGGCTTCATGGGGCCGCAGGTCAGCGGCAAGCGTCTGGGCATTTTGGGCCTGGGCACGATCGGCCTGGAAATCGCGCGCCGCGGCGCGAATGGATTCGGCATGAGCGTCGGGTATTACAACCGCCGCGCCCGGCCGGAGTCGGGCTACACCTATTTCGACAACCCCCGCGCGCTGGCCGCGGAATCGGACTTTCTGGTGGTGGCCACCCCGGGCGGCGCCGGCACGCATCACCTGGTTGACGCCAATGTGCTGGAGGCGCTGGGTCCGGATGGATATCTGATCAATATCGCGCGGGGCAGCGTGGTCGATACCAACGCGCTGATCGCGGCGCTGGCCGAGCGGCGCATCGCGGGCGCGGGCCTGGACGTGGTGGACGGCGAGCCGTTCATACCCGATGCGCTCAAGCAACTGGACAACGTGGTGCTGACGCCGCACAGCGCGGGCCGCTCGCCTGAAGCCGTGGCCGCCACGGTTGCGCTGTTCTTGGAAAACGCCACGGCGCATTTTGCGGGCAAGCCGGTGCTGACGCCGGTTCGCGACGCGCAGCCCGAGGCGGCCTGATACTGCTCCCGGCCGAAATGCACCGAAGCCGCGCCCGGTGAGGGGCGCGGCTTCGTGTGGGCGGGCAGGGGATGCGCGTTAGTGCGAGAACATGATGGGCACGGTCATGCTTTTAAGGATGGAAGCGGTGGCGCCGCCCATGGCCCATTCCCGGAACTTGCTGTGGCCGTACGCGCCCATGACGATCAGGTCCGCGCTGTAGTCCGCGGCGGCATTCAGGATGGTGCTGCCCACGCCGACGCCCTTGATGTCGCGGCGCACGTGATCGGGCGCGGGGATGCCATGCGCAACGCAATAGCTGGCCAGGTCTTCGAAGGGGATGGATTCGACATTGCGCGTGGCGGCCCCTTCGTCCATGGTCAGCACGACCACATGCGAGGCGCCCTGTAGGAGCGGTGCCGCATTGGCCAGCGCGCGGGCGGCTTCGCGGCTGCCGTCCCAGCACAAGAGGACCCGCTCGCCGACCACCGGAAAATCACCGCTGGACGGCAGCACCATGACGGGGCGGCCGGCGGTCAGCAAGGTTTGTTCAACGAATTCGTTTTCGTGCGCGGCTTCGACGTCGTCGCGGTTTTGCTGGCTGACGATGAGGAGGTCGCTGGCCCGGCCGTGCAGGGCAACGGTGGCGCTGGGCGAGGATTCGCCGGCCCGGACGACGGCTGGCACGTCGGCGGCCGCTGCCGCTTCCAGAAAGGCGTTCTGTACCGCACCCCGATTCTGTGCCTGCAGGTTCTTCATGATGTTCAGCGTGCGCGACATCATGACGGATTCGCCGTAGTAGTACTGCGGCGGCGCGGAGCTGGCGTAGACCCCCACCAGTTCGGCCTTGTGGCGCTTGGCCAGTCCCAGCGCCAGCGCGGTGCGGCGGGTGCAGTCAAACCCGTGGTCCAGGTGGACAGTAATGCGGCGGTACATGGTGGGCCTCCTTGGTTAAAAGCGTGCCATGTCCGTATGGTTGCCGTTTCGCCCGCGGGCTCCATTGATGCGCGTCAAACCTGTCTGAGTTTGGCCTCGCCGGCGCAATGAGAGACCGTTAATGCGCCGCGTCGTCGCGCTGCACGCGTTCGCGCAGTTGCCGGATCTGGCGCGCCTGCTGGGCGATGCGGTCCAGCGGAGCGGCGAGCGCCGGTTCGGCGTCGGCGATGACCGGCGGGACGCCGATGCGGCGTGCGTCTCCGGGCGGGGTGGGGCCTTCGGGGTGCAGCACGTGCGCAAGCCTGGCGCCGTAGTCGCGCAGCGCGGCGGCCGCCGCTGACGCCGGGGGCAGCGCTGGCTGGATTTCCAGCACCGTGCCCGCCGCCGTGATGCGGCGCATGGCGTTGAGCAGGTTCACCGCGGTGTCCACGTTGCGCTCGCGATGCACCGGATTCTGCTGAAGCCGCTGGAGGGAAGCCTCGGCGTTGTCGGCCGACAGGCAGGCAAGCCTGCGCAGGCCGACGATGTCCTGCGAAGACGCGTCGCCGCTCTTTTCCTGCGTGAGGGCCAGCGCGTAGTCCGCGTGCCGCTGCAGCGCGCGCGCCAGGGCGCCGGCAAGCTGCCGCGGTTCCTTCTCGGGCCAGACCAGAAAGCCCACCAGCAGCGCCAGGATGCCGCCCAGGACGCTGTTGAACGCGCGTAGCGCGGCCAGCATGGGCTCGTAGATCTCGGGCTGCTGGATGTGGCTGACCAGCACGAACTGCGAGGTGAGGAAAAAGGTGAAGAGCGCGTAATGGATGGTGCGCGCGGCAAACGTGCCCAGCGCGATCGGCAGCACCGCCAGCGCCACCGACAGCGGCGTGCTGAGCAGAAGTCCCAGCAACGAGGCGCCGATGGCGCCCGCCACGCTGCCGATCACGCGCTCGACGGTGCGTTGCCAGGTCGTCGCGAAGTACGGCTGCAGGATGAAGACCAGCGTCAGCGACATCCAGTAGCCGTGGTTGACGGCAAAGGTCTTGGACAGCGCGACGGCAATGGTGGCGCCCACGCCGACGCGAAACGCATGGCGGAAGGCATCGGATTCGAACCGCAGGTTCTGGCGCAACGTTTGCCAGGCCTGTTGCGCGCCGCTTGCGTCGCGGGCGCGTTGGGCGGGCGCGGCGGGCGCGGCGCCCTGGTCGAAAAGGGTGTGGGAGACCGCCTGAGCGGTGTGCAGCAGGCGGTCCAGCACCGGCACCACGGTGGCCAGGTCGGGCGCGTAGGCCATGGCGCCGCCGCGCAGATCGCGCAGCCCGGCGTTGTAGTGGGCCAGGCGCTCGCGCAGGCAATCGGCCTGCTTGGCATCGCTGACGTCGGAGGTGCTGGCGATGGCGTTGCAGACGCTGGCGTACCGGTGCAGGGCGTGCGACAGGTGGGCGCCGGCGCTGCGGCCCAGCCAGCGCGGCGCGTTCGATTCCAGCAGGTCGGCCGCCGCGACCAGTGCGATGAAACTGTCCTCGGCGCTGTCCAGCAGGTACATCAATTGATGCGCGCGGGCCCGGCGCGACGGCCGGGCATCGAGCACTTCGCGGATGCGGACGCGAGCAGCTTCAAGTGCGGCGCGCTGGGCGCTGCGCTGGGGCTTGACGACGGCGGTCCAGGCTTGTTGCCCCGCGGCGGGCGCCAGGCCCGAATACATGCGAGCCAGCGCGTCGGAAAAATCGGCCAGCCCCCGGTAGCAGTGCGCGACCGCATGGGTTGCGTCCTTCCAGGGACGGCGGCGCCAGACGAGCGCCGTCATCTGGATGGCCCAGACCGCGCCCGCCAGGAAGAACAGCGTGTACCAGAGGCTTTCCATCAGCGTCGGCGCGGGCAGCTCGGCGGCCACGACGAAGCCGGCCGACAGCAGGGTGCCCACGATGGCGGCGGCCGGTCCCAGCACGCGGAGCAGCCCGCCGAACGTGCAGCAGACAAACGTAAGCGGCAACAGCAGCCAGAGGTGCGCCGCGCTGGCGCTGGCCAGCAGGCAGAACAGGGCGCCGATCAAGCCCAGCGCCAGCATCGATCCCGCGCGCTTGCGCAAGGGGCCGCCTGGGTCGCCGAAGCAGGCCCAGAACGCCGCGATGGCGGTCCAGCCCAACCGGGGTTCGTGCACCAGCACGGCAAGGATGACGGGGGCCGCGCTGATGGCGGCGGCTTGCAGGGCGTCGAGCCACAGCACATTGCGCAGGGAAGCGCGCCAACGAGTAAGCAGACTAGTCACGCGGAGAGGGGAAATACAGCGGAAATGGAACGCGGGCCGGGCCCGAAGACGGCAACCCTACCATGTCGACAAGACACCGTCAGGCCCGAGTTGCAGCGTGCCCGCGATACCTCGTGAAACATGAATTTCCGCACCTTAACACCTCTGGTTACATGTGTGTGACTTTATGGCGGAGTGAGCGCAGAATGCCCGAATATCGTGTCCCGATCTGCGCCCGGACAGCGCAGGCATCACGTCGGAGCGCATCTGGAGCAAGCCATGATCAACACTGAGCCTTGCCAAAATTCCGTGGTCAGCGATGCGGAAATTACCGCCATGATCACTAGCCGGGACGGGCTGCGCGTGCTCCTTCAGCCGCAAGTGGACCTGCTGACGGGCCGGATCGTATCGGCCGAAGCATTGGTCCGATGGCAGCATCCGCAACTGGGCTTCGTGATGCCGTCGGACTTCATCCCGGCCGTGAACCGGCTAGGGCTGGACTGCATGCTGTTCGAGCGCGTCTGCGTGCGGGTCATCGATGCGCTCCAGGCACTGCGCCGTTTGGGGTTGGCGGTGCCGCTGGCGATCAATGCGCCGGCCACCACGCTTTCCGAGACGCGCTGCATCGATTTCCTGCTGGATCGCGTGCGGTCCGCGGAATTGCCCCCCTCGCTGGTGCGCGTGGAATTGACCGAAGACCAACCCATCCATGATCTGGACGTGCTGCGCGCGTCGCTGCTTCGGCTGGAAGAGGCGGGTTGCGAAGTCAGCCTGGACGATTTCGGCACCGGCCACGCGTCGCTCAAGCTGCTGTCGGCGCTTCCGCTGTCGGAGGTGAAGATCGACCAGTATTTCGTGACGCGGATGCGCCGCAGCACCGTGGCTTTTGAAGTGCTGCGCACCGCCGCGGAGCTGGCTACCCGGCTGGGCTGGCGCGTGGTGGCCGAAGGGGTGGAAAACGTCGCTGACATTCCCGCGCTGCGTGCGGCGGGATGCCGGTACGGGCAGGGCTTTTCGCTGGGCCGGCCCATGCCGCTGGACGAACTGATCTTGCGCCTTCGGACGCAACGCGACGGTGGCGAGCCGCTGGCCGCGCCTGCCGCTTATGCGTCGTCGTGGCTGGATGCCTTCGACGGGCCCAGCCAGGAAACTGAGCCCACGCGCCCCGTCATCTTGCGCACGGTGGCGTAGTCGCCGCCGCCTCACCTCGTCCTGCGCGAGCGTAGTTTTTACCGACCGCCGCGGGGATTGCCCAGCCCCGGCCCCGTCCCCTGAAAATGCTTGCCCTGGACCCGCCCGCCGCGCCTCGGCTGGGCACGCCGGTTGCTCTGGTATCTGGGCGGAATATCTCCGCTTACTAGGAGACTTGTAATGGCCAACCAGAACCAACCCGACCAGCAGAAGCAACCGCAAAAGCAACAGTCCCAGGAAAATCCGCGGGACCGCAACCAGTCGCCGGGTCAACAGCCCGGACAATCGGGTCAGCAAATGGAGAAAGACCGGAATCAACAAGGTCAGACTTCAGGCCAGCAGAACAGGACCCAGCGCTAAACGCGTTGGCTACGCCAGCCGCGTCACCAGCGCGCGGTTGTCTGCGTAGTGCCTGACGGCCCCGGCCGCGCCTCCTCCGTGGCGTATCCGGGGCCGAATTGCGCTTGAAAGGCCGTCCCGCGCTCACGAAGACAGGCACAACGCCGCGGGGCCGTCGCGCAACACTTCCGATACCGGCAGCAGGCCATCGGCGCCCGCGCGCACCCGGCGCCCGGTTAGCGCGTCGTGCCAGGACAGAATCGGGCTTGCCGCCGGCAACCGCAGCGCCGTATCGCCCCAGAACGCTCGCGCCTCGCCCGGCTGGCCGTTTACATAGCCGGTCAACCGCAACGCGCAGGTGCGCGCCCCGACGATAAGGGCCGACTGACCCTCATGTTGGCGCACATAGGCCAGCACATGGTCCGCCTGGCTGCCTTCGGCTTGCAGGGCGTGCAAGGTGCCTGCCGCAAACGGCGCGGGGATTCGCTGGCGGGCAAGGAGTAGGCGGTGAATCAGGGCCTGTTTGACCGCGCCCGTTCGCCAAGCTGATTCCGACAGGTCCATGGCCACCTCGCGCGACCCGTCGGCCAGCAGCCGGGCGCGCAGGCCGTAGTCGACCGGCCTGCGGTTGTCCGGGTCGACGAGGCTGAAATCCCAAAGCTCCGTACCCTGATAGAGGTCCGGCACGCCCGGCAACGTGCAGCGCAGCAGCGTCTGGGTAAAGCTGTTCACCATGCCGGCGGGTGCGATTTCCAGCGCAAAGGCCGCCATGCTGGCCAGCACGGCGCGGCCGTCGGCGTCGTGGCCCAGCCAGGCGAGGCACGCCTTTGCGGCCGCTTCGTACGCCGGGTCCTGGTCGGTCCAGCTGGTGTGCAGCTTGGCTTCCCGCAGCGCCTTTTCCTGCCATTGGGCGACACGGTCCAGCCAGGGTTGCAGGCGGTCGGCCGGCCAATCGGACGGGTCGGCGCGCCAATCGCAGGGCCAGGCGCCGACCAGGGTCTGGATGAGCATGTAGCGGTCGGCACGCGTCAAGCCGGCAGGCATGGCGTCGATCCAGCCGCGCGCCGCTTCCAGCCAGCGCTGCGGCATCTCCGTCAAGACGGCAAGGCGGGCCCGCGTGTCTTCGCCGCGCTTGTGATCGTGCGTGGCGGTGGCCAGCATGGCGCGGGGATGCGTTCGGGCTCGGGCGGCACAGGCCTGAAAGAACTCGTCGCCGGACAGGCAGAAGCGCGCGGGCGACGCGCCGACCTCGTTGCGCGACAGCAGCGGCCCGTAGCGGTAGAAAAGCGTGTCCTCCAGCGCCTTCGCGGCCAGGGGCGGCGTCAATTGCTGAAAGCGCCGCAGTGCAGTGGCGTGTTCCGGCTGGCCATTGAACCATTCGGCGATCTGCGCCAGCAGCGTGGCGTCTGCCGAACCCTCGCGGGCCGCCAGCGCCAACGCCGCGCCCTGAACGGCGGTGTTGCGCCGATGCGCGTCCGCCGGGTTGCTGCCCTCGTCCTCGGCGTAAGTGCGGTAGACGGGAAAGGCCGCCAGCAGGGCGCTCAGCGCGCGGTCGATCGCGGTTGCGGTCCAGTCGCGCGTGCGCACGTCCTGACTGGCGATCTGTTCAAGGCAGCCGACCAGCGCCTGCCGTTCGGCGGGGAAGTGCCGCACCAGCATGCGCACACGCGCCGCGCGTAGCTGCTCGGCAGCGTCGCGGTCGTCGCCGGTCAATTCTTGCCAGAATGTGCGCAGCGGCGCCTCGCCCTGCGGGTCATGCAGCACGGCGCTCACCTGGTCCATGAAGTCGTAGCCCGTGGTGCCGTCGGTCTGCCAGCGAGGATCCAGCGCCTCGTCATGCGCCAGGATCTTCTCCACGACCAGATACGGTTGGTCCTGGCGCAGCGCCGCGGGCCGGCTGGCGTTGGCTTGCGCCAGACGCGCCGACAGCCGCCGCAAGTACCCGCCGGGCGACGCCAGCCCGTCGATGTGGTCGATGCGCAGGCCGTCCAGCACGCCTTGGGCGTACAGGCGCAGGACAAGCGCATGGACGGCGTCAAAGACCGCCTCGTCCTCGACACGCACGCCGACCAGTTCGCTGATTTCGAAGAAGCGCCGCCAGTTGATCTGGTCGGGCGCGGTGCGCCACCACGCAAGGCGGTAGTGCTGGCGTTCCAGGAGTTCATGCAGACGCTGGCGGCCGGGCGCCTCGGCGGGGTCGTGTTCGCGCAGCCACGCCTCGCGTGCGGCGCCGCGCGGCACGGACGACGGCGTCAGCGGATAGCGCTGGCCATGCACGTCCAGCTCGGGGGCGGCGGCATCCGGGTCCCATTGCGGCGTGATCGCGCCGCGCTCCAGGGACGCGCCGTACGGGTCGCCCAGCACGGGCAGCAGGACCTTGTTGCGCAGCGCCGGCGCGGGACGATTCCAGTCGATATCGAAGTAGGCCGACCACGCGCTTGCCGCGCCGTTGGCTAGCACGTCGCGCCACCACGCGTTGGTGGGATGGGCCGCCATGTGGTTGGGCACGATATCCGCGATGAGGCCCAGGCCGCGTGCCCGCGCAGCGCTGGCCAGCCGGAGCAGGGCGGGTTCGCCACCCAGTTCCGGGCTGACCACGGCGTGGTCGATGACATCGTAGCCGTGCGTGGAGCCCGCTCGCGCGCGGGTGATGGGCGACAGATACAGATGGCTGACCCCCAGGTCCGCGTAGTAATCCACCTGGGCGCACGCGTCGTCGAGTGTGAAGCCTGCGTGCAATTGCAGCCGGGCGGTGGCTTGCGGTGTGCTCAAGATTGTCTCCTTCCGGCGCGCGCGGCATCCAGGCGGGCCTGCGTGGCGGGATCGGCAAAGGTCGCGCGGATGCTCAGCGGCAACCGTTGGCACCAATTGGGGTGGGTGTCGATGGTGCCGGGCAGGTTCGGCTGGTCCAGTACGCCGGCAACGTCTTCCATCGGAATCAACATCAGCGGGCACGGGCTGGAGGACACGAACTGCAGAAGCGCGGGCACCGGCGCCTCGGCGGGCGGCGTTGCCAGGCTTGGATCCAGCGCCCGCGAAAGCAGCTCGCGGTCCAGCGCCCGTTCGGCGCGAAGACTTTCCTCGCTGTCGTCGGCGCCCAGCAGACCCAGTTTGACGCGCCAGTCGATGTCGCGCTCGTCCCACCAGCCGCGCAGGGTGGGCAAGTCATGCGTCGTCGTCATGGCGACCGCGTTGCGCGGCCACTCGGCGGGCGTCGTGAAACCGGCCGGGGCGTCGGGACCCGGCTGGGCGTCCGGCGCCTGACGCATGAACCAGAGCACGTTCATGCCGAGCACGCCATTGTCCTTGAGCCGGTCATCAAAGCCCTCGGGCACGGTGCCCAGGTTTTCGCCAATGGCGCAGGCGCGATGGCGCCAGGCCTCCAACGAGATCAGCGCAAGCATGTCGTCCAGCGGATAGCGCAGGTAGGCGCCATCGGCGGGCGACGCGCCCTCGGGCACAAGCCACAGACGCGCCATTCCAAGGATGTGGTCGATGCGCACGCCGCCGGTATGCGCCAGCACGGCGCGCAGCATGTCGATGAAGGCAGCGTAGCCCTGGGTGTGCAGCGCGCGCGGCGAGAAGGCGGTCAGGCCCCAGTACTGTCCGAGGGGGTTGTAGATGTCGGGCGGCGCGCCCACGGACATGCCGCGCATGAGGTCGGCCTGGCGGCTCCAGGCGTGGCTGCCATCCGGACTGGCGCCCACGGCCAGATCGGCGAGCAGGCCCAGCCGCATGCCGGCCTCGCGGCCCGCGGCATGCGCCGCAGCCAGGCTCTCTGCCGCCAGCCACTGCGCGAATTGGTGAAAGTCTACGTCCAGCGCATGGTCCTCAGCAAAGCGTTGGACCTGCGACGAGGTGGGATCGCGCAGGGCGGCAGGCCAGCGCTGCCACGCAGGGATCGACCCGCCGGGCGCGCGTTGCGCCGCATGCAGCGCTTCAAAGATCGCGTGGTCGCGCAGGGCCTGGCCGCGCTCAGTGCAAAATTTCGCATAGCGCGCCCGCTCACTGACACCGCCATGGGTGGCGAATTCGGCATGCAAGGACCGCAGCGCTTGCAAGCGGATCGCCGCGGCCGCCGGCCAGTCGATGCGCGCTAATCCGTCCAGCGCGGTCAACGCCGCGGGGGCGACGCCGGCCAGCGCGCGCTGCAGCGCATCCTGGCCCAGCACGGGGGCGGGATCGGCGTACAGCACGTTCAGGAACAGGCGGTTGGACGGCGAATACGGGCTGGATCGCTCGGGTTGCGCGGCGTACATCGCGTGAACCGGGCTGATGGCAAGCATGTCGGCGCCTTGCTCGGCAGCGGCCACCGCTAGTTCGCGCAGCGCGCCAAAATCGCCGAAACCGTGCGTGCGCGGCATGTCGGCGCGCGCGTCCTGGCGCAGGCTGTAGACCTGTGCGGCCAGACCCCAACAGCGCGGGCTGGCCGCGCCGGTCAGGTCGGCGAGGCTCGGGGCCTCCCGCGGCGCCACCGCCAGCGTGGCCTGCGCCGACGTCAACAGCAGCCGGTGGTAGCCGGGCTCGTCGGGCGCCACCAGGAACGGGATGCCGTCCGCGCCCGCCTGAATATGGCCGTTCAGGATGTGGCCGGATTCGCACAGGATGCGATAGGGGCCGCGGGCAGTCTTGGGCAGCGGCGTGCGGGCGTTGCACCGCGTCACCAGCATGGGCGGCAGCGCGTCCGCCGCCTGTTCCGCCAGGCGCTGGCGGCTGTCGGCGATGTCCCGGGACGTCTCTGCCGGCAGGTCCATCGCAGCCAGCAGCGCGCGCAAGGTTTCCGGCGCGACGCGCTGCGGGCGCTGGCGCGCATCGGTCCAATGCTCCGCGATGCCGGCCTCGGCGGCAAGCGCGGACAGGCCATCCGGCTCGGCACTGGTGCGCTTCATGCCGCGTCCTCCAGCAGCCAGACGGTGCTGTCCGGGCACAGTTCGCCTTGTGCGAGCCGGTCCCGTCCGCCCGCGGGCGATTCGAACAGCAGGGTCGCGAACACGTCCGGACCGGGCATGAGCGAATCGGGCACGGTCTGAGGATTGGGCCCCAGGTTCGCGTAGACCGTCAGGCGGGCGCCATCGGCCAATTCCCAGCGTGCGAACACACTGCGGTCGCCCACCGCCGCGGCGCCCAGGCTGACCGCGCCCGCCAGCCGCGGCGCGATCATGCGCGCGCGCAATTGCAAGAGCGCCGTGTAATCGCGCATCCACTGGGCCGCATCTGGCTCGTCCTGCCAGGGATAGCTGGCGTGGTAGGTGGACGCGTCGTTCGGATCGGGCAACTGCGCGGCCGGGGAATCGCCGGCGAACTCGGGAAAGGCCGAAAATTCGCGTTGCCGGCCGTCGCGCACCGCCTGCGCCAGTTCGGGATCGGTGTGGCTCGTGAAATACAGGAACGGCGCGCGCGATCCGCGTTCCTCGCCCATGAAGATCAACGGGATCTGCGGCGCCAGCAATTGCAGCGCGACAGCCGCACGCAGACGCTGGGGGTTGTCCACCAGCTCGGTCAGGCGTTCGCCGCGCGCGCGGTTGCCGGTCTGGTCATGGTTCTGCAAGAACAGCACGAAGGCGGTGGGCGGCAGGTCGGCGCTGCGCTCGCCACGCGGCTGGTTGCCCCGATAGGCGGAGGGTTGGCCCTGATACACCCAGCCTTCGGCCAGGCAGCGCGCCAACGCCTGCGCGGGCGCTTCGGCGTAGTCGGAATAGTAGCCGCGCGATTCGCCGGTCAGCAGATGGTGCAGCACATGGTGCGCATCGTCGTTCCATTGCGCCTCGAAATCGCCGCGCAGCAGGCTGGCCCGGTTGTCGTCGTTTTCGACGACGAGATGCACGTGGCGCTCGGCCGAGACGTTGTCGCGCACGAAACCGGCCAGCTCGTGCAGCCACTCGTGTCCGGCGATGGCATGGACAGCGTCCAGGCGCAGGCCGTCAAAGCGGTACTCGGTCAGCCAGTACAGCGCGTTTTCCTTGAAGAAGGCGCTGACGGCCGCCTGCCGGAAGTCGATGGCAGCCCCCCACGGCGTGTCGATATCGGTGCGAAAGAAGGGCGCGGCATAGGCCGACAGGTAATTGCCGTCCGGGCCGAAGTGGTTGTAGACCACGTCCAGCATCACGCCCATGCCCAATCCATGCGCGGTGTCGATCAGGTTCTTCAGATCGTCGGGCGAACCGTACGCGGTGTCGGGCGCATACGCCAGCACGCCGTCATAGCCCCAGTTCCGCTCTCCCGGAAAATCGGCGATGGGCATGAGCTCCAGCATGGTGATGCCCATGTCGGCCAATTCGGGCAGCCGCGCGATCAGGCCCGCGTAGCCGCCCGCCAGTCCCGCGTGGACTTCGTAGATGACGGTGTCTTCCCACGGGCGGCCGGTCCATTCCGGGTGGCGCCAGCGGTACGCGCCGGGCGCGACGACAACGCTGTCGCCATGCACGTCGCCGTCCTGCAGACGTGATGCAGGATCGGGTATGACGGTGCCGTCGTCCAGCCGATAGTGGTAGCGGGCGCCCGCCGGGCAGTCCACATCGGCTTGCGCAAAGCCGTCCGGGCCGGGCCGCATCGGAATCGGGGGATGGCCCTCGACCTCCAGCACGAGACCGGGCGGGGCGCTCGGCGCCCACAGCCGAAAGCGGGTGACGCCGCTTTCCAGCGGCAAGGCGCCGAATGAGTACGGATGCGTCATGTCGCCTCTCCCGGTTCCGCCCGCTGTCCCATCAAGACAAGACTATGAGGCGCAACCGTCACCGTCGGCTCGTCCCATGGCGCGGGCTCGGCCGGCTTGTCCGAGTCCAGTTCCAACGACCAGGCGAAGCCGGCTTCGGGCAGTGTGAAGGTCACGGCTTCGTGCGTGGGGTTCATCAGCAACAGCGTCACGTCGGCGCCGCCCTCGGGGCGCAGCGCGGCGCGGCGCAAGCCCATGACGCGCTCCTGTTCGGCGTCCCACGCCGGGCCCTCCAGCGGCGCGCCCGATGCGTCGAACCAGGAAATGGCCGGGACGCCCGGCAGAATTTCCTGGCCCGCATCGCCATAGCGGGCGCTGCGTACGCTGGGATGCGCGCGGCGCAGGGCCGTCAGGCGGCCCACAAAGCGGCTGAGCGCCCGGCCGGCATCGCTTTGGGCCTGTGTCCAGTCCAGCCAGGAAATGGCGTTGTCCTGGCAGTAGGCGTTGTTGTTGCCTTCCTGGCTGTTGCCGAATTCATCGCCCGCCAGCAGCATCGGCGTGCCGTCGGACAGCATGGCCGATCCCAGCAGCGCGCGTTGAACGCGGCCGCGCGTCTCCAGAATCTGCGGATCGTCTGTCGGCCCTTCGGCGCCCCAGTTGTGGCTGAAGTTCTCGGAATGGCCGTCATTGCCGTCCTCGCCATTGGCCTCGTTGTGGCGGCCGTCGTAACTGACGATGTCGGCCAGCGTGAAGCCGTCGTGCGAGGCCACGTAGTTGACGCTGGACCAGGGGCGGCGATGGCGGCGGTCGAAGATGTCGCGCGACCCGCACAGCCGCGCCGCCATCTCGCCGCGCATGCCTTCATCCCCGCGCCAGAAGCGGCGCGTGGTGTCGCGGAACTTGTCGTTCCATTCCGCGAACCCGGGCGGGTGATTGCCCAGCTGGTAGCCGTCCGGGCCGATGTCCCACGGTTCGGAGATGAGCTTGAGCTTGGACAGCACCGGATCCTGCAGGATCACGTCGAAGAATCCCGAGCCGGGGTCGTAGCCGTTGCCCTCGCGGCCCAGCGTCACGCCCAGGTCGAAGCGAAAGCCGTCCACCCCGTAAGAGGTGGCCCAGTACCGCAGCGAGTCGGTCACCATCTGCAGCACCCGCGGGTGCGACATGTTGACCGTGTTGCCGCAGCCCGTGTCGTTGATGTAGTAGCGCTCTTGCCCCGGCATCAGGCGGTAGTAGCTGGCGTTGTCCAGGCCGCGCCAGGAGAGCGTCGGCCCCATTTCGTTGCCTTCGCAGGTGTGGTTGTAGACCACGTCCAGGATCACCTCGATGCCCGCCGCGTGCAGACGGCGGATCGCCAGCCGCAATTCGTTGGGATGCTGCATGAGGTACGCCGGTTCCGGGGCGAAGTAGGACAGGGTGCTGTAGCCCCAGTAGTTGCGCAGCCCGCGCTCGGTCAGGAAGTGGTCCTGCAGGAAGGCATACACCGGCAAGAGTTCCACCGCCGTCACGCCCAAACGCTGCAGATGCTCGATGAAATGCGGATCGGCCAGGGCCGCGCAGGTGCCGCGCAGCGGCTGGCGCAGGTCCTCGCGCTGCATCGACACGCCGCGCAAGTGGACCTCGTAGATCGTCGTGTCGTTCCAGGGCGTGTCCGGGGCCTTGCTGTTGCCCCAGTTGAACGGCACCTCATCGGCCACGATGGCCTTGGGCATGGCGGGGGCGCTGTCGCGGCGGTCAAAGCTCAGATCCTGCCGCGAATGATTCATGCGGTAGCCAAAGAGCGCATTGCTCCAGTGCAGCGGGCCGCTCAGCTGGCGCGCATAGGGATCCAGCAGAAGCTTGTTGGGGTTGAAGCGGTGCCCATTTTGCGGATCGTACGGGCCGTGGGCGCGGTAGCCGTAGAGCAGGCCGGGCTGCGCATCCGGCAGGTAGCCGTGCCAGATTTCGTCCGTGCACTCCGGCAGGTCGAAGCGGCGCAATTCCTTGCGCCCCTTGGGATCGAAGATGCACAGCTCGATACGGGTGGCGTGCGCGGAGAACACCGCGAAGTTCACGCCCAGGCCATCGCTGGTGGCGCCCAGCGGTTGGGGCTGGCCGCCGGTGATTCGGGTCAGTTGGGACGGATCCATGGATTCAGCCTTCGTGCATCAGGAAGAGAGTCGAGAGGGGCGGCAGGGTGAGCGACAAGGCCTGCGGCTGCCCGTGGGCAGCCATGTCGCCGGTGTTGGCCCCGCCCTGGTTGCCCTGGCCGGACCCGCCGTACTGGGACGCGTCGGTGTTCAGCAGTTCAGCCCAGCGGCCGGCCCGAGGAACCCCGATGCGGTAATCGTGCCGGGTGACCGGCGTGAAATTCGACACGGCCAGCACGTGCTGCTGGCCGTCGGTGCGGATGAAGGCGACGACGCTGTTGTCCTGGTCGTCCATGATCGTCCACGCGAACCCCGAGGGGTCCGCGTCTCGCGCATGGAGGGCCGGGAGGTCGCGATACAGGCGGTTCAGGTCGGCCACCAGACGCTGCATGCCCAGATGGCCCGCGTCGTCCAGCAGGTTCCAGTCCAGCGTAGCGTCGTGGTTCCATTCGGTGGGCTGGGCCAGCTCGCCGCCCATGAACAGCAGCTTCTTGCCGGGATGCGCCCACATGAAGCCGAAGTACGCGCGCAGGTTGGCCAGCCGCGCCTGCTTGTCGCCGGGCATCTTGCCCAGCAGCGACCCCTTGCCGTGCACCACCTCGTCGTGCGACAGCGGCAGGATGAAGCGCTCGCTGTACGCGTACACCATGCCGAACGTGATGTCGTGGTGGTGGTAGCGGCGATGGATCGGATCCTGCGCCAGATAGCGCAGGGTGTCGTGCATCCAGCCCATGTTCCATTTGTAGTGGAATCCTAGACCGCCTTCGGACACGGGCGCGGTCACGCCCGGCCACGCGGTGGACTCTTCGGCAACCATGATGGCGTCCGGCACCTCGTGGCGCACGGTGTCATTCAGCTCCTGCAGAAACTGGACCGCCTCCAGATTCTCGCGGCCGCCATAGCGGTTAGGTATCCATTCGCCGGGCCGGCGGCTGTAGTCGCGGTAAAGCATCGACGCCACCGCATCCACACGCAACCCGTCGATGTGAAAGCGCCGCAGCCAGTGCATGGCGCTGGCGATCATGAACGCCTTCACCTCGTTGCGCCCCAGGTTGTAGACCATGGTGTGCCAGTCGGGGTGATAGCCCTCGCGCGGATCTTCGTATTCGTACAGCGAGGTCCCGTCGAAGGTGGCCAGGCCATGCGCGTCGTCGGGAAAGTGCGCGGGCACCCAATCCAGGATGACGCCGATGCCGGCGGCGTGGCAGCGGTCGACGAACCGGGCGAAGGCCTCGGGCGGCCCATAGCGCGCCGTGGGCGCGAACATGCCCAGCGGCTGGTAGCCCCACGAGCCGCCGAACGGATGTTCCATGATGGGCATCAGTTCCAGATGCGTGAAGCCCATGGCGCGGGCATAGCCCGGCAGCTTGTCGGCCATCTGGTCCCAGGCGCAGGGACCCGCTTCCACACTGGCCCACGAGCCGGCGTGGACCTCGTAGATCGACACGGGCGCGCTGGGAGACTGGCGCGCCCCGCGCGCCTGCATCCAGTCGTCGTCGGACCAGGCGTAGGGCGCGGGATCGTCCACGATCGAGGCCGTGGCGGGCGCCAACTCGCTGCGGCGCGCCATCGGATCGGCCTTCAAGAATTGATTGCCGTTGCGGTCGGTGATGGCGAACTTGTAGCGGTCGCCAGGGCGTACGCCGGGAATGAAAATCTCCCACACCCCCGCTGCGTGGCGCAGACGCATGCCGTGGCGGCGCGGGTCCCAGCCATTGAAATCGCCGGCCACCGCAACCCGCCGGGCATTGGGCGCCCAGACTGCGCAGCGCAGGCCGCTGACGCCGTCCACCTCGACCAGGTGCGCACCGAGGGCCTCGCCGGCCTCGCGCCACGCGCCTTGGGCCAGGCGCTGCAGCGTGGCGTCATCCAGCAGAGCGCCGAAGGCATAGGGATCGGCGGTGACCTGTTCGGCCGCGGGCCAGCGGATCGCCAGGCGGTAGGACGCCCCGTCGCCGGCCTGCGCGTACGTCACGCGGCCGACGTAGAGACCCTGCGCCTGTTCCTCCAGGGGCGTGCGATCGCCATCCTGATCCAGGACCGCCACGGCCGAGGCCCCGGGAACGAAGACGCGTACCCAGCCGTCGTGCGGTCCCAGCACCCCGAAAGGGTTGTCATGCAGCCCATGGGCCAGCGCGGTCAGCTCCTGCGCGTCGATGTGGCCGTCGGTGGCAGCGGCGGGAGAGGCAAAGCCTGCGGTCATGACGTTTTTCCTTCGGCATCGATGGCGGCCGACAGCAGGACGCCGCGCGCCAGTTCGGTCAGGGCGCACAGGGGAATCGAAATCCAGTCGGGCCGGTGGGCCGCTTCGTAGCTGACCTCGTAGGCGGCTTTCTCCAGTTGCGCCAGGATCAGCAGCGTATCCTCGCGATCCCCCGAGGCGGCAAGGTCTCCGCCGCGCACACTGGTGTAACCCTGCAGGAACGCGTCCGAGGCCCGCTGGCGGAAACGCGCCAGCAGGGCGTCGCGCTGTTCGGCCGGTGCAACGGGCGGCGCGGGCACGTCGTCCGCACCCGCATTGGCGTCCAGATGCGCGCCACCGATCAGGTCCGTCCGCGCAATCGACGCCGCCGCATAGTCAAACGAGCGCAACATGCCGGCCACGTCCTTGTACGGAGAAGCGAGCGATCGCCGCACTTCCAGGCTGCTGATCGGCTCACCTTCGAAGTCGATCAGGTAGGCGTCGGTCTGCGCGACCAGCACCTGGCCCAGGTGGAAGTCGCCGTGTATCCGCAGCCACGGCGCGCCCACCTCGGCCTGCGCCATCTCGGCGACGCGCTTGGCCAGGCGCTCGTGATGCTCGAAGAACCACTCCGCGCAGGCATGCGACGGCTCTTCAAGCTTGTCCAGCGTTGCGCGCAGATTCTTTTCGGCGCGGTCCAGCAGCGCAAGCACCTGCTCGGCCCGCTTGTCCGCATCCGTCTGGCTGGCGGCTCGCGACTGGAAGTCTGCATCATCGGTTGGCGCGGCCAGCAGCGTGTGCATCTGGCCCAGCCGTTCTCCGATGGTGCCGGCCATGACGGCGTAGCCTTCCAGGGTTTCCTCGAACTCCTCGGGCGAGCTGCCAACCAACAGGGCATTGGCCAGCGTGCGCTTCAGGTAGTCCAGCGTCCAGCTCCAGGCATCGCCCTCATTGGAGACGTAGCCGTGCGCGACCGCCAGCGTGTGCACGACGCCCTCCGCGTCGACGCGCTGCACCTCGCCCAGCAGCGGTGGAATGTTCCCGTAGCCGGCCCGCGTCAGGTAGCGGGTCATCTCGGCTTCGGGCGACAGGCCCGGCTGCACGCTGCGGATCAGCTTCAGGATGACGGCATTGCCGACGATGACCGAGCTGTTGGACTGTTCGCCCGACAGCCAGTGCATGTCGAGGTCGCCGTCGAAATCCATGCCGGCCAGCCCCGCCTCGGGCAGAAAGCGGATCACGCCCGGCTTGTCGCCCGGCTTGCCGCCGCTGCGTCCGTCGAGTTCCGCGCTCGCCTGCATAGCGCGGAGCGTGCTGCGCACGAAGCCCGGCTGCAGGAAGGCGTCGGCCAGGACGCCCACTTCGGCGCCGCGGCGCACGCGGGCAATGGCGTACTGGATGACGGCGGTCTCGTCCCAGACCAGGACAAAGGGCGCTTGCGCGCGCATGCCCGTCGTACCGTCCTCCGGCTCGATCTCGGCCCAATAGAATTCCCCGTCGGCCGAGGCGAACGGCGTGGCGTAGGCCAGACGTGCGCGGGCCGGCGCCTCCGACCCCGGATACCAGCGCTGGCGCGCCAGATATTGCGGCAGGATCTCGCGCTCCAGCGTGGCGCGGGACGCGTCGGTCAGCGCCGCGCCGCCCCGATTCTTGAGCACCAGGGTAATCAGTTCGGGCATCTGGGCGGGCGCCGTCGCGTGCCATCCGGGCGGCGCGGCGTCCTGGCTCAGGTCCATCCAGTAAAAGCCGTAGGGCGGCAGCGTCAGTAGATAGGGCAGTTCGCCGATCGCGGGGAAGGGCGTGCCACCCAGCATTTCCACGGGTACCCGGCCCGAGAACTCCTGCATGTGCAGCTCGACCGGTTGGGCCGCATTCGACAGGTTCGCCACGCACAGGATGGTCGTGTCTTCCCACTGACGCAGGTAGGCCAGGATCTTGCGGTTGCCGGCATAGATGAAGCGCAACGTGCCGCGGCCGAAGGCGTGGCTCTGCCCGCGCTGCGCCAGGAGCCGCCGCGTCCAGTTCAGCAGCGAATGCGGGTCGCGCTGCTGCGCCTCGACGTTGACGGCCTCGTAGCCGTACAGCGGGCCCATCAGCACGGGCAATGGCAGCCGTTCGGGATCGGCGCGCGAAAAGCCGCCATTGCGGTCGGGCGACCATTGCATCGGCGTGCGCACCCCGTCGCGGTCGCCCAGGTGGACGTTGTCGCCCATGCCCAGTTCGTCGCCGTAGTACAGCACCGGCGTGCCGGGCATCGAGAGCAGCAGGCTGTTCATCAGCTCGACACGGCGCCGGTCGCGTTCGAGCAGCGGCGCCAGCCGGCGGCGGATGCCCAGGTTGATGCGGGCGCGCGGCTCGGCCGCGTACACGTTCCACAGGTAGTCGCGCTCGCGGCTCGTCACCATCTCCAGCGTCAGCTCGTCGTGATTGCGCAGGAAGATGGCCCACTGGCAGGTGGGCGGAATATCGGGCGTCTGGCGGATGATGTCGGTGATCGGAAAGCGGTCTTCCTGCGCGATGGCCATGTACATCCGCGGCATCAGCGGGAAGTGAAAGGACATGTGGCATTCGTCGCCCGCGCCAAAATACTCCTGCGCGTCCTCGGGCCATTGGTTGGCTTCGGCCAGCAGCAGGCGGCCGGGGTACTCGGCCTCGATCACCGCCCGGATCTGCTTGAGCACGTCATGCGTCTCGGGCAGATTTTCGTTGTTGGTGCCTTCGCGCTCGACCAGGTAGGGCACCGCGTCCAGGCGCAGCCCGTCCACGCCCATGTCCAGCCAATAGCGCATGACGGACAGCACTTCCTTGAGCACCTGCGGGTTGTCGTAGTTCAGATCGGGCTGGTGCGAATAGAAGCGGTGCCAGAAGTACGCGTTGGCCACCGGGTCCCAGGTCCAGTTCGACTTCTCGGTATCGCAGAAGATGATGCGCGTGCCGGCGTACGCCTTGTCGTTGTCGGACCAGACATAGAAGTTGCGCGCCGCCGACCCGGGCTTGGCCGCACGGGCGCGCTGGAACCACGGGTGCTGGTCCGACGTGTGGTTGACCACCAGTTCGGTAATGATGCGCAGGCCCCGGGCATGCGCGGCCCGGATCAGCTTGCGCACGTCGGCGATGGTGCCGTAGTCCGAGTGCACGCCGCGGTAGTCCGCGATGTCGTAGCCGTCGTCGCGGCGGGGAGACGGGTAGAAGGGCAGCAGCCAGATGGTGTTCACGCCCAGGCTGGCGATGTAGTCCAGCTTGGAAATCAGGCCGGGCAGGTCGCCAACGCCGTCGCCGTTCGAGTCGAAGAACGACTTGACGTGAAGCTGGTAAATGACGGCGTCCTTGTACCAGAGGGGATCATCCTGAATGGGTTGGGCTTTACTCATCATGGCGTTGGGCGCGGGCTTCATCCATGCAGCGAAAGCCGCCACACGCGATAGGGTTGGTCGGGGGTCAGCGTCAGGCTGCGGTGCTTCTGATGCCAGGTCTCGCGGGTTTCGGTCAGCAGGTCTTCGGCGGACAGCTGACCGGCGTCCGATTCGCCGAACAGCCAGAACGGCGCCTCGACGCGCGTCTCCTGCGCCTGGAACGGATCCAGGCTGATGACTGCCAGCACCACGTTGCCGTGGCCTGGCGTGGACTTGTAGAAAGCCAGCACCCGGTTGTTGCTGCTGGCGGCCAGCGTCAGGCCGCGATGCGTCTGCAATGCCGGGTTGGCGCGCCGGATCTGGTTCAGGCGTGTGATCTCGGCCCGGATGTTGCCCGGGGCGTGCCAGTCGCGCTGGCGCAGTTCGTACTTCTCGGAGTCCAGGTACTCTTCCTTGCCCGGCAGCGGCGCGCCTTCGCAGAGTTCAAACCCGCTGTACACGCCCCACAGTCCCGAGCCCAGCGCGGCCAGCGCCGAGCGGATCAGAAAGCCCGGGCGTCCCGAGGTCTGCAGGAAGAACGGGTTGATGTCCGGGGTGTTCACAAAGAAGTGCGGGCGGAAGAAGTCGGCCGCCGGCGGCGACGAAATCTCCTGCAGGTAGGCTTCCAGCTCGGCCCGCTCGTTGCGCCACGTGAAGTACGTGTACGACTGCGTGAAGCCGATCTTGGCCAGCCGGTACATCATCTTGGGGCGGGTGAAGGCCTCGGACAGGAAGATCACGTCCGGATGCTGCGCGTGGACTTCGCAGATCAGCCACTGCCAGAACGGCAGGGGCTTGGTGTGGGGGTTGTCCACGCGAAAGATGCGCACGCCGTGATTCACCCAGAACAGCACCACGTCGCGCAGCGCGCGCCACAAGCCCAGCTTGCGGCCGCGGCGGTTCTGGCCGCCGTAGAAGGACACGTTGACAATGTCCTCGTACTTTTTCGGCGGATTCTCGGCGTAGCGCATCGACCCGTCCGGCCGCCACGAGAACCAGTCCGGATGCTGCGTCAGCCACGGATGATCCGGCGAACACTGGATGGCGAAGTCCAGCGCAATCTCCATCCCATGCTGAGCGGCCGCATCCACCAGGTTCAGGAAGTCGGACAGGGTGCCCAGCGCGGGCTCGATGGCGTCGTGGCCGCCGCTTTGCGCCCCGATGGCGTAGGGACTGCCCACGTCGCCCGGCTCGGCGCGCAGGCTGTTGTTGCGGCCTTTGCGGTTGCGCTGGCCGATCGGGTGGATGGGCGGCATGTACAGCACGTCAAAGCCCATCTCGCGGATGTCCGGCAGCCGCGCGACCACGTCGTCGAAGGTGCCGTGGCGCCCGGGCTCGGCCGCCTGCGACCGGGGGAACAGTTCGTACCAGCTGGAATGGACGGCCTGGCTGCGGTCCACCCAGACCGGGTAGGCCGTGGCGGTGACCGCTTCGAACGGGTGGTCGTCAAGCGCGTGCATGGCGTGCGCCAACGCCGGGTCCAGCAGCACGTCGACCTGCGCCTGCGTCGGCGGGACCGGATGGGTCAGGTCGGCGTCCGCGAAGGCCGCCAGCGCACGGCGCACGGGCTCGGCATCCGCGCCGGCGGGCGAGCCGGCGTCGGCGCGCGCCAGGGCGTCGCGCAGCAGTGCGAGGCCTTCGTGGATCTCCAGGCTGATATCGCGGCCCGCCTGGTGCTTGACCTCGATGTCATGGGTAAACGTATGCCAGGCGTCGAACCAGGCGGCCACGACGAATTCATGGGCCCCGACGCGGCGAGGGCGGAATGCGCCTTCCCAGCGGTCGTTCAGGCCGCGCGTCATCGGCACCGTGTGCCAGCGCGCCTCGTCCTTGGCGCGCCAGCGCACCTCGGCGGCGAGTTGGTCGTGGCCGTCCATGAAGATGTCGGCCTGCACGGCGATGCGCGCGTGCGGGATGGTCTTGACCGGATAGAGGCCGCCATCCACGGCAGGGCTGATGTTCTCCAGCGCGACGCGCTGGTTGGCCAGGTCGTCGGCGCGCGTCCGGTGGTGACGCACGGCGTCGCGGACCGGCTGGGTGGGTTGGAACATCAGCAACGCGCAGTCGCCCGCGGCCAGGGAGTCGGCCTGCCTCTGCAAACCCGCGGGCGGCGTGAACGGGACGAGATCGGCCGGCGGCAACATTGGCGCCAGGGCATCCCAATCCACGCCCGCATGCTGCGTGGGCGACGGATTGACCGCAAGCGCCAATGTCGCGCCATCGCCCGCATCGCGCAGCATCACGGTGCAGCTGCCGTCCCGGCCGCCCAGCAAACACAACGGACCCTTCAGCCGGGAGCCGTCGAACCAGGCGTTCACGGCTTGTACGTCCGGCAGGCGATGTTCGTCCTCGTCCGTCAGCATGAGTCCATCGCCCGACACCGCCGCGCTCCAGAGCGCGCTTCGGCCGTATTCAGACGGCGACTGCGCGCCGGATTGCGGCGGGGCAGCAATGACTTCGCCAATGGCGCGCAGGCGCGCGTCCTCTTCCGCCAGCCACGACGACTTGAAGTCCCACCAGGGCAGGGAAGAAAATGCGGCGTCGAACGCCGCGTCCCGCAGGCCCGCCAGGTCGGCGGGCGACAGGCCGGGTGTCCAGGCCAACAGGCGCACATCCGGATTCTGCGCGCGCAACGCGGCCCCCAGTTCCCGCCACGCCTCTGCCGGCAGCCGGTGAGGCGCCTGGAACACCAGGCCCTTGACCCCGCTGCGCGTCCAGCCGAGCAGACGTGCCGTCCACGCCGGCAGAAAGCCGGCCGGCAGGGGGCCTTCAGGCAGGTGCAGCACCCCGCGCTCCTGCGGCGTCAGTCGCGGATCGCGCGCGGGTTCTTCGTGCAGCGACCGGTACCACCCGGGTTCGGCGGTGGTCGCCACGGCATGGCGCGCACTGCGGTCCAGGATCACGTCGACGAACAGCGATAACCCGTGGGTCGACAACTGCGCCGCAATCTCGGTGTACCACTGAGTGATCGGCGTGTCCTTGCCGTCGACGCGCGCGATGTCCGCATCGCGCGCGGCATTCGAGCCCGGTTCTGGCCCGGTCAGCCACGGCGCCGGCGCCAGCACGGCATTGAACCCGCGTTGCGCGAGGCGTTGGCACAGGGCCTGGAGGTCCGAGTGGCCCTCCGGCAGGCCAGAGCGGGCGTGATAAAGACGTAGCGGGGCGCGGGACGGCGCGGGGACGGTGGAACGGGGCACCGGGCTGGCTCCTTAGATGGCGGCTGGCAGTGCGCCACCCGCTCGCGGCTGGCGGCGGCTGACGGCGGCGACGTCTTCGGGTTGCAGGGCCGAGGCGGGCGCCGCATCGCGATACTCGGGTTCCACAAGCGAGCGGTACAGGCTGGCGTACAGGCTGACCGCGGCGCGCCAGCCGAAATCGCTGCTCATCGCGTTGCGCTGCATCAGCCGCCAGAGAATGCCGTGGCCGCGCAGGTCGAGGGCGCGATCGATCGCGGCGCTCATGGCCTGCGGCGTGTCGCCTTCAAAGAGCACGCCGGTGGCCGATGCCATGGCTGACAGCGGGGCGCGCGGACCGGGATCCTGGATCGTATCGGCCATGCCGCCCACCCGCGAGCCGATCGGCAGGGTGCCGTAGCGCATCGCATATAGCGGCGTCAGGCCAAAGGGCTCGAAGCGGCTGGCATGCAGCAGGATGTCGGAGCCGGCGTGCAGACGGTGGGCGATGCCCTCGTCGTAGCCGATATGGGTGGCGCAGCGTCCCGGATAGCGGCGCGCGATGTCCTGCAAGGCTTCTTCCAGCCGGTGATCGCCTTGACCCAGAATGGCGATCTGCAGATTGGGGTGACGGTCCAGCGCTTCGGGAAGCGCGTGCACCGCGACGTCCGCCATCTTCTGTTCGGTCAGGCGGTTGCCCATCCCCATCACCGTCGCGCCCAGATCCGGGCGCAAGCCGAACTCGCGTTGCAATGCCGCCTTGCAATGAATCTTGTTGGTCAGGTCTCGGACCGAATAGCGGTGGCTGCGCAGGTACGGATCGTGGGCAGGGTTCCACAGCACGTCGTCGATGCCGTTCGGGATCGGCAGCAGGTCGTCTGCACGGCTGCGCAGCAGCGCGTCCAGGCCGCAACCGAATTCCGGCGTCATGATTTCGCGGGCGTAGGTGTGGCTGACCGTGGTGACGCGGTCCGCGTAGCGGATGCCCGCCTTCAGGAAGTTGAGCTGCCCCCAGGCCTGGGCGCCGTCGTCGGTGCGGGCCCATTCGGGCACGCCAAATTCGTCGGCGCATGCCATCGGAAACAGACCCTGGAACGCCAGGTTGTGAATGGTCATCACGCTTTTCACGTCGCGCAGGTCGGCCGCGCGCAGCAGCAGCGGCACCAGGCCGGCATGCCAGTCGTGCGCGTGCACCAGCGTGGGGCGCGCAACGCCCGGCAATCCCGCCGCCACGCGCACGGCGGCGTGCGCAAGCGCTGCATAGCGCAAGCCGTTGTCGGGATGCTCGCGCCCGTTCTCGTCGGCGTAAAGGCCGCCACGGTCGTACAGGGCATCGTTCTCCAGCACCAGATAGTCGATGCCGGATTGCGGGCATTTGCCTTCCAGGAGGACGGCCGGGCCGCCGGGCAGATCCTCCAGCGTGGCCACTTCGCGCACGCGGTTCAACTTGGCGCGCACGCCCCGATAGGCAGGCAGCAGCACGCTCAGAGGCATTCGCGCCTCCATCAACGCGCGGGCCATGCCGGTAATGGCATCTCCCAGTCCGCCCGTTTTGGCCAGCGGAAAAGCTTCTCCCGCCACAATCAGGGTTCTTGTCTTCGCCATGCTTGCTCCAGTTGATAGGCCGAGGCCTTCCCTTACGCAAGCCGTGTGCCCAAACCCGCTGGCACCAGAAAAATTGCGCGATGCAGCACAAATGCGGGTCATCCAAACGATGGAGCGACGACGCAGGCCTGCCGCCCGCCACGGCCGGTTTGTAATTTTTATCTGCGTCCCTACGCCCAAATTCCAATCCGGGGCGGGAACGGCGGTTGCTGCAAGAAGACGCTTTCAACGACGACCGCATGGAGAAACGTATGGAAACAGTGTCGGACTTCGTGTTGAAGCGGCTGTCGCAGTGGGGCGTGCGCAAGGTGTACGGGTATCCCGGCGACGGCATCAACGGGCTCATCGGCGCCTTTGGCCGCACGCAGGAGCCGCTGGAATTCATACAGGCCCGCCACGAAGAAAGCGCCGCTTTCATGGCGTGCGCCCATGCCAAATTCACGGGGCAGGTCGGCGTATGCCTGGCGACCTCGGGGCCCGGCGCCATCCATCTGCTCAATGGTCTGTATGACGCCAAGCTGGATCATCAGCCGGTCGTGGCGCTGGTGGGCCAGCAGGCCCGCAGCGCGCTGGGCGGCGACTACCAGCAGGAAGTGGACTTGATCAGCCTGTTCAAGGACGTCGCGCACGATTACGTGCAGATGGCGACGACGGCGGAGCAGGCGCGCCACATGGTGGACCGCGCCATGCGCATTGCGCTGGAGCGGCGCAGCGTGACCTGCGTCATCTTCCCCAACGACGTGCAGGACTTGCCGGCCGTGCCGGCGCCGCCCCGTGAGCACGGCACGGTGCACACTGGCATCGGCGTAACCTCCCACGCCGCGGTGCCCGGCCCGGACGCGCTGCGCAACGCCGCCGACATCCTGAATCGCGGCGAGAAGGTGGCAATCCTGGTGGGCGCGGGCGCGCTGCAGGCGGGCGAACAGGTCAGCGAGGTCGCCGAGCTGCTGGGCGCCGGCGTGGCCAAGGCGTTGCTGGGCAAGGCCGTGCTGCCGGACAGCCTGCCTTACGTGACGGGCGCCATCGGACTGCTCGGCACGCAGCCGAGCTGGGACATGATGAACGAGTGCGACACGCTGCTGATGGTGGGCACCTCCTTCCCGTATGCGGAATTCCTGCCGCAGGAAGGCCAGGCGCGCGCCGTGCAGATCGACCGCGACGGCCGCAAGCTCAGCCTGCGCTATCCCGTGGAAATCGGGCTGGTGGGCGACAGCCGCCTGACGCTGGAAGCGTTGATACCGCTGCTGGAACCCAAGAAAACGCGGCGCTGGCGCGAGCGTATCGAGAAGCAGGTTTCCGCCTGGCGCGAAACGGTGCATGCCCGTGCGATGGTCGATGCCAAGCCGATCAATCCTCAGCGCCCGTTCCTGGAGTTGTCCAAGCGCTTGCCTGCGCAGGCCATTCTGACCTGCGACTCGGGCTCGGCCGCCAACTGGTATGCGCGCAACGTCGACATTCAGGCCGGCATGATGGGTTCGGTGTCGGGCGGGCTGGCCACGATGGGTTGCGGCGTGCCCTATGCGGTGGCGGCAAAGCTTGCCTATCCGGATCGGCCTGTCATCGCCCTGGTGGGCGACGGCGCGATGCAGATGCTGGGCATCAACGAGCTCATCACCATTGCCCACCGGTGGCAGGACTGGAGCAATCCCACCCTGATCGTCATGGTGCTGAACAACGGCGATTTGAACCTGGTGACGTGGGAACAGCGCGTGATGGGCGGGGACCCGCGCTTTCCGGACTCGCAGTGGTTGCCCAAGTTTTCTTATGCGGAATATGGCCGGATGCTGGGCCTGGAGGGCATCCGGGTGGACAGTCCCGACGACGTCGGGCCGGCGTGGGACCGCGCCTTGGCGGCGGGACGTCCTGTCGTGCTGGAGATGGTGACCGATCCCGAGATGCCGCCGTTGCCGCCCCACATCCCGGCCAAGCAGATCGGTGCGTATTTCAAGGCGTTGCGCCAGGAAGATGCCGCGACGGGCGGCGCGGCGCTGCGCGCGACGATCAAGCAATGGTGGGCAAGTTGACAGCCGATTGCATCAGTCTTTTCATTTCAGGAGCACATCATGGCAAACACTGAGGGGACGCGTTCCCCACCGCCCGGACAGGGCGGACAGAAGACCCCGGACCAGGCGCCCGCCGAACAACCCCAGCCCGACGCGCCCGGCGCGGGCAAGGATGAGAAGGGGCACTGGCCTCCGGACAGCATTCCCAATCCCATGCCGGGGGTCGACCCCCAGCAGACGCCGGGCATCGACCGGCTGTGACCGGCCCCGCACGGCTTGCGGCTTGCGGGCCGCGCCTCGCGTGCGCCGTGCCGCGGGGGGAGCGATCCGCACTTTTCAAAGGAGTACCCATGAACAAACGAGATAGGCTGCGCGACATGTTCCACACCTCGGACTCGTCTTCGCGGACGATGCGCGACCTGATATCAGGCACCGAGGATTTGCTGCGAAGCACCGCCAGCTACAGCGGGTCGGAGATCGAATCCGCCCGCGACAAGCTCAAGCATCAGCTGGACGCCGCACGCGATCAGGCCCGCGGATGGGAGCGTGCGGCCTGGGACCGGGCGCGCGTGGTGTCGCACGCCACAGATGAATACGTGCATGAAAACGCCTGGAAGAGCATCGCAGGCGCCGTGCTGCTGGGCGTGCTGGCCGGCATCTGCATGATGTCGGACCGCGGTAACCGGCGCTGACGCCAACCCCCGCGCGGCCCGACCCGCGCTCCGGCCGGGGCCGATCCTGCACACGCAGGGCCGGCCCCGGCATTTTTGTGGGGCCGCATGTAAGAACTGCCATCTTGTGCGGGCCGGACCTGCGCAAGGCCGGGGCGCCAAGCCGCACAGCGGTGTGGCACAGGGCTTGCTTGGAGGATGACCAGCATGCCGAACCGTTCGCCATGCAAGACGCTTTACTGAAGGAGATTCACCATGAACCATCCGTTGACAGGCGCCGGCCAGGCGCAAAGCGAAACCAAGATCGTGGGCGGCCCGAAAAACGATCCCAGCGGTCCCGGTCCGCAGATCATGGCGGCCAGCACCCTTGAAGGGAACGACGTCTACAACCCGGCTGGCGAATCGCTGGGCAGCATCCAGGAAATCATGCTGGACGTGCCGCACGGGCGCATCGCGTATGCCGTCCTGTCGCGCGGCGGCATCCTGGGCATTGGCGACAAGCTGTACGCCATTCCGTGGAGTGCGCTGACGCTGGATACCGACCGCAAGTGCTTCGTGCTGAACGTGGACAAGGAGGTGCTCAAGAACGCCGACGGGTTCGACAAGGACAATTGGCCCAGCATGGCGGACGAAACCTGGGCCAGAGGCATTCATCAGTATTACAACCAGCCCCCGTATTGGTAAGCCGCTACCGACGAGGACGCCATGCTCCGGGAAGGCAGACTGATTGCGGTTTCTCCCTGCTTCAACGACGCCGTCGGCGGCTGTGCAGGCCTGCTGGCGGCGCGTCCGGACAGCACCGTGCTCACGGTGTATTCGGGCTTGCCGCTGCCGTCCGGTTGCGCCAGCGACAAGGACAGCGCCGACCGTCTTGCAAGCGGACGCGAAGCCGTCCTTGCCCGCCAGGCCAGCAGCGAGCGGGCGCTGTCCCTGCTGGGCGTGCGCGGCGTGCAGATGGATCTGGCGGAAGATCCGCGCCCGGACAGCGGCAGGGCCGGGCGCTTGACGGGCGCCCTGGCATCGGCGCTGTCCGCACTGCGGCCACGGGTGATCCTGATCCCGCTTGGGCTGTGCGGGCCGGCGCAGCTGCAAGTGTCGGACGCATGCCTGACCGCGCGGGCGCTGTTTCTGCGTGTGGAGTGGATCGCCTATGAAGAGGTCGCGGACGCCGAGCCGGGCGCGGTCCAGGAGCGGCTGGCCAGTCTGCTGCGCCATCGGATCCTGGCTTCACCGTTCGACGCCGGCGCCGAGGGCGACGTCACGCGTGCCCATCTGCGCGCCCTGGCCGCGCGCAACAGCCTGGCGGCAGAGGTACAGGCGGGGCAGGTTGGCGCTTTGCCATCCCGTCCCGAACGCTACTGGCGGCTGTCCTGGCGGCGTGAGGTCGCTTGACCAGCATCGAGACGGCGAGGCCGGGCGCCGTCTCATCCTTTTCGAGCATTGATGAATGATTGCGCATCCCGGACGATGCTCCAGGTTGCGCAGGCCGCCGCGCCTCGCTATGGTGCAAGGGGTGTGGCGCCGGCGGCGCCGGTGATTTGTACAACTTCGGAAACCAAGATGAGTTCGAACGCAGCCGACGCGCGTGGCCGGTCAGGCTGGGGCACCGCCCTGGCGATATTGCTTCTGATCGGAGCCGTCCTTGCGGTGTTGGCGCTGGCCGCCACCCGCGTGGTCGAACAGCGCATCGCCAGCATTCTGGGCCCCCGGAGCCAGGTCGGCAATGTGCAGGTCGGCCTGCGGCAGGTGGTGCTGACCGACGTTACCGTACCCGGCGCATCCGGCCAGCCTGGCGCGCGCGCCCAGCGCGTTGAACTTGAACCGGAGTGGACCGCCTTTCTGCGCCGCGAGGCCGTGTTCAAGCGCATCATCATCGACGGGTTCGATTTCGCCGTGGTGCGCAGTCCCGACGGCGACATGCAGATATCCCCCGCGCTGCAGGCGGCGCTGCGGGCCGGCGTGGGGGATGGCAAGACGCGGCGCAACGGGCCGATCCGCGTCGCCGAGCTGATCCTGGGCGATGGCCGGCTGGAATACCTGGACGGCGCTGTCTCCAAGCCGCCGCATCGCATTCCCTTCAAGGACGTGCAGGCGCGGCTGCAGCCGGTGGTCATTCCTGGCGATGGCACGTCCAGCGACATGGAATTTAGCGGCCAGGTCGAGGACAACCGCAATGGCGAGTCGACGGTGCGCGCGCGGGGCAAGGTGGTGATCGGCGGCACGGATGCGGACATCACGGTCGCGGCGCGCAACATGGACGTGCGCCATGCCGCGCCTTATCTGGCCGAGAACGGCGCCGGCTCGCTGTCGGGCGGTTCGATGGACCTGGACATGAAGACATCGATTGCCCGGCATGAGCTGAAGGCCTCGGGCGCCGTGGCCTTGCACAACCTGAAGTTCAGCGGCGACGGCAGCCTGTTCTCGTTGCCGCGCAAGGCAGTGCTGGCGGCCATGAAGGACAAGAGCGGCACGGTCCGGTTCGACTTCGCGTTGGCGGGCAGCCTGGATAATCCGAAGTTCTCGGTCACGCGCGGCTTTGCGGCGCAGGTGGCGCAAGGCTTCGGACACGCCATCGGGGTGGGCGCCGAAGGCGCCGCGGAAGGGGTCGCGGGCGCCGTCAAGGAATTGGGCAACGCGTTGTCGGACCTGCTCAGCCCCGCCAAGCCCTGAGCCGTCGCCGGGTAGCCGCCTAAGGCAGCGGGCGCGGCCGGCCGACCCGCGCGCCCATGACCATTTCGGTCACCCAGTTCACCAGGATCGACGTATAGGCCTGCTGCGAGGCCTTGTCGCTGAGGGCGTGATCCGCGCCATCCAGGATGCGGTGCGTCATCGAATGGGACCGCCGGAAGGCCGAACGGTAGTTCATGATCGTCGAGTGCGGAATGTACACGTCGTGCTCGGCTTCCACGATCAGCACGTCGCCGGTGAAGGTGGCGCAAGAGGCCAGCGCGCGGTTGCTTTCGGGCTCGATATGGGTGTTGCGATACGCCCGCAGGGTTTCGCGGTTGAGCTGGTTCTTGGGCAGCATCCATTCGTCGTCGCGGTACAGTGCGGGCACGTGCAGGGCCAGCCAGCGCACGCGGCGCAGTCCGCTCAGAATGGCGGCCAGGTAGCCGCCGTAGCTGCTGCCCACTACCGCGACCGAGCCGCTGTCCAATGACGGATGGGCCGCAAGCCGGTCGTAGGCCGCCATGACGTCGCGCAGGTTGTCGTCGCGCGACACCTGCATCTGCTGCGCCTGCGTGGCGGCATGGCCGCGCAGGTCGAACGTCAGGCACACGCATCCCAGCGCGGCGATGCCCTTGGCGCGGGCCAGGTCGAACTTCTGGTCGCCGCCCCAGCCGTGAATGAACAGCACGCCCGGCACCTTGCTCTCGGGCGTCAGAAACGTGCCGGCCAGCTGCTGGTCCGCCACGTCGATTTCGATTGGGTCGCTAAAGGCGGCCATCGTCGTCCTCCAGAATGCCCCCGGATTTGGTGATCATACCGACGGCGGAATCTTCGCCGCGATACACATATTGCTCGGACGTGGGCGGCGGCTCGTCGACGCCATAGCGTTCGCGCGTGAAGGCGGACACGGACTTGAGCGATGGCGACAGCATGAACGCCTGCAGCGCGGACAGTTCCGCAATGCTGGCGCCGCCCGCCCGCCACGATTGCTCTAGCACGCCGGCGCGCGGTTCGCCTCGGGCATTGCGGCCCACGCCCACGTCGTAGTTGCGCCGGGACGCGAAGAAATCAGGATAGGCGGTGGATACCGCCGTGTCATAGCGGCAACTCAAGTCCACCGCCTGCCGTTCTTCGTCGGTCAGGTTCAGCGCCCGCAACTCGTCGAAGCCCCCGCGGGCAACGGTGAGATTCGAGCCGCCGTACACGGAGACGCCGTTGTTGTCCGGTGTCAGGCACTGCGTGCCCACGTACGACGCTTCCAGCTTGCCCACGCGCACCCAGCCCACGCTGTAGGTCTCGATCTGCGCCAGGTCCTCCTCCAGCACGAGGCCCAGGCGGCGCACGGATGCGGCGTCCTGTTCGCTCAGCGCGGCTCGCAATTCCTGCGCGTTGCGCACGACGACCTGCCCGCGGCCCGCAGTGGCGTCGGCTGGCTTGACGCGGAATGCGCCTTCTTGCAGCAGCCGTTCCCCGGCCCGGTAGGCGTCCTCCAGCGTGAAGGCGGTGAAGCCGCGAAGCACAACCTCGTCGAGCGCGCCGGCCAAAGATGGCGCCCACCCCTGCGGCACCCGCGCCTGGGCGTCGACGACGCCATGGGTGATGGATTTGGTGGCGACGAAGGCATGCGGCGTCACGCCGCCGAACAGGTCGGCCGCTCGCGTGATGCCCAGCTTTGTCGCGCGGGCCAGGCTGGTGATGCTGCGATCCGGCACGTAGTAGGGCGGTGGTTCGCCACGATTGCGGGTCGGCCGGAAGTCCGGGGCGAACCGCCGTCCCAGCAAGGCGGCAACGCGCAACGCCAGCGCCTCCTGCGAGGCGATATCGTGTTCGGACGCAGCGGCGCGCCGCGGATAGGCGGCGACGGTTCCTGCGGAGTCGGGTCGGAGTCTACTCATGGCGGTCCTCATTGCACGCGGCTTGCTTGGCCTGGGGGAGCGGCGTCCGCCTTGCGCCGACGCATGCCCAATTTCAGCTCGATCAGGGGATACGCGATCAGCGCCAGGCACAGCGGCGCCAACGCGTAGACGGCGCGGTAGGCCAGGGCCGCGCCCAGCACTTCGGTGGGCGGAATGTGGGATCCCAGCGCGGCCACGAAGATGGCCTCGGTGGTGCCCAATCCGCCGGGCACGCGGGTGATGACCGACGCGAAGCTCGTGCAAAGCAGGATGCCCAGCACCGCCGGGTAGCTTGCCTTGCCCTGCAGCAGCACATAGCAGATGGCGCCCATCAGGGACCAGGACAGCGCCGCCAGAGCGCATTGCGCCACGGCCATGCGGGCGCGCGGCAGCGCGATGTGGTGGCCCATCCAGGTGACGCTGCGGCGCCGGGCCCGTGCGCACGTCACGACGTACGCAATGCCCAACGACAGCAGCGCGAGTCCCAGGATGCGCAGCATGCCGGAGCCGATCTCCCAGCCCGCCGGCACCGGCACCACGCCCAATGCGAACACGATGCCCGCCAGCCACGCATAGCCGATCCAATTCGATGCCGCCGCAAACAAGGCGACGCGGGTCGCGACAGACTTGCGGCAGCCCAGCCGCGTGTACAGCCGCAGCCGTGCCCCCAGGCCGCCCACCAGCACGCCCAGGTTCAGGTTCAGCGCGTAGCTCAGCATCGCCACGCCCAGCGCCTTGGGCGCGGGCAGGTGGTGGCGCGTGTATTTCTTGCCCAGGAGGTCCAGGCTGCCGTACGCAAGGTAGCCCGCAACCACCAGTCCGGCCGCGATGGCGATGGTCTGGCCCGGAATCTTGCGCATGGCGACCCACACCTGCGGCCAGTCCACGGAGCGGCCGAAGTAATACAGCAGCCCTGCGACCACGATCAGCACCAGTACGGGCAGCACGCGCTTGATACGGGGCCAGCGGCGCCTCAACGCCCGCATGGGTGACGAATGCAGGATCTTCATGCGGTCTCCCTTCCGGTATCCGCCGTCATGGATTGCAGGCGCGGCTTATGGGCCGGCAAGCTGCCCGCCCACGCGGGGAACCGCCGCAGAAAGTGAAACACCACCACGCCCAGCCACAGGCGGCGCAACCGGCGCCGCGAGTTCTTGGCCATCTCGACCGGCCGGCAGTCTTCGGCAATCAGCCGGTCCAGGCTCTTGCGCAGGGCTGCGTTCAGCGACGCGTCCCGCACCACGACGTTGGCCTCCAGGTTCAGCGCCAGACTCAGCGGATCCAGGTTGCTCGAACCAATCGTCGACCAGTCATCGTCCACGCACGCGACCTTGCCGTGCAGCGGCTGCTTGCAGTACTCATGGATCTCCACGCCCGAATCGATCAGGTAGTCGTACAGCATCGACGCGGCCAGGCGGGCGACCAGAACGTCCGGCTCGCCCTGCAGCAGCAGCCGCACGCGCACGCCGCGGCGGGCGGCCTTCACCAGATCGCGCAGCAGGTGGTAGCCCGGAAAGAAGTAGGCATTGGCGATCAGCACGTCCGAGCGCGCCGAGCGCACGCCTGCCCGGTAGTAGCGTTCGATGTCGCTGCGATGGCTGATGTTGTCGCGCACCACCAGCCGCCCGCCGCCGTCGCCGGCGGGCAGGGGGTCCATCCGGGCGGGGCGCCGCCGCAGCCGCCGCTTGCCGTTGCCCAGCTGCGCGCGCGCGTAGTCGGCGATGTCGGCCGCCAGCGGCCCTTCGACCAGAACGGCATAGTCCTGCTTCGCCTCGGGGCCATAGTCGGGCAAATGGTCCGCGGAAAAATTGATGCCGCCGATGAACGCGCGCTCGCGGTCGATGCCCACGATCTTGCGGTGCATGCGCCGGAACACGTTCGTGCGCACGCCCAGAAAGCGCGGGCGCGGATCGAACACGTGAAAGCGCACGCCGGCCTCGGTCATCGCGCCGATGAATTCCTCGCTCAGCTCGTCGGACCCGTAGCCGTCGACCAGCAGGTCCACGCTGACGCCGCGCTTCGCGGCGCGGATCAGGACCTGCTGGATATCCCGGCCGACGCTGTCGTCGAACAGGATGAAGGTTTCCACCAGCACTTCGCTCTTGGCCGCGTCGATGGCCTCGACGACGGCGGGAAAGTACTCCGTGCCGTTTTCCAGCAGGGTATATCGGTTGTTTTCGCGCCAGCCCAGGTTCATAGCGCAATCTCCGCACAAATCGGCACATGATCGGAAAGCCGCGACCAGACGCGCGATGCCAGTGGCACCGGTTTCCAGTCGCGCACACTGCGTACATAGATGCGGTCCAGCCGCAGCAGCGGCCAGCGCGCCGGGAAGGTCCGCGCGGGCCGGCCCAGACGCGACGTGAACACCTCCTGCGTGCCGCAATCGCGCATCAGGGTGTCCGCACGCAGCCGCCAGTCGTTGAAGTCGCCCGCAATCAGCAGCGGCTCGTCGGCGGGCACGCCGTGGGACACCAGCTCGCACAGCCGGCGCAATTGCTCGCCCCGGTGGCGCTCGAGCAGCCCCAGATGCACGCAGATGGCGTGCACGGGCGAGGCAAGGGAAGGGGGTCTCAAGACGCAGTGCAACAGGCCCCGGCCCTCGTGGCCATCGACGCTCACGTCGTGGTTCTCGTGGCTTTCGATCGGGTAGCGCGACAGGATCGCGTTGCCGTGATGTCCTTCGGGGTAGACCGCGTTGCGGCCATACGCGAAGTCCGTCCACAACGTGTCGGCAAGAAATTCATACTGCGACTGCGCCGGCCAGGAATCGTGGCGCCCGGCGTGCGTCTGGTGTTCTCCCAGGACTTCCTGCAGAAAGACCACGTCCGGGGAAGCGGTGCGCAGCGCCTCACGCAGGTCGTGCAGCATGAAGCGGCGGTTGAAACTGGTAAAGCCCTTATGGGTGTTGACCGTCAACACCGTCAGCGTCGTGGCGTCGAGGGAATGCGAAGCGGGCATGAAAACTCCGGCAGATGCGATCTGGCGGAGTGAGCAAGCGGCGTGCCCGGGAAGTAACCAAACGTGTTGATCCGCAGCCGAGGCCGTTAAGGCGTCGGCTGCGTTGGCGCGCTAGTGGCCCGATTGCGCCCCGGGTTGGGCATAACGCCCGACCAGCGTTGCGCTGGCCTCGTTCAGTCCCATGACCTCGACCTGACGGCCCGCGCGGCGCAGCTTGAGCGTCACCTTGTCCAGTTCGCCAACGGCCGAAATGTCCCAGAAGTGCGCGCCCGTCAGATCGATCACCACGCGCTCCACGGCTTCATGAAAGTCGACCGCCGCCGAGAACCGCGACGCCGAGGCGAAAAAGATCTGCCCCGAATAGCGGTAGGTACGCGTGCGCCCATCCTCGGACAGCGACGTGGCCACGTGCAGCAGCCCCTTGACCTTGCCGGCAAAGAACAGACCGCTCAGCACCACGCCCACCAGCACGCCGCGTGCCAGGTCGTGCGTCCAGACCACCACGGCGACCGTCGCCAGCATGACGACCGACGACTGCCAGGGATGCGAGCCAAGGTTGCGCAAGGAGCGCCAGTTGAAGGTGCCAATCGACACCATGATCATCACGGCCACCAGGGCCGGCATCGGGATCTGCGCCACCAGGGGGCCCAGCGCCACGATCAGGAACAAGAGGAAGACGCCCGCCACGCAGGTGGACAGACGCGTGCGGCCGCCGGCACGCACGTTGATGACGGACTGGCCGATCATGGCGCAGCCGCCCATGCCGCCCAGAAAGCCCGTGACCAGGTTGGCAATGCCCTGGCCCTTGCATTCGCGGCGCTTGTCGCTGGCGGTGTCGGTCATGTCGTCCACGATCTGCGCCGTCATCATCGATTCCAGCAGTCCCACCGCGGCCATCGTCAGCGAGTACGGCAGGATGATGCGCAGGGTTTCCAGCGTGAAGGGCACATCGGGAACCATGAACGACGGCAGGGCAGAGGGCAGCGCGCCCATGTCGCCCACCGTGTTGACGTCCAGGCGCGCCTGGATGGAGACGGCCGTCATGACGATGATGGCGATCAGCGGCGACGGGATGGCCGTCGTGAGCCGGGGCAGCAGGTAAATGATGGCAAGCGCGGCGGCCACCATGGCATACGTGACCCCTGTCACCCCGATCAATTGCGGCAGCTGCGCCATGAAGATCAGGATGGCCAGCGCATTGACGAAGCCGGTCACGACCGAACGCGACACATACTGCATCAGCAGGTCTAACCGCAGGAATCCGGCGGCGATCTGCAGCAGGCCCATCAGCACGGTCGCGGCGAACAGGTAGCTGACGCCGTGCTCGCGCACCAGCGGCGCGACCAGGACCGCGACTGCGGCGGTCGCGGCCGAGATCATGCCCGGCCGCCCGCCCATGAACGCGATGATGAACGCGATGGAAAACGAGGCATACAGGCCAACGCTGGGGTCGACCCCGGCGATGATGGAAAAGCCGATGGCTTCGGGAATGAGGGCAAGGGCGACGAGCACCCCCGACAGAACGTCCGCGCGCGGATTGGCCATCCAGTCGCGGCGAAGCTTGGAAAGAACTGACATTGATTGGCTAAGCAGATTTGAGCAAGCGCCGGGCGTGGGTCGCGCCGCAGCGTGTGCGGCAGGTCAAGGGCGATCGCCCGTTGGGCTTGCAGGTTGTCCGAGGGATAGGCGCCCGGCCGAGCCACCCGGCAAGCCGGGTCCATCTGGGATCGCGACAGCATCGCGGCCGCGCACCCGTTGCGGGTGCGGCGGACGCGATTGTACTGCCTAACCGGCGCCTACCGCGGCGCGGGCGCCGGGCCGGCGTAGTATTGCGCCAGCGCCTGGATCTCCGCGTCGGTCAGGCGCTGCGAAAACGCCCGCATCACGCCGACATCGTCGTTCTGGCGCGATCCGTTGCGAAACGCGTTCATCTGGTCGGTGAAATATTCCCGAGACTGCCCGGCCAGCCGCGGCAGCAACGGGCCTTCGCCCATGCCGCGCAGACCATGGCAATTGGCGCAGGCGGGCAGGGCGCGCGCGCCGTCGCCTTCGACATCCAGCTTGCGCGCCGCCTCGCCGCCGAATTCGCCCACGTGCAGCGGCGGGCCGGCCAACGTGCCGTAGTAGGCCGCCACCTGTCCGATTTCTTCCTCTGTCAGCGCGCGCGCGATGGTGTTCATCAGGGGTTGCACCCGCGTGCCGGACCGGAAGTCGGCCAGCTGCTTGGCCAGATATTCGCTGCGCAGCCCCGCCAGGTTGGGGAAAATGCCGCCCGTGGGCGTGATGCCGGCCGGGCCATGGCAGGCCACACAGGCCTGCACCCCCGCGCCGGGCTTGCCGTTCGCGGCCAGCTGTTTGCCTGCTTCGGGATCGGCCTCGCGCAGCCATTTTTCCCAATCGGGGCGCGACGCGGTGAAATCGGTGGCGCTGCGTCCCGGCACGGGTTTCAGGGGGGCTGGCGGCTGGGCGCCCGATGGGGCGGCAGGCGCCGCTGCACCCGATACGGCGGCAGGTGCCGTCACGCCCGATCCCGCGGCGGGACCCGGCGCGGCGCCCGGTGCAGCCGGGGCCGCCGCTTGTCCCGCCGGCGCGGCCGTCTGCGGGGCCGGACTCGCGGCGGGCGGTGGCGGTTGCGGCACGGCCGAGGCCCGGATCGCCTCGTCGCCGCCCGCGCCCATCATCTGGTGCACGGTCGCGACCAGCGTGAGGGCCGGCACGGCGACCATCAACCCGACAGTGAAGATGATGCCTTTGCGATGTTCGATCATGATGACACCAGCGGGCCCGGCGAACGCAGATAGTCCGCCTTGATTTTCTCTACGATCCAGTAGGCGGTGGCGCCCACGGTGCCTGTCGGGTTGTAGCCCGAGTTCTGCGGAAAGAGCGCGGCGCCCGTGACGAACACGTTGGGCACGTCCCACGACTGACCGTAGCGGTTGACGACGCTGGTGTTGGGATCGTCGCCCATTGCCGCGCCGCCCGTCAGGTGGGTGGACTGATACGCGGTCGCCGAAAACGGCCGCTTGCGGGGGCCCGGTTCGGTGCGGACGATGCCCTTCATGGCGCGTGCGATCTCGTCGCCTTTTTCCGTCAGAAAGGCCGACATGCGGATGTCGTTGTCGGGAAAATCGTAGGTCACCCGCAACAGCGGCAGGCCCCACGCATCCTTGTATGTAGGATCCAGGCTCAGGTAGCCGCCGCGCCAGGGCTGCGCCGAGCCGGTGATGGTGATGTTGGCCGCATGGTTGTAGTAGCGCGCGACCGCCTTCTTCCATTCGGAGCCCCACGACGGCGTGCCCTTGGGCGTGGGATGAAAGCCGATCGGCGCGCCGCTGACCACCTGGATCTGCAGATAGCCCCCGCCGACGAAGCCCACGGGTCCGTGGTCGAAGTTGTCGGCGCTGAAGTCGTCCATCGTCACCGCCACCGCGCCGGCGCCCATGAACGGATTGATGTTGACCGACTCATCAAAAAACAGGTTTACGCCCGAGGTGGTCTGGTGCGTGTAGTTGCGGCCCACGACACCGGTGTTGGTTGCCGGATCGAAGGGCTTGCCGATCCCCGAGAGCAACAGCAGCCGCACGTTGTTGATGCCGAACGCGCACAGCACGACGATCTCGGCCGGCTGGAAGACTTCTTCGCCGCCCGCATCCACGTAGGTCACGCCCCGGGCGCGCTTCTTGTCCGGCGTCAGCTCCACGCGCAGCACATGCGCGCCGGTGCGGATCTCGAAATTCTCCATCTTCATGGCCACCGGCAGGATGCACACCTGCGGCGAGGCCTTGGCGAAGTGCTCGCAACCAAAGTTGGAACAGAATCCGCAGTACACGCACGCGCTCATGTGCAGGCCTTCGGTGTTCACATAGGGCCGCGTACAGAGCGCGGACGGCTGCACGTAAGGGTGGTAGCCCAGCTTGCGCGCGGCTTCGCCAAAGAGCGCCGGCGCGTAAGGCACCTTCATGGGCGGGTTGGGGTAGGGGCGCGAGCGCCACGGCTCGAACGGGTTGCCGCCTTCCTGTTTTTCGCCCTTGATGTTGCCCGCCTGGCCGGAAGCGCCGATCAGGTAATCGAAGCGGTCGAAGTACGGCTCCAGCTCGTTATAGGTGATGCCCCAGTCCTGACAGGTCAGTTCCTTGTCGAAGATGTCCTTGCCATAGCGCTCGTTGTAATGGCTGCGCATGACGAAGTCGGTGGGATCGAAGCGGTAGTAGGCGCCCGACCAGTGATTGCCCGCGCCGCCCAGATGCGTGCCAGGGTAGGCAAATTGCCACCGGCGCATCGGCAGCGCCTTCTGGTCCGTGTTGTTGCGGAACGTGTAGGTTTCGGTCGCGGCGTCCTGATGCAGTTCGTGGCGGCGCGTGTACTTGAGTTCGTCGTGGACATTGGGCCCCTGAAAGTCAGGCGACGGCCACCGTGCCTCGCCGCGTTCCAGCACCACGACCCGTTGCTTGGCGGCGGCAAGCTCCTTGCCGATGATGGAACCGGTCCATCCGCCTCCAATGATTGCGACGTCGACCGCCGGTAGCGTTTTAGCCATGCTTGCCTCCGGGCGTCATCTTGTGGCTCGTGGCGTTGGCAATGGACACCGGCTGGCCGGCCCAGATCACGCCGTGGCGCTCGATGTCGTTGGAAAACGAGGCAAACGCGCCGGGAAACCCCACGAGCTTCCACCCCACCATGTCCGCATTGCCGCCGTAGAGCGGGTCCGAAAAGAATCCTTCGATCGTGCCTTCGAGCAGTGCCTGGAAAAACACACCAGAAGGCAGCGGCGAGAAGTCGGGCTTGCCCTCCTGCATGTCGCGCAGCCAGGCGTCCTGGCGCGACGCATCCAAATCCGCGAACGGCTTGCCGTCCGCTTTGCGCGCCGCCGCGTCCAGCGCGGCCAGACCGCGCCGGAACATTTCGGCCGGTGTGAACGAAAGCTGGTAGCCCTGTTCCGGCGTGCCCGGTTCGAAAGGACCCTGGCGGTAGAGCTGGCTGCCCGCGCCCCAAGCGCCGGCAAGCTGGCCGTCAAGAAACAGCGTCACCCCGGCTTCCTTGGCGCCCGGACCCAGATCGTCGGCCGGAATCAGCCGCGCGGCGATGGCGTCCATCGTCAAGGCTTCCTGCGCATTGAAAAATTTGAGCGTCCGGTTGGGCGCGGCGCCGGTCGCGGCAGCGTCCGGCTGGGGGGCAGAAGGGGGATGGTCCGGTGCGCTGATTGCGCGGGGCGCCCAGGCGGCGCCGGGGACGCCGACGGCAAGGGCCTTGAGCAGCCCCCGCCGGCCGGGTACTGGTTGATCACGCATGTATCGCTCCCTCGGTGGGGCAGGCACGCCACTTGCCCCTGGATGAACAGAGATCCCGCGTCAGCTTATTGGCCTGGGGCTCAGTGTGTCACCGCTGTCGACCAAGGAGCAACCATGAAACACCCGATTCTGTATCTGTGCGCTACCGTCATGAGCGGCTTGCTTGCCACCGGCGCGTCGGCGCAGCGCGTTGAAAAAACGTTGGTTGCGCAGGCGCAGATGACGACGCCCGGCATGAGCGCCACCGGCCAGTCCAAGCGGGACCAGCCGTCCGGCGCGCAACAGCCGCCCGCGCAAACGCAGGGCGCGCAAGACAAGGGCGCAAACCATAAGGACGCAAAACAGAAACAGCGCGACCCCAGCCGCGACGAGCCCGGGCGCGCGGGCTCGAGTCCGCGGCAAGACGACGCCGGCTCGGACACGCGAGGCGCCAAGGGCACGCCGGGCAGCAATACCGGCTCGACAGGACACGGCGGCATGCCCGGCTCCGGCGCGTCGTCGGGCTCTGGCGGCACGGCTGACCTCCGTGGCCAATGAGGGTAGTAACAGCCCCAAGTCGCGCAATGCGCCTTTTCAGGTAAGATTCAGGATCCTGTAAGAAAGAGAGCCCGGCGGATATTCTGATGCATTGCTGCCCCGGCAGCCTGGAGCCATCCGCCTTCTATGAACGAAGACCCTCCTCCTAGCAGGGCGCCGCACTCCTGCCGGCGCCCGACATCTTCTCCTCACACTGCCGCGGCAAGGCTTGTCTGCCTGCGCGCCGCCTCCCTGATTGCCACTGCGGCCACGCCGCGCCTGGGCGGCCGCGCGCCGCCTCGCCGGGTCACGTCCATTCGCGCACCTCTGCAACGATTGCGGTGCGCTCCTGATGCAGTCCCTTCCCGCCGGCGCGTCCCGAACGCGCGCTCGCTTACGCTTTCCGTGGAAACCTGATGATTTTCGACTGGATGTCCGACCCCACCGCCTGGCTTGGCCTGGCGACGCTGGTCATTCTTGAAATTGTGCTGGGCATCGACAACCTGGTGTTCATTGCCATCCTGGCGGACAAGTTGCCGCCCGAGCAGCGCAACCGCGCGCGGCTCATTGGCCTGACGCTCGCGCTGGTGATGCGGTTGGGCCTGCTGGCCAGTATTGCCTGGGTGGTCACGCTGACTGCGCCGCTTTTCACCGTGCTGGGCGCCGAAATCTCCGGACGCGATCTGATATTGATCCTGGGCGGCCTGTTCCTGCTGTTCAAAGGCACGATGGAACTGCACGAACGCGTGGAAGGCAGCGCCAGCCACGACCAGGGGCAAAAGCCGCAGCACGCCGTCTTCTGGCAGGTCATTCTGCAGATCGTGGTGCTGGACGCCGTGTTCTCGCTGGACTCCGTCATCACCGCCGTGGGCATGGTGCAGGAACTGAGCATCATGATGATCGCCGTCGTGCTCGCAATGGCCGTCATGATGATCGCCAGCCGCCCGCTGATGGCGTTCGTTGGCCGTCACCCGACAGTCGTGATCCTGTGTCTGGGCCTGTTGCTGATGATCGGTTTCAGCCTGGTCGCCGAAGGCCTGGGCTTCCACGTTCCCAAGGGTTATCTGTATGCGGCCATCGGCTTCTCGATCCTGATCGAGCTGTGCAACCAGCTGGCCCGCCGCAACCGCGCCCGAGGCACGCATGCGCTGGGCCGCCGGCAGCGCACGGCGCAGGCCGTGCTGCGCCTCTTGCGCGGCGGCCGCGCCGGCCAGCCGGTATCGCAAGCCGATGAAGTGGTCGCGCTGGTGGACGGCGCCGGGGACGAGCCGGCCTTCGCGCCCGAGGAAAGCTCGATGATCGAGCGCGTGCTGTCCATCGGCACGCGCGACATCCGCTCCATCATGGTCCCGCGCGGCGACATGACGTGGCTGGATGTGTCCGACACGCCCGATGTGATCATTCGCAAGTTCGCCACCGGTCACTCGCGCCTGCCGCTGTGCGCGGGGGATCCGGCCAACGTGCTGGGCGTCCTGCACTTCAAGGAGGTCCTGCCGCTGCTGCAGAACCCCGGTCCGATCGACCTGGTGGAACTGGCGCGCGAACCGCGCTACGTGATGGAAACCACGCCGGTGCTGAAGGTGCTGGATGAACTGCGCGCCTCGCGCGATCACATGCTGATCGTCGTCGACGAGCACGGCGTGTGCGAAGGCCTGGTCACGCCGCTGGACGTGCTGGAAGCGGTGGCGGGCGACTTGCCTGAACACCAGGAAGACCACCCGGACGCCCTGCAGCTGTCCGATGGCTCGTGGCTGCTGGGCGGCCGCTTGTCCGTCGACGAAGCCGCCCGCCTTCTGGATGCGCCGGCGCTTGCCGACGACTATCCCGATGCGACGCTGGCTGGATGCCTGCTGCGCGCGGGCGGCCGGATCCCCGAAACGGGCGACACCGTGATGCTGCGTGACTGGGGGTTCGAAGTGACGCGGCGGGACGGCCTGCGAATCGACCAGGTGCATGCGCGTCCGCACCAGCCCGAAGTCAGCGCGGCCGACTGACGGGCAGGGCGGCTCGCCGCCGCCTCAACTGCAGATGCGGCGCCATGGCGACCGGTTCACCGGGCAATAGCCCGGACACCGCGTCGCCACGGCCTTGCCGCTCACGCATTGCGCGTTCGGCTCGGTGAAGCCGTATTCCATGCTGCCGTAGCATCCGCACAGTTCCAGGATGGTGCCCGGCGGGTGTTTTGGCGGATCGGCGGGCGCCTTTGCCGGCTTGGCGGTCTTTGTGGTGTTGGCGGCGGATGCCGCGGCTGGCGCGGCCGGGGATGCTGTGGACGCGGCTTCGGCTCCCCCCGCGGCGGCGGACGCAGCGGCCTCGGGCGGCGCGCGGTTCGATTTCGTTTCGCCTGCGCCCAGGCGTTCCTTCACCGCTGCCGCGCTCATCCCGCAGCGTTTGGCAATCGTCGCCACGGTGCGTCCCGCGTCCGACATCTCGCGCAATGTCTTGTCGCTGCATGCCGCCTGCGCGCCGGCTGGCGCCAGGACACTCAGCCACAGCAGCACGCATGCGATTGCTCCAGGCCTGCATAGCGTCATGTTGCGCCTCCCGCACCTTGGTGCGCCGGGGCAGGACCACGCCCAAGTTGGACCACAAGTGCGGGCTAGCGTAGAGCGGCTAAATCAAGCGTGTCAATGCGGCCCGATCGGATGGCCCGAAGGGATTGCGTCACCGGCCGCCAGCGGGTCGGACGGGCGCCATCCGGCTGGTATCCGGCCGAAGCCGGATCAGGCGTTTCAGCGCATCCGCGCAGAACTGGGTGTTCACGCGGGCAGCGGGAAAGGCGCTCCAGCCACTACACGCGCGAAAGAAATGGCATCGACCGCGCGTTCGGCCTGCTTGCGAGCAGCCGCAAGATAAGCCGGCCCACGGGCCGTTCCCTCCACCGATACAAACGTCACCTGCTTCAACCCGATGGTCGCCAGCACATGCCGCAGGTATGGCGTCAGGAAGTCCGGCTGACGGGCCTCTTCGCCGCTGAAGGCCCCGCCCGACGAAATCGCGACAAACACGGGGCGGTCCGCCAGCAATCCGACCTTGCCTTGCGGCGTGATGTGAAACGTATTGCGCACCCGGACGACAAGGTCCAGCCATGCCTTCAACGCGGAGGGGACGGTGAAATTGTGCATGGGCGTGGCCAGCACGACGTGGCTGGCGTTTTCCAGCATCCGGATCAGCGCGCCCGACGCGTGCAGCGAACCGCGCCCGAGCACGTCGGCGGCAGGATCCGCCGGCGCGGCCAGCGCCGCCGCATAGTCGCTGTCCGCATGGGTGAGGGTGGTGGCGTCAAACTCGACGACCTCCAGGCCGCCGGCCGGCGCCGACCGCACGAGGCGGTCGACGATGCGCTGGGACAGGCGATAGCTCTCGGAATCGAGCCCCCGCGGGCTGCAGCGGATACGAAGAATGCTCATTGGGTGTTTCCTTTCAAGGATTTGCTGAACCGGATGGCGCTGGTCAACAGGCCCTGCCGGAAGTAGAAGCGTTGCGCCAGCGCGTTGCCCAGCCCGGTGTCCAGCACCAGCTTGTCGCAGTCCGCGCCACGCGCCAGGTGATCCAGCTCGGCGATCAGCCGGGCGCCCCAGCGGCTGCCGCGCGCCGACGGCGCCACCACCAGGTCGTCCACGTACAGGAACCGCCCGTAGATCAGGTTTTCCTGATACCGGTATCCCGCCAGCGCCAGCGCCTCGCCGTCGCGCATGACGGCGAGCAGGCGATAGTTCTGCTGGTGCATGCGGGCTAGGCGTTCGACAACCGCGTCGTCGTGGGCAAGATGGGGTCGCAGCTCGCGCATCAGCGGCAGGCAGGCCTGCCATTCTTCCGGGGTCTCCAGATGGCGCAAGGACGGTTCCGTGGATGTGTGCATGGGATCAGTCGCTCGAAGTTCAGGGCGCGAAGCGCACGCCCACCGTGAGTACGAATCTTAAAAACCACATGCCATAATTTGAAGGGCCATAAATGCGCTTACGGACTATGCCATGATTCCTGCCACCCCCGACGGTCTGCAAACCGTCTCTGACGCCGCCGGCCATCCGCTCTACCGCCAGATCTATGAGCGGTTCCGGGGCGCCATCGCCGAGGGCACCCTCAAACCCGGCGACCGCATCCCGTCGGCACGCGCGCTAGCCAAGGAAATCGGCGTGGCGCGCGGCACCATCGAGGTCGCCTATTCGCTGCTGGCGTCCGAGGGCTACATCCAGGCGCGCGGCCAGGCCGGCACCGTGGTCGCTCCCAACCTGCAACCGGTTGCGCGTTCCGCGCCCGCTGCAAAGGCCCGGCCCGCCGAGGCGCCGGTAGACGGCTGGCAACGTCCGGCCGCACCGTTGCCTTTTCAGATGGGGCTGCCCGCGCTCGACGTCTTTCCGCGCAAGATCTGGGCGCGTCTGGGCGCGCGCCATCTGCGCGGCATGCAGCCGCCGGACCTTGCGTACCCGGATCCCTCGGGCTTGCTCGCGCTCAGGACCGCGACGGCCGCCTACCTGCAGGTGGCGCGCGGCATCCAGTGCACGCCCAGCCAGGTGTTCATCACGTCGGGCTACAACAACACCCTGCAGCTCATCATGCAGGCGTTGTTCAAGCCCGGCGATTCGGTCTGGGTGGAAGACCCCGGCTATCCGCCCACGCGGGCGCTGCTGGCGCAGGCAGGGATGCAGGCCGTGCCGGTGCGCGTGGACGCGCTAGGGCTGGTCGTGGAGGCGGGCATTGCGCAGGAGCCGCGGGCCAGGGCGGCGGTCGTGACGCCCGCGCACCAAAGTCCGCTATGCCTGTCGCTGTCGCTGCCCCGGCGCCAGGCGCTGCTGGACTGGGCTGAACGCAGCAGCGCGTGGATCGTGGAGGACGATTACGACGGCGAATACCGCTACGTCGGCCGTCCGCTACCGGCCCTGAAAAGCCTGGACCGGCAGGGTCGCGTGCTGTATTCGGGCACCTTCAGCAAGGTGCTGTTTCCCGGCATGCGGCTCGCCTACCTGGTGGTGCCCGAGGAGCAGGCGCCGCGCTTCGAGCGCCTGTGCATGCTTCTGGCGGGCGGCGCGCCGGCGTTGACGCAGGCCGTGCTGGCCTCGTTCATCAACGAAGGACACTTCGCGCGCCATATCCAGCGCATGCGCCGGCTGTACAGCGAACGGCGCGAGGCCACGGCCGCGGCGCTGTCCAGCGTGCTGGGCAACCGGTTGCGCATCGATCCGCAGCCGGGCGGCATGCACCTGGTGGCGCGGCTGGATGGCCATCAGACCGATCGCGAACTTGCGGCGCGCATGCTGCGGCAGGGCCTGTACGCCCATGCCTTGTCGCACTGGTCGGCGGCGCCGGACGCGCGCGCCGGCCTGCTCATGAGCTTCACCAATATCGTCTCGGCCGAGCAGGCGGAGCAGCTGGCGCGCCGCATCCTGCAGCTCATGTGAGTCGCGGCAGGAGAGCGCCGGTCAGTTCAAGCCGGCCTTGTCCAGGCCATAGGCCTTGTCCGCGGACCCGGGCTCGGTGCGGAACGCGACGTTCAGCCGGTTCCAGCCATTGATGCCGACCACCAGGAAGGTCAGGTCCGACAGTTCGGTTTCCGTGAACTGCGCCCGCACGGCATCGTAGATCTCGTCCGGCACGCCGTGCGGCGGCAGCGTCGTAAGCGCCTCGGTCCATTCCAGCGCGGCGCGTTCACGGGGCGAGAAAAGGGGCGATTCGCGCCAGATGGCGACGTGATGCAGGCGCAGCGCGCGCTCGCCCTTGATCGTGGCTTCCTTGACGTGCATGTCCAGGCAGAATCCGCAGCCGTTGATCTGCGAGGCACGGATATCGACCAGCGAGCCAAGCTCCTGGACCACAGGCGTCTTCTTCAACGCCATGCTGAAGTCCAGATACTTCTTCGACAGGACTTCGGACACCTGGAAATAATTCAACCGTTGGCTCATGTTCAGACCTTTCTATTGCAATGGGATGGGGGAATGACCGGTAAATGATGGCGCCGATTGGCCTACCGCTGAAGTGCCAAGAACCCATTTTTGATATGGGCCATGATGCGTTGGGCGGTCCGCCCGCCAAGCGCCAATTCCTGACATTTATCCGATTGAATCCCGGCCGTGGCCCGGCTATAAGCTTGGTGCTGGGGCCTTTTATAAAATCGCCGCCCCGATTCCCCAAGAAGCCCGAGCCAATGCCGCACCCATCCCCCCATGACGAACATGTCGACAGCAAGCCGGCCACCGGCGCGCGTGCCCAGACGGACCGAGGGTCCTGTCTTGAAGTGTTTCTGGTGTTCCTGCGCCTGGGCTTGACGTCCTTTGGCGGACCGGTCGCGCATCTGGGTTACTTCCGCACCGAATTTGTCGACCGGCGCCGTTGGCTCGACGATTACACCTTTTCGGATCTGGTCGCGCTATGCCAGTTTCTGCCGGGTCCGGCCAGCAGTCAGGTCGGCATGGCGATCGGCCTGCGCCGCGCCGGCTGGGCCGGCATGCTGGCCGCGTGGGTCGCCTTTACGCTGCCTTCGGCGCTCGCCCTGATCGGATTTGCGATGGGGCTTGCCCACTACGGCTGGCTTTCCGGGTCGGCGGCCATTCATGGGCTGAAAGTGGCCGCCGTGGCCATCGTTGCGCAGGCGGTATGGGGAATGGGCCGTTCGCTGTGCCCGGACCGATCCCGCGCGGCGCTGGCGGTCGCCGCCGCATTACTCACGGTGGTGCTGCCGGCTGCGCTGGCGCAGATCGGCGCCGTGGCGCTGGGCGCGGTGATCGGTGCGGCCTTCCTGCAATTGCCGGCCCGGCCCGTCCTGTCCCACGCGCCTTCCGGCGTGTCGCGCGCGGCGGGCGTGGCGTCGCTGGTGCTCTTTGCCGTGCTGATGGCGGGGCTGCCGCTCTGGGCGCTGATCTCCAGCGGCGCGCTGGCGGGCCAGATCGACGGCTTCTATCGCGCCGGCGCGCTGGTCTTTGGCGGCGGGCACGTGGTGCTGCCGCTGCTGGAGACGGCGTCGGTCTCCACCGGCATGGTGTCCAGCGCGGATTTCCTGGCCGGTTACGGTGCGGCCCAGGCCATGCCCGGGCCCTTGTTCACCTTCGCGGCCTTCCTGGGCGCGATGTCGTCCGGCCCCTTGTCCGGATGGGCGGGCGGCTTGCTGCTTCTCTGTGTCATCTTCGTGCCGGGCGCCTTGCTGCTTACCGCGGCGCTGCCGTTCTGGGACACGCTGCGGCGCCGGCCAGGCGTGCGCAACATGGTGGCCGGCGTCAATGCCAGCGTCGTCGGCATCCTGCTCGGCGCGCTGTATGACCCCGTCTGGACCAGCGCAATCCTGGGCAAGGCCGACTTTGGCCTCGCGCTGTTGCTGTTCGCGTTGCTGGTCTATGCCCGCTGGTCGCCGTTATGGGTGGTGCTGCTGGCGGCTGTCAGCGGCTGGTCGCTGGGCTGGCTGGTCTAACGCCCGGCCCCAGCCGCCGGCGCGTCGTCACGACGTCCAGCGCGGCGGGCGTTTCTGCAGGAAGGCGTCGATGCCTTCGCACGCGTCCGCCTCCATCATGTTGCGGGCCATCACGTCGCCCGCGTAATCGTAGGCATCGGCCAGGGACATCTGCCGCTGCTTGTAGAACATCCGCTTGCCGTAACGCACGGCCGCCGGGCTCTTGGCCAGGATGTCGTCCACCAGCGTGCGCACACGCGCATCCAATTCGCTCTCGGGCGCCGCCGCGTTGATCAGCCCCCAGTCCACAGCCTGGGCGGCATCGATGAAGCGCGCGGTCATCAGCATCTCGAAGGCGCGCTTGGCAGACAGGTTGCGGGTCAGGGCCACGGCGGGCGTGGCGCAGAACAGGCCGACGTTGATGCCGGACACGGCGAACTTCGCGGTGTCTGCGGCGACTGCCAGATCGCAGCTGGCGACCAGTTGGCATCCCGCCGCGGTGGCAATGCCGTGCACCTTGGCGATCACGGGCACCGGCAGCGCCTGCAAGCCTTGCATGACGCTGCCGCATCGGCGAAAGAGCGCCCGGTAGTAATCAAGGTCCGGCTGGCTGCGCATCTCGCGCAAGTCATGGCCCGCGCAGAACGCGCGGCCGGCCGACTCCAGCACCACGCAGCGGACGTCGGCATCGCATGCCAGTGTGTCGATTTCCTGTTGCAACGCGGCCAGCATCGCCTCGGACAAGGCGTTGAACTGGGAAGGGCGGTTCAGGCGCAGCGTGACGACGCCGCCTTCGGCGCTGCGCAGCAGCACCGGTTCGTCCGCGGGTTTTTCGATGGACATGTCGCCTCCAGGTGGTTGTTCCTGGATACTAGCGCACGCCCCGCGCCCACTGGCTCAGGAACCGGCGGCAAGGCGCCGGCCCAACGCCGGCGAGAGCAGCAGCAGCGGCGCCACGATGACCGCGCCGACCAGCGCCATGGCCGCCTGAGGCGCCATGCCGCTGTCCAGCAGCAGGGTGGCGATCACCGCCGACCCGCTCATCTGGAAGAGGCCGTACACGGCGGCGGCAGTGCCCGCCCGGTCGGCAAAAGGCTCGAGCGCCAGGCTCAGCCCCGATCCCAGCGCCAGCGAGAATCCGACGGTAAACACCGTGACCGGCAGCATGAAGACCCAGGCCGACAAAGGCATCCACAGCCACGCGCCGACCTGCAGGACCGACGCCAGCAGGAGGGCGGCCATGCCGACGCGCACCATGGTGTAGCGGCCATGGCGCGCGATGAACGCGGGCGCCAGGAAAAACGCCGCGATGTTGATGGTTGCATTCGCCCCAAACCATGCCGAAAAGCCCAGCTCGCTGTACCCAAGCTGTTCGACCAGCACGACGGGCGCGGCCGACACGAACACCAGGATCATGGCCATGCCCGCCATGCCGAAACACGCAAAGTAGAGAAACCGTCCGCTGGTGACGATGGACGCATAACGGGGCAGGCTGTTCAGCGCGCCTGGCCGGTGCGTCAGCTTGGCGCGGGTTTCCTCGAAGCGCACGGCCAGCAGCGCCGCCAATGCCAACGCGAACACCGTCATGAAGACGAACGTGCTGCGCCAGCCAGCATGCAGGGCCAGCACGCCGCCCACCATCGGCGCCAGCGCGGGCACGGAACATAGCGCGCCGTTCAGGTAGCTGTAGACGCGCGCGCCGACGGCCGGGGTAAAGCAATCCCGCACGGCGGCAAACGCGACCAGCGATGCCGAACACGCGCCTAATCCCTGGATGACGCGTGCTGCGTAAAACACCTCGAGGGACGTTGCCGACGCGCCCAGCGCCGAGCCTGCCAGATATGCCGCAGCGCCGCACAGGGCCACGGGCCGGCGGCCATAGCGGTCGGCCAGCGGGCCGATCAGCACCTGGCCCACGCCCACCGCAAAAATGAACAGGGTGATGCTGGATTGCAAGGCGCCGATGGGCTCGCCAAACGCCAATGCCATGGCGGGCAGGGAAGGCAGGTAGATGTCGATGGCCATCGGCGTGAGCGTGACCAGTCCCATCAAAAGACCGATCAGCCAGCGTTGGCCTCGGGGCGTCAAGGCAGACTTCATACGAGGCTCTGGGCCCATTGCAGACCCGGGAAAACCCGACATTATCCATGATCGCCTCCGCCCGCGCAGGCGTAGAATGCCGTTCCCATGAACCCGTCTGCTTTGCGCCCTCGCATCGTCATCCTGTATTGCACGCAGTGCCAATGGCTGCTGCGCGCGGGCTGGATGGCGCAAGAATTGCTTTCCACGTTTTCGACGGATCTTGGCGAAGTGGCGCTGCAGCCCGGCACCGGCGGAATTTTCCAGATCACCTACGACGGCGATCTGATCTGGGACCGCAAGCGCGACGGCGGCTTCCCCGACGCCAAGGTGCTCAAGCAGCGCGTGCGCGACCGCCTGGATCCGGGCCGCCCGCTTGGCCACATCGACGGCCACACCGCCACGCCGGAAAGCTGACCCGCATCGCCGACCCGCATCGCTGACCGGGCAGGCAGGCAAAAAAAGGCCGGTCCTTTTAAGACCGGCCAAAGCAGCACTACCCCGATTCTTGATTTGCGTTTACGCGGCAGACTCCGCGTGCTTAAGCGCTTCGCGCGCCTTGCGCTGGCGCAGCGCCGACACGCCGAGCAACGCGATCAGGCCGACGCAGGCCAGGATGAAGCCCAGGCTGATGGGCCGCGTCACGAAGATCGACAACTCGCCGCGTGACAGCAGCAGGGCGCGGCGGAAGTTCTCTTCCACCATGGGCCCGAGCACAAATCCCAGCAGCAGCGGCGCCGGTTCGAAACGCAGCCGGATCAACGCGTAGCCCGCGGCGCCGAACAAGGTCACCATTCCCACGTCGAAGAGGTTGTTGTTCGTGCTGTATACCCCCACGCAGACGAAGAACAGCGCGGCAGGGAACAGATAGCGGAAGGGAACCGTCAACAGGCGCACCCACATGCCGATGAGCGGCAGGTTCAGGAGCAGCAGCAGCACGTTGCCGACCCAGAAGCTGGCGATCAGCCCCCAGAACATGTCGGCGTGCTCGACCATCATCTGCGGACCCGGCTGGATGCCGTGAATGATCAGCGCGCCCAGCATCAGCGCCATGACGGGATCGCCAGGGATGCCCAGGCTCATCGTCGGGATGAAGCTGGTCTGCGTCGATGCGCTGGTTGCGGCTTCCGGACCGGCAATGCCTTCGATGGCCCCGCGGCCAAAGCGGCGCGGTTCACGGGCAACCTTCTTTTCCGTGGCGTACGAGATGAACGACGCGATGGTCGGACCCGTGCCCGGCAGGATGCCGAACGCCGCACCGATCGCCGTGCCGCGCACCAGCGCGCCGCGCGACTGCTTGATGTCGCCGGCTTCCGGACGCATGGATTTCATGCTCACCTTCGTCGAGGTGACCTTGCTGTCGCCGCCGATGCGATTGATGTTCTTCAGGAAATCCGCCACGCCGAACAGCCCCATGGCCAGCGCCACGATCTGCAGCCCGTCGGACAGCTCCAGGATGCCGAAGTGAAAGCGCATCGTGCCGGTGTTCACGTCCGTGCCCACCACGCCCAGCAGCAGGCCGACCACCACCATCGCCACGCCCTTGATCGCCGAACCCTTGGCCAGCGTTGCGCCGGCCAGCAGGCCCAGCATCATCATCGAGAAGTACTCGGCGGGACCGAACTTGAACGCGACGTCGACCAGCAGCGGCGAGAACAAGATCATTGCCAGGATGCCGACGGACGCGCCGCAGAACGACGAGAACATCAGCATGAAGAGGGCCGAGCCCGCCTTGCCGTTGCGCGCGAGCGGATTGCCGTCCAGGCAGGCCACCGCGTGCGAGGCCGTGCCGGGCAGGTTCAACATGATCGACGTGATGCCGCCGCCGTACTGCGAGCCGTAGTAGATGCCGGACAGCATCACCAGCGCCGCGGTGGGCGTCATCGTGTAGGTCAGGGGCAGCAGAATCGAAATGGCGGCCAGCACGCCCATGCCCGGCAGCACGCCGATCAGGTTGCCCATGAACACGCCAAAGATGGCCCACATCAGGTTATCCAGCGCGAAAGCGACCGAAAACCCGTGCATCAGGTTATTGAAGATTTCCATGGATCAACCCCAGCGGAACAACGGAAACTGCAGTTGCAGCGCCCAGGAGAACACGGCCACGCCAAGCACCGTGACGCCGGCAGCCAGGATGGCTGCGGAGCGCCAGGTATGCTGACGGTCGCCCATGGCAGAGATGAAGACCAGCACGAACGTCGCCGGCACCAGGCCGCCGAATTTGCCGATGAGGATGAAGGAAAGCAGGCCGCCGATGATGCAGCCCCAGCCGCGCCACTCGGGCGGCGCCACTTCTTCGGCATCTTCCTCGGCGGCCACGGGCGAAGCCGCCATCTTGGCGATGGCCAAGCCAAGAAGCACCAGCAGCACGCCCAGAATGGCCGGGAACATGCCCGGGCCCATGCGGTCCAGGGTTCCCAATGTGTAGGTTGACGCCTGCGCGATGGCGCCCAGGCCCAGCACGATCATCGTGCCCGCAGCCCACGCCTCGCGCCGCACGGCGCTGCGTTTTGATTGCATGGTCTTTTCCTCCCGTTGTTGTGCTTTTGCCTGACTGAGGTCTGAACAAAAGCTGACACTGCAATGAATGCGGGAGTCTAAAAATCCAAACTTCCGTTCACCTTTCAAGGCGTGCGAAAGTTGCGCGCGGGTGTCGCGATAGCCACGAAAACGGGGGAAATCCCTAGGCTTTCTTGAAGGGAAATGCGCGCGTCAAGCGCCTGCGCGGCACGCGGGCCGCCCAGGCGCTGCAGGCCCGCGCGAGAGCCGTGCAGGGCGTTTACATGCCCAGGTCGGACAGGCTGGGATGATCGTCCGGACGGCGTCCCAGCGGCCAGTGAAATTTGCGGTCGGCTTCCTTGATGGGAAGGTCGTTGATGCTGGAATGGCGGTGGATCATCAAGCCGTCCTCGCCGAATTCCCAGTTCTCGTTGCCGTACGAGCGGAACCAGTTTCGCGAGTCGTCGCGCCACTCGTATGCATAGCGCACTGCGATGCGATTGCCGGTGTAGGCCCACAGTTCCTTGATCAACCGGTACTCAAGTTCGCGCGCCCATTTGCGCGAAAGAAATTCGCGCGCTTCGTCGCGGCTATGCACGAACTCGGCGCGGTTACGCCAGCGGGTGTCCAGGCTGTAGGCCTGGGCAACTTTGTCCGCGTCGCGGGTGTTCCAGCCGTCTTCGGCCAGGCGCACTTTCAGGATGGCGCTTTCGAGCGTAAAGGGAGGAAGGGGCGGACGGACTTCAGGGGACGATGTCATGGCGTGAGCCTCATGGTCGGGGGGGAGGGAATCAGGAAGGAAACGTGGATGGGGTCAGGCGTTGGCCTTAAGAAGCGCTGCGGCCGCGCGCTCGGCGCTGTCCGTGATCGATGCATCGCCCGTGACCATGGCCACGGCAATCGCGCCGTCGATCAGCACCAGCAACTGGCGCGCGCACTCCTCAGGCTGCGCCACGCCAGCCGCTTGCACCAGCGATTGCACATGCGCAAGCAGACGCTCCTTGTGGCGCCGCGCCACCGCGCGGATGGGGCTGTCGGGGTCGCCGATTTCGCCGGCGGCATTGATGAAGGCGCAGCCGTGAAAGCCTTCCGAGGCGAACCACTCGCGCAACGCATCGAAGATCGACAGCACGCGATCGCGCGGCGAGGGCGCGCGCGTCGTCGCATCGATGAACCACTGCATCCAGCGCTCATCGCGGGCCGACAGCGCCGCGGCCACCAGTACTTCCTTGGTGCCGTAGTGCTTGTAGATGCTCTTGCGTGCCACGCCGGACGTCTTGACGATGAGGTCCATGCCGGTGGCGTTGATGCCCCCGGCATAGATCAGGGACTCGGTGGCGCGCAACAACTTTTCCTGCACGTCGGCGCGGGATTCGGTATGGGAATCGGTATGAGCTTCAGTCATGGAGAATGATCGTTCTATCTGCAATGGGCAGATAGTAGAACGATCATTCTCCGTCGTCAACGCGATTTTTCCGTCCCGGTTCCGAAAGCCGAACGCGCTCGCAGGGCGACGCCCCGCAATTTAGCTTGCTATTTCTGCCAAAATTCTGCTAAAATCTTTTATCTATCGGCAAAATTATAAGAACAAGCCAGTAGTTTCGAATCCCGGCGACGCCTGCTCCTGAATGCTCCCCCGCACCCGCGGCATTCATGGCCCGCCTGAATCTGTGCGCAATGCTCGGCGGGGGAAGCCATGCGCCTGTCCAGGAGCATGCTTATGTCTCATCAATTGACTGCCAAGAAGGGAAGCTTCGAGATCCCCCCGTTGAATTGGAAGGCCCCCGAGGCCAACAAGCAGTCCGACCGGCACGACACGCCGTCCCACGCCGATACGCCCAAAAAGGCCGACGTCTCGCGCGTGAAGAACTAAGCCTGTAAGCCCGGACCCTGCTTTCACCCCAGGGTGCGTTGCTGGACTTGATCGCGCCCGTTCAATTTCGCCAGATAAAGCAGTTCGTCAGCGGCCCGAAAAAGGCCGCTGACGCTTTCTGCATGGCTCCACGAAATACACGCCACCCCAAAACTGGCCGTCAGCCCGAACGGGGCTCCGGTTGCCGACGTGACTGAGCAGGTCCGGATGCGGTCTCGCATCCGCTGCGCCATCTCCATCGCCTGCTGTGCGCTACGCGTGCGGCAGAGCACCGCGAATTCCTCCCCGCCCACCCGCGCAACGACATCCGACTGACGCCACGTCGTGTGGCACAGCTGCGCCACGGCCTTGAGCGCCAGGTCGCCGCTGGCATGCCCGTGCGTGTCGTTGATGGTCTTGAAGTGGTCGATATCGAACAGGATGAACGCCAGCATCGGCTGCCTCTCGTCCCAATGCGCGCGCGCCGCCTCAAAGCGCTTCTCAAAGGCCCGCCGATTCAGCAGCCCGGTCAGATAGTCCGTCTCGGCGGAGTGCGCCAGATCCGCAATCAACCGGTCGCGCTCGGCTTCAAGCTGCTTCTGCGCGGCGGACTTCTCCTTGAGCACGCGCAGCGCATTGAACATGTCTTGCACTTCGCCATGATGATTGCCGTGCGCAATGTTGGCTGGCGCCGCGCCGCTGGCAATGGATCCGATGATGCGCGTGGCCTGCGCAAAAGGCTGGATCACGCGCTTGCGAAATTGCACCAGCGCCACGGCAAGGGCGGCCACCAGCAGCGCGGTGGCCGCCAGGGTCACGGCAAGCAGCCGCGCAGCGGCCATGCGATGCGCCTCGATATGCCGTCCCATCTCGTCCAGCAGCACGTCGCGAAATTCCGTGATGGCGCCCATCAGCGGCACATAGGCCGCTGCCAGCGCGGCGGTCGACACGGCGGGCTCGTCGGACTGCCGCGATGCCTGCCCGCGCACGCGCGCCAGATAGGCCAGACCGTCGCCGAAGTAGCGCTGTTGCATGCGGGCATAGACCTCGGAGGCGCGCACATCGGGCTGCGTCGCCATGCGGGCTTCAATGAGCGCGCGCAACTCGTCGATCCGGCCCAGGACGCGTTCAATGCGGAACTGTTCCTCGGCCGTCAGCTTCCGGTGGCGGCTCAGCGCGGGCGTATAGGTGGATCCCAGCAGTCCTGCCTGTTCGCGCAGCTCGCTGGCCAGCAGTGCCAGCGTCAGCAAACTGGGCGCATTGGCTTCACTGCGCATGACCCATCCCGCGTTGGCAGCCAGGCTGGCCTGCCACTGCGGAATGATGCGAACCATGCCGCTGACCGCGTCCCACAACATTTGTCCCGACAACTGATCGCGCGGCGTGGCGATGAGCTGGTCGATGTCCTGCCGCGCGCTGGCCAGCGCCTGACGAATCTGCTGAATCTCGCCGCGCTTTGCGGCGCCGTCGGCGCCGGCATGCAGCGCCAGCAGCGCGTCAATCAGGGCGTCCGTGCGGGCGCGGGCCGCTGACAGGGAATCCATGACGTGCTGCGGCACGGGCAGGGCGGACCCCAGCGCTGCGTTCATGGGGCCGCGCTCCGCGGAGGCATGCTCCATGACGCGGATCGTCGCGCGCACCGACGAGAATGCCTGCCGCGCGTCCGACGCCGCTCCGTAGGATCGCCAATTCTGATAGAGCAGGATGCCGGCAAGCACCGACACCAGCAACAGCACGCCGACGGCCAGCGCGATGAAATGACATTCCAGGGATTTTGGCGCGACGGCAGGGCGCAACATCTCGGCGTGCAGGTCCAGGCAAAGTGGAAGCTGCGCAGGATACTGTAATTGCCCCTTTGAAGACCTGGCTTTTGGCAGAAGATGGCTTATTTCAGTTTATGGCGGCAAGATTATTTCTTTCCAACGCAGTTAATTGCGTTTATCTGCGAAAACTTGCGCCATCGACTTTCGTCGCGCCGTGCCGCTCGCAGACAGGACACGCCGGCCAGCGACCTGCCGCCTCGCAATCCTGGGCATCAAGCCTCGTGCATCACCACCCGGTTGCGGCCCTGCTGTTTGGCCACATACAGCGCGGCATCGGCGGCACGGAACGCTTCGTCCACATCCGGCCCGCTCGATGGCCATTGCGCCACGCCGGCCGACACGGTGACGCGATTGTCGCCGTGCAAGGGGCGCTCGGCGATATGCGTGCGCAGCCGTTCGGCGACATGGACAGCTTCCCGCGCGGCCACGCCGGGCAACAGGATCAGGAACTCCTCGCCGCCGTTGCGGCACAGCACGTCGGACGGACGCGAGCACTCGCGCATGATCTGCGCCATGTCGCGAATCACCTCGTCGCCCACATTGTGGCCGTAGGTATCGTTGATCCGCTTGAAATGGTCGATATCCAGCGCCACCACCGAAAACGGCGTGCCGCCGGCCTGCATCTGGTCCACCGCATCCTGGGTGCCGCGGCGGTTGCGCAGGCCGGTCAACGGATCGGTGATGCTGGCCAGATTCAGCTTGCCAATCTTGTCCTGCAGACTGGTGAAGCTGGCGATCACGGCGCGCTTGAGGCGCTCGGCCTCGAAGTACCACGCCTTGACGGAATGCACTCGCTGCATCGCCTCGCTGACGTCCTGATGCTCGACGTTCGTCGCCAGTTGCGACAGCGGTAGCGAAATCATGCGGGCGCACCACCAGATGGCCAGCAGAAACGCCACCGCCAGCGGCGCAGCATAGCCCAACAGCGCCCAGATAAGGTCGTGGATCGGCTCCAATGTGACCTGCGCAGGGCGCTGCGCCACCACGCCCCAGCCGCTGATGGGCACCGGCGCATACCCGGCCAGCATGTCCACGCCCTTGGTATTGATGACGCGCATCGCCCCGGCGTTGCCTTTGACCACCGATGCCACCACCGGATTGGACAGCACCGTCTCGCCCACGCGAGAGGCATCCGTGTGATAGATAAGCTGCCCATCGCCATCGACCACGTACAGATACGATCCATCGTGGTAATGGTGATTGCCCAGCAGCTCATGCAAGGCGCTTTCATTGCGCAGGTAAATCGCGCCCCCCACATACCCCAGGTACTGGCCGTCGTTCGAGAAGATGGGATGCGACACATTGACGAGCAGATTGCCCGCAACGGACACGTAGGGCTTGCTGATCATGGGCTGGCGGGCCCGCAGGGCGGCCCGGCTGCCCGGACTGTCGATCTGCACGCCCAGAAAGCTCCGGAAGGTCTGCGTGGTCGCGAGGACTGTGCCGTCCACCCCCACGACACCTACCGAGTTGAAGCTATCGGTCTGTTGCTGCACGCGCATCACTTCGGCGGCAAGGCGATCCGGCGATCCCATCAGCTCGGGCATGTGCCGGGCGCTGTATCCCAATTGCTGCTGTGCGGACCGCAGGAAGCTTGCCGCGCTTTCCGCCAGCTTCGTGGCGTAGACGCGGTTCGATTCGAGGGTGTTCTCGATCAACTGCTCACGCTGCACCAGATAGCTTGCATACAGGGCATTGGCCGTGGCCGCGATGGCGCTGAAGACGGTAAGCGCAAGCACAAGCCCGCGAAGATTGATTTGCATGGGGGTCGGGGACGGGCAGGGGACAAGCCGGCGCCTTGGGCGGTTGCATCCGATCCGATGGGCATCGATCGGCGTAAAGGCCGGGGCGCGGTGATTGTACGGTCACTCCCACCATTACGGCAGGCCGGGGGGATCCTGTAGGTCTGGCCCCTGCGGGTCGTCCAGCAGGCGAGCGGCCGGAGATTGCGCCGCGGCGCCGGCCCGGAAATATCCCATCACCGTCGCTACGCTGGCGTGGCCGGTCATCGCCATCGTGTCGCCCAGCGGCACGTTGCGCCGCCCGGCCTCCGTGACAAACCCGGACCGCAGGCTGTGTGCCGAATAGGCGCCGTCCAGTCCGGCCAGCCGGCTGCGTTCCAGAACGATGTCGCGCACCGCCGCGGCGGCCAGCGGCTCGCCAACCACATCGCCGCGCCGCACGCGCCGGAAGATCGGCCCTTGGCGGATGCCGCTTGCGGCCAGCCAGTCCGCCAGCGCCTGCGCGGCCTTGCCCAATATCGGTTTCTGGTCCTGCGCCCGAAGGGCGCCCGTCTGGTTCGTCTTGGAATGCGCCATCGTATACAGATAGCCATCGCCCGCGCGGCGCGTGTTCTCCACGGTGGCCTGCACCACTTCAGACCGGCGCCGGCCGCCGCTTGCCCAGGCAAAAAGGAGCAGGGCGCGGTCGCGTTTGCCGCGCAACGAGTCGTCGCAGGTGTCCAGCATGGCTTGAAGCGGCTCGCGCGTCAGGGCTTCCTTGCGCGCGGGCGCGACGCCGCGGCGGGCGTACGCGCGGCGCGTCTTGGACACCAGCTCGCGCACGGCGGCGGCGCGGCAGGGGTTCGGGTGGCCCAGCAATTCATGCGCCTTGGACAACACCGACAGGCGTTGCAGCAGCGTGTTCAGGCTGGGCGCGCCCAACCGTCCCTTTGCCTTCAGGCGCACCAGTTCCTGGTCCAGCTCCAGCGGCAGTTCCCATTCAAGACCGTCCCCGGAAGACCGCTGCGCGTGGTCCACCACAAATTGAATGACCGCGGCCTCTGACACAGGCAAGGCGAACGACCGGCCATAACGCAGCCCGAACCAGGCCGACCAGTAACGGATCGCCGTGCGATAGCTGGCAGCCGTGTTGGGGGAACTGCCTTCGCGCAACAGGTCGCGCACCGCGGCGTCCGCCTGGCGGTCAAGGTTATCCGGATCCAACCGCGCCAGGGCGCGTGTCAGCGCCGGCGCCGCGCCTGGCAAGTCATTCATGTTTCCGCGCGCACGGCAGATGCCGTCTCCTGGGTGAGGGATCAGTTGAACAATCCCGTCATGTTAGCCGGTGGAGGCGCCTGCGGCCGCCATCGGCCAAGCGTGGCGCGCGGTGCTACGATTTCCCGCACGCAAGTCAACTTCCGGCGCTGAGGGCAGTCAGTAGCGGTAGCGTTCCCGGCGGCGGTTCTTCAAGGAGCCTTCCATGGCCGCAACCGTCGCAGATTTTCTTGTCAAAGTGCTTGCCGACGTCGGGGTACGCCGCATTTGGGGGGTGACCGGCGACAGTCTCAATGGACTGAACGATAGCCTTCGGCGGCTTGGCGGAATCGAATGGATGCACACCCGGCACGAAGAGACCGCCGCATTCGCCGCTGGCGCGGAAGCAGCCGTCACCGGATCGCTGGCCGTATGCGCAGGCAGTTGCGGTCCGGGCAATCTGCATCTGATCAACGGATTGTTTGACTGCCAACGCAGCCGCCTTCCCGTCCTGGCCATTGCAGCCCACATTCCGTCCTCTGAAATCGGGTTGGGGTATTTCCAGGAGACGCATCCCCAGGAACTCTTCAAGGAATGCGCCGACTTCGTCGAGCTGGTATCGAACCCTGCGCAATTGCCAGGGGTGCTGGCACGCGCCATCAACACGGCGGTCGGCAGGCAGGGCGTGGCGGTCCTTGTAATACCGGGCGATGTGGCGCTTGCTGCGGCGCCCGCGGATGCGCCCGCGTTCTGGCCCGCGCCGCCCGCGCGTGCGCACTTGCGTCCAGGCGCGGCGGCCGTGCAGCAACTGGCCGGTCTGCTCAACGGGGCGCGAAAGGTGTCGATTCTGGCGGGCAGCGGCTGCGCCGGCAGCCACGACGCCGTGATCGCGCTGGCGCAGCGCCTCAAAGCGCCCATCATTCACGCGTTGCGCGGCAAGGAGCACGTCGAGTGGGACAACCCGTTCGATGTCGGCATGACCGGATTCATCGGCTTTTCGTCCGGATACCAAGCCATGGAAAACGCCGAGCTTCTGCTGATGCTGGGCACGGACTTTCCGTACCGGCCTTTCTATCCCAAACACGCAAAGATCGTCCAGATCGATCGCGACCCCGCCGCCCTCGGCCGGCGCGCGCCGTTGTCGTTGGGCATTGCCGCCGACGTCGGCGAAACCATCGCCGCGCTGCTCGAACAGCTTGACGAGCGTCAGGACCAGACATTCCTGGACGCTGCCCTCGATCATTACCGGCATGCACGCAAAGACCTCGACAGCCTCGCCGTGCCCGCGCCGGCTGGCAGGCCGCTCCATCCGCAATACCTGGCGCACCGCGTCAACGCGCTCGCAAACGAGGACGCGATCTTCGCGGTGGATGTCGGCACGCCCACCGTGTGGGCTGCGCGATATCTCTCCATGAACGGCAAGCGCCGGTTGCTGGGCTCGTTCAACCACGGCTCGATGGCCAACGCCATGCTGCAGGCCATCGGCGCCCAGGCGGCCGCGCCAGGCAGGCAGGTCATCTCGCTATCGGGCGACGGCGGATTCACCATGATGATGGGAGATTTCCTGTCCCTGTCCCAGTTGCAGCTGCCTGTGAAGATCGTCGTCTTCAACAACGGCGCGCTCGGCTTTGTTTCCATGGAAATGAAAGCGGAGGGCTTCCTGGATACCGGCACAGACCTCAAGAACCCCAATTTCGCGGCGATGGCAGAAGCCGTCGGCGTCCGGGGCATCCGGGTCGAGTCGTCGGAAATGCTGGACGCCGCGCTGACGGAAGCGCTGGCGCACCCCGGTCCCGCGCTGGTCGACGTCGTGGTTTCGGCGCAAGAGCTGATCGTGCCACCCAAGATCAAGCTCGAGCAAGCCAAGGGATTTGGCCTGTACATGCTCAAAGCCATCATGAACGGCCGCGGCGATGAGGTCGTTGAGCTTGCCCGGACGAATCTTGGACGTTGAGGGAAGGGCGGAGGCCGCAAATCGCGTTATGTATAAAATATTACGTATGCTGTAAGATATATAACGTATATGCAAGTTAAATCACGATAAGGTTCCATTATCGTGACTAATCCCACCCACTTCGGCAACGCAGATCATCATGGCCACTGGCATTACGGAATCGGACGTCTGGAGCGCTGCGGATGCGCTGTTGCTGGAGGGCGCCCGGCCCACCATTGAGCGAGTTCGCCAGAAAATCGGCCGGGGGTCGCCCAATACCGTCAGTCCGCACCTGGAAACCTGGTTCCGCGCGCTGGGCGCACGCATTCAGGATCCGCGCGCGTTTGCCGCACCCACCGCGGTACCGGACCCCATCGCCCAGGCCGCCACGCATTTCTGGGAAGCCGCGCTGGCGGCAGCCAGGGCTGAACAGGCTCGGGCGTATGAGGAACGGTGGGAGGAATTGGCCAGGGAAGGGGAGCGGTTTGCCGCGCAGGCTGAACAGCTTGAACTGCGCGAGGCGCAGTTGATCGAGCGCGAAAAGCATCTGCAGGAAGCGCTGGAGGTCGCCAGGGCGCAATTGGCCACCACCGAAAACCGTCTGCAAGCCGCCGAAGCGCAATTGCGCCAACGGGACGCGGCGCTGGCCGCAACGCAAACCCGTCTGGAGGACGTCCGCGCCGCCAACAAGGCCTTGCTGGCCGACGCCGAGCAGGACCGCGACCGGCACGCACAGGCGATTGCCGCCCTGGATGCGCGCCACGCTGCCCACGAGCGCCGCTGGCTGAACGAGCTGGATGCGGAGCGGAGCGCGGTTAAGCGCTTGCAGACTCGGCTGGATGCATCCCTGGTTGCCGCCCAACAGCAGGCAGACCAGCTACGCGACGCGCTTGCCGCCGTCCAGGAGCAACAACGTGCGGCCGAGCAGCGAGCTGCCGCCCTTCAGGCACAGGCGCTGGCCGATCAGCGCGAACGGCATGCCGAGACCGTGGCGGCGGCCCAAGCGCTTCAAGCCAGCCAGGCGCGGGAATCGGATCTGGCGCAACGCCTCGCGGGCGCATCCGCGCAGGTGGATAGTCTGATGGCGCAGCTGAAATCCCGTGACGTCCAGTTCGGCGAACTGACGACGCGTTTGCTGGCGATGCAAGCGTCGTCACACCCCACGCAGCCGGCGCACACACCTGAGCCGGCTCAACCCAAGTAATTCATGGCGCACCGCTTGGGGCGACCCCATCAAGAGAACCCTTGTTCGTCCGCGTACCTGAGCAGTTCGGCGTTGGTTTCGATGTTCAGCTTGCGCATGGCCGATTGCTTTTGCGTGCCGATGGTGGCTACCGACCGGTGAAGGCGCTTTGCGATCTCTGTCACGGACAGGCCTTGCGCAAACATTCGGACCACTTCAAGTTCTTTGGGCGACAGCCCTTTTGTTCTGCCGGCGCGTCCCATCGTCACGTCATTCTGGCTGAGCCGCTGGCCGATGCTGTTGGACAGGATGGGGCCGCTTTCAGTCAGCGCGCGGATGCATATCGACACCAGCTCGTCGATGGGCTCTTCCTTGCTGACGATGCCCGTTACGCCCACCTGGCGAAGCTGGTTCAGGATGCCGCTGTTGGACAGCATCGTGAAGACGACGATGGGGATTTCCGGAAACAGGCGTTGCAGACGTTCGATGAGCCGCAATCCGTCTTCATCACCAGACCGGGCGGCCATTGAAAAGTCGGTGACGATGAGATGGCAGGGATGGTCCTGCACCGCAGTGACCAGTTCGAGTCCCGAGCGCGCGGTGGCGACGACCGTGAAACCGGGCACCTCGTTCAGGGAATCCGCAAGCGCAAGAGAAATGATCGGATGATCGTCGGCGACGATGATTCGCACATCCTGGTCAGACGAAAGCTTCATCATGGACCCGCCATCGCGTTGATGTTCGAATGCACCTGGTGATTCCTCGTGTCCGGCTTGCGATGCCGCAGGGGGAAGCCGTTCCTTGGCTGGCCCCACCAGGCTAAGGGCGCCAGGATTTTCGATACTTCCGTCGGTGACCATTTTATGTTCAAACTCCACTGAAAAGGCGAGCAGAAGCGGTTGGGCTGCAGGGTGAATGGGCGTGAGGCAGGCGGGCGGGGAAAGAGATAAAGCCGCTGAATCTACCTTCGGATCGTCAATCGATACATCGATAAGCTTCGAAAGCAAGCCTGCGCAAGGCCAATAAGCGGACGGAATGAAGGCTAGATTTCCGCCAAGGTGTTGCGCAGCAGTTGCACCACCGCGTGACCCTCGGCCTGCGCCACGGCATCCAGACCCGTGCCGCGCAGCAAGTCTTCCAGCGCCTCCAGCCGTTCCGTGATCGCCGTCATCTGCATGACGCTCAGCGCGCCTCGCATGCGGTGCAAGGTGCGGCCAAGCAGGCGCTGGTCGTTGATTTCAAGGGCCCGCACCATCTGCGTGACGTCCGCTTCCATCGTGCTGATGAACAATGCGCGGTACTTTTCCGGCACGGCAGGCTCGGGTTCGGGTTGGCGTGTTGCGCGCGGCTGCGCTGCGGCTTCGGCCGCGTCGGCCGGCTGCGCGCCGCTTCCCTGCAGATGCCGCCTAAGCGTGGAAAGGCTGATGGGCTTGACGAGCCACGACGTCATGCCGGCCGCGAGGCATCGTTCCTCTTCTTCGCGCATGGCATTGGCGGTCACGCCGATGACGGGAACGGTGGCGCCCTGGGCCCTCAACGCCTGGACGAGCTCATAGCCATTCATGCGCGGCATGTTCACGTCGGTCAGCACGACGTCGTAGCGGGCAAGCCCCCACAGCATCAGCGCCTCGGCGCCGTCGGACGCCAGCGTGACCTCGCAGCCCAGTTGCTCCAGCTGATGTTGCAGGGTGGCCTGGTTGATCGGGTTGTCTTCGGCGACGAGAATGGACAATCCCAGCGGGGTATACGCGCCGCTGTCGGCGTCCCCAGACAAGGCGACTTCACCGCGAACCGCCGCCAACATGCCGGCGGCGATGTGTTCGACGCTGGCGATCACCTTGACGGTCCGCGCGGTGGGCGGCTTGCCGCTTGCGCTGGCCAGCACATGGTGGCCGGGCCAGTCCGCCAGGTTGGCGCCTCCGGTGTAAAGCACGTCGACCAGGATGTCGTCCGGCGTGCCGGCGGGCAAGGGAGCGCTCACGGGGGCCGCGGCGGCGCCCCAGCGCTTGAGCCATTGGCAGACGTTGTCGGACAGTTCGTGGTGCGGGCTGCGAACGTATGCGTTCATGCCGCTCAGGTCGGGCGGGCTGGCAGCCTGGCCGGCGGCCACTGACAAAGGCAAATCCAGCGAAAAACTGCTGCCCAGGCCAAGTTCGCTGGTGACGCGGATGCTGGTGCCCATCAGACCGGCCAGCCGCGCGCATATCGACAGGCCGATGCCGGCGCCGCGCACCGTGTGCGAGCCGCTGTCGATCTGATAGAAGGGAACGAACAGCTGCGCCTGGCCCTCCTTGGGGATTCCGATGCCCGTGTCGACCACTTGCAGCCGCAGATGCGTCTTGCCGTCCAGCACGTGACCCACCGTCAGGCGGACGATCACGTGTCCGGAGTCGCTGAACTTGATGGCGTTGCTGAGCAGGTTGCTGAGGATCTGGCGGATGCGCACGGGGTCACCGGTCATCCAGTCGGGCACGTCAACGTCCACGCTGCAAAACAGCAGCAGCCCCTTCTGTTCGGCCATCGCCGCGTAGGCGTTGGTGCATTCCTCGACCAGTTCGCGCGGGTTGAAGTCCGAATACTCCAGCGCTAGCTGCCCGGCTTCGATCTTGGTGATGTCCAGGACATCGCTGATGAGCTGCAAGAGGATCGCGGACGAGCTTTGCATGCGTTCCAGGTGCTGCCGCTGTTCTTCGTCCAGCGCGGTGAGGCTCATGAGCTGCAGCGTGCCCAGCACGCCATACAGCGGCGTCCGGATCTCGTGGCTCATCGTGGCCAGGAAAGTCGATTTGGCTTCGTTGGCCTTGTCCGCCTCGCGCTTGGCGTCCGTCAGGGCCTGCTCGATCACGGCCCGGGCGCTGATGTCGGAAAAGGCGCACAGCACGACGTCCTGGTTGTTGTAGCGCGTGGGTGCGTAGGCGACGTACAACGGACGTCCGTCCGTGGCCTCGAAACTGGCGATGGTGCCCGGTCCCGTCGCGCCCAGGACTTGCCGCAGAAAGAGGTTGGTCTTGGGTGAATTGTCCAGTTCGCGGCCGGGCTCGGCGCCCAGCCATTGAAGCGCGAGACTATTGCCGAACACCACCTGTCCCATCGGCCGCGCCAGCACGCACAGCGCCACGGGTGCGGTTTCAATCAATGTACGGCTGAATTCTTCCTTTTCGACGATGTCGCGCTGCGCATTGGACGCCGGCGCAATGACATGACGACTGTACCAGCGCGAGGACACGATGCCGGCGCCAAGACTGAGCAAGAGCAGCAGGCCCGCGATGGCCGGCAGCCACAGGTTGTCCTGGAAAAACGCGCCATAGCTGATGCGATATGTGCCCGTCCACACGCCGGAGGGATCCGTGACACGCAGCACGATGCCGTCTGCTGTGTATTCGAGCCCATCCCGGGACGCTGCCGGGCCCGGCGCCTCGCCCAGCAGCAGGCCTTCATCGCGGTGGGTCAGCCAAAATCCGCCATGCAGCGGCTTGCGCAGCGTCTTTTCGAAGATGTTGATCCGCTGGTGGTTGAATTGCGTGGTGGCGTACACAGCCGACGTCCTGCCTTGTGCCGTGGACCAGACCGACTGCGGCATGTCGGCATAAATGATGCCCAGCATGCTGCCGGACAGCGCTTCCGACCGGAACCAATGCACGCGGCCGGTGCCTGGCAGTTCGCGGTGGCTGGGAAGGTCCTGGTCGATAAGGCGTTGTCGCACTGTCTGCAGGCGGCGCAGTTCGGTCCTGACGGCGTCCGTCACCGCCAGGAATGCGGCGGCGCTCAGCCGGTCATACCCCGACACGGCGTCCACGGCAGGCACGCTCATGCTGATGCTGTCCGCCTGGTTGACCAGAAATACCGTGGAAGCCGGGTAGTAGGATGCGGCCCAGAAGCTGGAGTAGAAGTCGGCCAGGAATTCGCCCAGGTTGGCGAGCCGCCGGCCCGCCGTGGGACAGTCCGTGGCCTGCTCGCACGCCAGCGAAAACGCCATTTCCGCATAGGTGTGCTGGCCTTCGAAGATCTGCATGCCGAAGCGTTCCGGCACCTCGGTCGCGTGCAGATTGATGGTGGTCGATAGGCTTTCTTCGGGAAGGGATGCGTTATGCGCGCGCAGCCTGCCCAGGAATTGCTCCTGCGCCTGGATGTACCCGACCAGGATGGAGAAATCGAGCTTCAGGCGGTCACGCTCCTGGTCGACGATGCGATTCAAACCCCAATAGAGCGCGCCGATCAGGATCAGCGCAAAGGGAAGGATGCCGAAGAGCGCGAAGTTCAACCAGCGCGAGGTGCGGGTGATTCGGGCAAACGGAGTGTCCGGCTTACGCATGGTCGGCCTTACCGCGCGGGCGGAGTCATGGCGCGCTGCTCTCGGGCGAGAAGCTGGCTGAAGCCGTCAGTGTCCACCGCGACCGAAATGAGGAATCCTTGGGCGCAGTGGCAACCGATCTGGCGCAGGAACTCGAGGTCGGAGGCCGTTTCGACGCCCTCGGCCGTGACCTGAAGCCCCAATTGCCGGCCCAACTGCACGGACGACCTGAGGGCCGCCGCCTGGCTTTCGTCGCTGGCGGCGCCGCTGACAAAGGCGCGATCGATCTTCAGTTCAGTGAACGGGGTCGAAATCAGGCTGTACATGGAGCTGTAACCTCGGCCAAAGTCGTCTTGTGCCAACCCGAAACCTTTCAGGCGTAACCGGCTGGCGCCCATATAGTATTGGCCTTGTGCCGTCGTTGTCTCGTTCTCGAGCAATTCGAATGTGACTTCCGTCGGCGCCACCCCGTGGGTCAACACCATGTCTTCTAATTCGTCGGGTAGATCCGGGTCGTCCAGGAACTGCGTGGGCAGGTTGACCGAGACCGGGACGCGAAAGCCTTGCTGCCCCCACTGCAAGTGCCCGTGCAGCGCGTCTTGCAGGATTTGCCGCAGCAGCGCCTTGTCCAGCCCCAGGCGGCGGATGGCGGGAAGAAAGGCGCCGGGCGACAGGCATCCCAGTTCGGGGTGCAGCCATCGCGCCAGCGCCTCGGCCCCCACGAAGCGCCCGGTGGCCAGCGACTGCTTGGGCTGAAACCAGGCCTGCAACTGTCCGTGGTGCAGCGCGTGTTCCAGGGCAGTGCGGTCCGAGGCGGGGCCGGTCCCGGGGCGGCCCGGCATCGACTGCTGACGGTCCCGGCACAGTTGGCTGGCCAATTGGCTGGCGTCTTGCAAGGTGAAAGGCTTGCAAAAGGTGCCCAGCACGTCCAGCCCCTTTTCCCGTGCCATCAAGGCGACACTTTCGATGAGGCGCCGCAGGCAGGCCGATACGATTGCCAGCGCGGGCGCGCGGCGCTGCCTGGCAAGCCGGTCTATGAATTGCACGCCATCCATGCCGGCCATGTTCAGGTCGATCAGGACCAGGTGGTACGCCTGCAGCTCGGTCTTGGCCAAGGCGGTCTCGGCACACGATGCCACGTCCGCCTGCCCGAATCCGGCCGCTGTCAGCTGATCTGCCAGGTGGACGCATTGCAGCGGATGGTCGTCCACGATCAGGACCCTGTACTCGGACAGCGTTTTGGTCATGCGGCTTCCTTCAGGGTCATCAACGCCTTGCACAGCGCCGAAATGGGCAGCGGCTTGAGCAGCACCGTCGTCATGCCGGCTTCAGCGCTGCGCCGCAGGTCTTCGGTGAATGCGCTGGCGGTGATGCCTACGATCGGCCGGGTGTAGCCCTGGCTGCGCAGCGTGCGGGTGAGCGCGTAGCCGTCCAGTTCGGGCATCTGCAGGTCCGTCAGGATGGCGTCGAAATCGGGAAGTTCGGGCAGCGCCAATGCGTCGTTGCCGTCTGCCGCCAGGACGACGGTGCAGCCCAGATGTTCCAGCTGTTCTCGAAGGATTTGCCGGCTGACCGGGTTGTCCTCGACGACCAGCAGGTGCATGTCGAGCGAATCGCAGGATGCCGGGGGGGCAGGGGGCGCCTTCGTGGCGGCGCTGTCCTGTGCAAGGCGGACGGCGCCGACGATGCTGGCCAGACTATGACTGTCGGCGGTCCAGCTGTTGATCGCCGGCTGCGGCTTGATGCCCGGCGGGTGCGCAATGACCCGGGCTCCTCGCCAGGCTGCTGGAATGAAGTCCCGGGTCCATGTTTCCACCAGCACGCTGCCTTCGCGCCGGCCATGCAGCGCGTCCTTGAACGGCATGGCCAGGGCGCCGCAATGCCGCAGCCACTGGCACAGATTGGTGACCACCTCGTTGTTGGCGCCCCTTACGAATACGGGCCGGGGATCCAGCCGGACGCCCATTTCCGGTTGCGCGCCGCCGACGCGCGGCAGGGTCAGGACGAGCGACATGCTGGTGCCCAGGCCTGGCTCGCTGACCGCGCTGAGCGTGCCGTTCATCATCTCTGACAGCCGCCGGCATATGGCTAGCCCAAGGCCGGTGCCGGGCACGTTCTGGTTGGGTCCGCCTTCGGCGCGGAAGTAGGGTTCGAAGAGCCGCGCGTGGTGCTTTGCAGAGATGCCCATGCCGGTATCGGCCACCTGGAACTTCAGGGTCGCACACTGCGCGTCCTGGCTGAGCGTCTGAAGGCGCAACACCACCTGCCCAGAACTGGTGTACTTGATGGCGTTGTTGACGAGGTTGTTCAGGATTTGCCGTACGCGCATCGCGTCGCCCAGGACCCGCGGCGGGGATGTCACGTCGGCCAGGGCATACAGGTGCAGACCCTTGGCTTCGGCGCGCGCCCCGTAGGTGCCGATGACGCTGTCCAGCATCTGAACGGGCGAGAATTCCGCGGTTTCGAGCGTCAGGTAGCCGGCCTCGATGCGCGACAGGTCGAGCGTGTCGTTGATGGAGCTCAGCAGGCTTGCCGAGGACTGCTGCATGGTTTCCAGGTATTGCTGCTGCTGTCTGTCCATGGCGGTCAGGCCCAGCAGTTCGAGGGTGCCGAGAATACCGAACAGGGGCGTTCGGATCTCGTGGCTCATGGTGGTCAGGAATACCGTCTTGGCGTGATTGGCGGCGTCTGCGTGCAGCTTGGCCTGGGTGATGGACTGCTCGACCCGCTTGAATGCGGTGACATCGTTGATGCCGCAGAGGATGACGTCCTCGGCGTGATAAGTGATTGGCGCGAATGTCAGGTACAGGCAACGCCCGTCGTTCAGGACGTATTCGCGGTCGGCGCTGAAGTCGTTTTCTGAGAGCAGGCGGGACAGCAGCCCGGCATCGCCCAGCAGCCAGTCCTTGGCAAGTTCGTTCGCCAGCAGCGGTCTGCCATCGGCGCGGCGCAACAGGCACAGTCCCACGGGCGCGACTTCGACCAGCTTGCGATTCAGCGAGACGCTATCGGCAAGGGCTTCGTATTGCCGCAGGGCCGGGGCGACGAGTTTCTTGCGGATGTGCCGGATGCCGAGAATGACGACAGCAAAGAGCAGACAGGCGCCGCCAAGTATTGCCTGGATGGCGAACGCCATGTCGCCCAGGATGCGGCTGATGGGCGTGTAGTAGACAAGCCGCCAGCCCGCTTCACCCACGGACTTGCTGAGGACGACGAAGCGGGGCAAAAGACCCGGCCCCCACCAGCCGAATGCGTCTTCCCGGCCGCCGTAACGGCTAAGGCCGGCCAGCACCTGCGGGTCGGCGGGGCTGTGCAGGACAGGCGCGTCGTGCTGGTCGTGCAGGATGTAGTTGCCCCCGCGAAGCGAGGACAGGTCGATGGCCTCGTCGAGGTCGCCGAGTTCCAGGCCGATCCATCCGGCGCGCGGCGTGTTGGGGTCGATGGGGGTGTACAGGTAGAGCGGGTTGGCGTTGTGCGTGGATGGCTTCAACCAGGTGATGGCGGTGCGCCGGTCGTGCGCCGCGCCGGGATCGGCCGCCGCCAGCGCCCGAGCGATCCAGGTTTGTTCGTCGGCACCCAGCTGGGGGATGCGGGCAGGCCCGTGCGCCGGGGGCCGGGCAGGGCGCGGCGCGACGTACGTGGTCTGGCCGTTGCGGCCGGAGGTGAACAGCAGACGGGTATGTGCGAAGGCGATGTCGTCAAGGACGCGGGGCGTGAGGATCAGCGCCCAATCGTAGACGTTCGGGGCTTCGTGTAGCGGAAACACCTTGATCTGACCCGTGTTGCCGAAGTGCGATGGGGTGTCGGAGGCGGGCGCGGCATCGGTGTTGCGCACCAGGCTGGAAGCCAGCGACCGGAGCAGCGCCTCGCGCTGGTCGAAGAAGATCTGCGCGTTGTACGCGGCGGCGTTCATTTGCCGACGGTACGTGGACGTGGTGCTGGTAAAGGACCAGTACAGCAGAAACACGGCCGCCGCCGCGATGCAGGCCAGCAGCGCGGCGGCGAAGAGATGCAAGAGCAGCGTGGGAGCTCGGGGGACTGGCTGGACGTCTGGCGCGGGGGTCTTTGGATCCTTGATTGGCATGCGGCCATCGTAGGCATCGCGCTAGACGGCGGATATAAGAATATTTTGAAAATGCGCCAACCCTAGGGCGAAAGCGCCGCCTGAATCGTACTTTTTCGATTGGTTTATGCATTTGCCATCCATAGACTCATCGACTTATGAACGCTATCAACCTGGCAGAATCCGCCACCCTCGTCAGCGAGCCGTTACGTATCCAACCTGTCCTGGACGCCAAAGGCGTCGTACGCGAAATGGCGCTGGTAGGCGGCCAAAGCTGGCACGGTCCCGCGCTGCTTGCCAACGCCGCCTCGGCCGACGCCCTGCGCCGCGCAGGGCGGGTTTTCCGGGCTGCAGGCTGCATGGCGCCACTGTCGATCGACCATCCGCTGAACGTCAACTCGGACATCCTGCTGCCCCGCCAGCTATGCGAAGACCTGCGCATTGGTGCCGTCGCGGGCGATCAACTGCGCGAAACCCCACAAGAATCGCATCCCAGCCTGCCGATCTACCCCTGCGGCAAAGTCACATACAACGTTCCCCTTAGCGACCGCCTGGCGCACGGCGCCACGCTTTTTCACGGTTACCAGGAACTGCGGCCCGCGCTGCGGGTGCGTTTGCTGCCGTCGGCGCAAGCATCGTTCGGCACGCTTCGCGCCACGGGGCTGCGCGTCGGCATTCCCGAAGGCATCTGCACCCGCCGTCCCCTGCAAGAGCGCTTCTTCAGCCTGCTTGGGCAAGCGTCCCGCCAAGGCCTGAAGGTCCTGGCGCAGGACATCCGCAGGATCGAAGACTTCAACTGGCTGCGCGCGCAGCCCGACGTGCTCTTCCAGGGAGAGGCGCTGTCCATCGCACTAAGCCTGCAGTACGTGCAGGATTGGCTGACCAGCGCCGGTTCCAACTGGCGCGAATTCCAATTGGGGACATAGTCGCGCCCCATCGCTCGGCCGTAGAGCAGGGGGCTTCAAGCCCCCGCGGATCCAAGCTCAAGCCCCGGGCGGATCCAAGCTCAAGCCCACGGCGGATCCGATAAAATCCGCGCATGCTTCCCACTCAAGTCATTCTGGCGCTACTGGTGCTACAGCTTGCGCTACTCATTCCCCTGGTTGCCGTGGCCATCCAGTTCGCGCGCTGGATTCATTGGTGCTTTCTTGCCGCTCCCGACACACGGGGAGAGCGCCCCCGGTTTACCGGACCCGTGCTGGCGCTTATCTTCAGCACCCTGGCCGCCACCGACTTCATCGGCTTCGAGCCATTCCCCACGCTGTCGCAACTGAATCCCGTGCCCGAGGGCGCTCGCGCCTACTTCACGGTGGCGATGCTGGCCCTCGCGGTCTGGTGCTGGGCATACTCCGGCGCAATCCGCAGCCGGTTTCGCGCGATGCTAGGGGCCTCGTAGCGTCTACCCACGTTTCCATTCAGATTCTGCGCGTTTTCGAATACATTCGATTCAGCGCGTTGGCTGGCACGGACGGGCGCCGCCGGTCCTCATCCACCGCAACCGGGGCGACAGCCTCGCCAGGAGGTTCGGGTGATACCACGCCAGTCCGTCGACATAGCCCGCATCCTGCTCGTCATCGTCATGCTGCTGGCTTTGATGATCGGCAGCCTGTACGTCCTTAGGCCCTTCCTGCCGGGCCTCATCTGGGCCACGACCATCGTGGTCGCTACTTGGCCGGTGCTGCTCTCCATCCAGCGGCGTTGCGGCGGCCGGCGCTGGCTGGCAACGGTGGCGATGCTTCTCATCCTGCTGTTCGTGATCGTGCTGCCGTTGTACCAGGCGATTTCGACGCTGGCGCTGCACGGCGGCACCATCATGGCGGCGGTCAAGCGCCTGCCCGATTATGCGTTGCTGGCGCCTCCGTCGTGGGTACACGGCATTCCGCTGGCGGGCCCGAGGATCGCCCTGGAGTGGCAGGCGCTTTCCGACGCCGGCGCCGGCGGCTTGCTGGCGCGCATCGAACCCTACCTGACCACCGCCGCGCACTGGTTGCTGGGCCACGCGGCGATCGTCGGCGTGTTCGTGATGCACATGCTGATCACGGTGATCATCGCCGGCATTCTGTACAGCAAGGGCGACGCCGCAGCGGACTTCGCGCTGCGGTTTTCCAACCGGCTGGCCGGCCCGCGTGGCGTGGCGGCAATCAAGCTTGCCGCGTCCGCGATCCGCGCGGTGGCGCTGGGCATCGTGGTCACGGCGGTGGTGCAATCGGCGCTGGGCGGCATTGGCCTGTGGATTGCCGGGGTGCCGGCGGCCGGCATTCTGACTGCCCTCATGGTGATGCTGTGCCTGGCCCAACTGGGACCGTTACTGCCCATGCTGGGTGGCGTTGCCTGGCTGTTCCAGAACGACATGAAGCTGGCGGCCGCCGTGCTGCTGGTCTGGGCCATCGTGGTTGGCACCTTGGACAACCTGTTGCGGCCGCTGCTCATCAAGCGCGGCGTGAATCTGTCGATGCTGCTCATCCTGTCCGGCGTGCTGGGGGGCATGTTCGCCTTCGGCATCGTCGGGTTGTTCATTGGCCCGGTCATCCTGGCGGTGACGTCGACGCTGTTGAAGGCCTGGATCGACGAGGTGCCGCCGCCGGTGCAGGCCGGTGCGCAGACGGCAGACTTGAAGCCGGAGCCGCCCGAGGGCCTTGGGCAGAAAAGGGCGTAACATCCGTCTCAAGGTGCGGGCCATGTGGCCCGCTTTTCGCAATACCCGGCAATACCGATGACCAAGCTTCTGATCGCGGCGCCCAAAGGCGCTTCTGACCCATTCCTTTACCGCTTCAATCCGCTGTGCCAGGAGGAGGGACGATGAGCAGCACCTTGCGTCCCACCAAACCCGGCACGCTCAGCCTGTCGTCCCGTCCGGCCAAGCGCGCCACGGGAACCCGCAGTGCTCGTCCGCCCAGGTCCGGGCCTTCCGCCCCCGCGGCGGGAACACCCCGCCGCGAGCCTTCCGCCACAAGCCCCAGCGAGGCCAAATCCGGCGTGAAACGCGCCACCGATCGGCCCGCCCGTCCGGCGGCGTCGACGCGGCCAGCGCGTTCCGCAAGCAACGCATCGGCCCGTCCTGCCACAACCGGCACAACCGGCCGCGCCAGCCCGCCGGCCAAGCCGGCTCGTTCTGCCCCAAGCGGCGGGACCGGCAGAGCGCAACTGCCGGTCGAGCCAGGGATGAAGCGCCGCGCCGTAAAGCCCGGCACCGGCGGCGCGGATAGCCGGCAAGGCAGCCGACCGGATCGTGCACCTCAAGGTCGTTCGTCCCAAGATCGCACGCCTAAAGATCGTGCGCCTAAAGATCGTGCGCCTAAAGATCGTTCGCCTCAAGCCAGCGCGAGGCCATCGCGTGGCCAGCGTCCCGCCCAAGCTCCCGCTGCCGCGAACACCGAGCGGCTGGCCAAGCGGCTGGCCACGGAGCTGCCGTGTTCACGCGCAGATGCCGAGCGCTACATCGAAGGAGGCTGGGTCACGGTCAACGGCAAGGTGCAGGAAGAGCCCGGTTTGCGGGTCACGGCCTCGCAGACGGTCAGCCTGCTGCCCGGCGCCAAGCTGGAAGAGGGCCGTCCGGTCACCATCCTGATCCACAAGCCAGCGGGCATGTACGCTGACGACCAGCCTGGTTCGGCACGCGACCTGATCCTGCCCGAGAACCTGATGCCTGGCGACCGTTCCGGCCAGCGCTACTTGAAGCGCATGTTCAACGGACTCAAGCTGGTGACGCCGCTTGAGCGCGCGGCAAGCGGTCTGGTCGTGTACACGCAGGAGTTCGCGGTGGCGCGCAAGCTGGTGGACGAAGGCCGACACGTCGAGCAGGAGTACGTCGCCCAGGTCGAAGGTCAGCTCAGCGAGGCCGATCTGGTCCGCATGCAGCGCGGCATGGCCTATGAGGGCCGCCCGGCCACCCCGATGAAGGTGAGCTGGCAAAACGAAACCCATCTGCGCTTTGCGCTGAAGTCGCCGATGCCCGGTTTTATTGAAGCGGTGTGCGAAGCGGCAGGCCTGCGCCTGCTGGCCCTGCGGCGGCTGCGGATCGGGCGCTTGCCGATGGCAGGCCTTGCGGCCGGGCAATGGCGCTACCGGCTGGAGTACGAGCGATTCTGATGCGCGGACCGACCAGCACCCCGTTCGCCAATCTCCTGAACCGGCCCAGTCCGGAATCCGGCTCGCACCAGGATGCCGGTCTGCCGGATGCCAGACGCCGGCGGATGCTGTTCAATGCTGGCGCCCTGTGTCTGTCGGGGCTTGGCCTGGCGGGCTGCGCCGGCGGCCGGAAAACGTCCTCGCCGGGTGCTCTGAACCGCCCTCCCGCGCCGCCGCCGTCGCACGCGAAACCCTCGGCCGCCCCCGTGCCGGCGTTGCGGCCGGGCGCGAAGGTCGCCATCGTGGCGCCCGCATCCGCCGCGCCCAACGCCAGCGACCTTGCCGCGCAATGGCTCGAAGACCGGGGTTATTTTCCGGTGATCATGCCGGCGTCGCGCACCCGGCTCGACGCTCCGTATGAATACCTGGCGGGCACCGACGTACAGCGCCTGGATGACCTGCACGCGGCGTTCGCCGCGCCGGACATCGGCGCGGTGTGGTGTCTGCAAGGCGGTTTTGGCTCATGGCGCTTGCTGGACAGGCTCGATTACGGGCTGCTGCGCCAACACCCCAAGCCCTTCATCGGTTACAGCGACATCACGGCCTTGCACCTGGCCATGCAGCGCCACGCCGGTTTTGTCACGTTTCATGGGCCGATGCTGGCGCAGGATCTGGTGGCAGGCAAGGGCGAACCCACCGAGTCGCATCTGCTGGCGATGCTGAGCGGCCAGATCGGGGAAGCCGCGTGGATCCAGCCGCCCCCGGACAGCCGGGCCATGGAACTGGTGGCTGGCACCGCAAGCGGGCGGCTGGTGGGCGGCAACCTGGCGCTTATTGCCGCGCTGATCGGTTCCCGGCACGAGATCGACACGCGCGATTCGATTCTGTTTTTCGAAGACGTCAACGAGGCGCTGCCGCGCGTGGACCGGCTCTTGAGCCAACTTGCAGCCGCAGGCAAGTTCGACGGCGTCCAAGGTGTGATCGTGGGCAATTTCACTCGCATCATCGGGACGAATCTGGACGATGCGCAGGCGCAGAGCCTGCTGTATCCGCTGATACTCGAACAGTTCGGCGCTCGAGGCATTCCGGTGCTGGCTGGCTGGCCCAGTGGACACGGCGATCCGAACCTGACCCTGCCGCTCGGGGCGCGCGTCACGTTGGACACCGCGCGGGCAGGGTTGCGGCTGGATCAGGCAGTGATCCGTGTAACCGCTGGCTGATACACTTGAATGCCCCATTAATAGCGCATAAGCGATACTTATGATCTATTAATAGCTCACAAAGCAGCATAGGTTTGCCTCATTAATAGTGCATAAGGCCACTCATGGCGCTATTATTGCGGCATGAAAAAGAAAATCGAACCCAGTTTCGAGGCTGCCGAGGCGTTGGCTCGCCTGGGCGCGCACATCCGCACCGCGCGCCTTCGCCGCAATGAAACCGAAGCCATGCTGGCCAGCCGCATGGGCGTGTCGCGCGCCACCATCAACCGGCTGGAACGCGGCGATGGCGGCGTTTCCCTGGCGCTCGCCGTTGAAGCGTTGTTGCTGTACGGCTTTGGCGACCAAGTGTTCGCATTGGGTGACCCGGACCTCGATGGGGTGGGCAAACGGCTTGACGCCATGCGCCGTCCCGCTCGGGGCAGCGGCAAGGCGCAGCATTCGCATCGCGCCGATCCGTCCAGCCTGTAACCCGGCGGTCGACATCGTGCCTGCCAAGAAAACCAAAACCGTCGAAAGCGAGCTTTTCGTCTATGTGGACATCCGGGGCGAAGCCGTGCTCGCTGGCGTCCTGACCTTGGATGACAGCGACGAGAATCACTTCTTCGCTGAATTCACCTACGTGCAGTCCTACGTGAACGACCCCCGGGCGTTTTCGCTGGATCCGCTCAATCTGCCGCTAACCGACTCAGCCACCACCTACCGGACCGAAAGCCGGTACCAGACGCTGGGCGCCATTTTTGACGCCGCGCCGGATGCCTGGGGCCGCAACGTGATGCGCGTGGACAACGCGGGCGCCCGCGTGACGGAGAACGAAGTGCTGCTCAAGGGGCGGGGCATGGGTGTGGGGGCGCTTTTTTTCAGCGCCCGGCAATTGACACCCAACATGCGCAAGACCTATCGGCTGCCCGAAGTCAGCCAGCTGGATTCGTTGGCCGACCTGCTGACCGACATCGACCAGGGCATCAAGCCCAAGGGGCTATATCGTGACATCCTGGGCAGCTCATGGGATATCGGCGGGGCGCGGCCCAAGACGATCGTGCGGGACGAGGCGGGCGAAATGTGGATTGCCAAGTTTCCGCGCAAGGGCGAATCCTACGACCGCCAGCGCGTGGAATACGCGAACCTGCAGATGGCCAAGGCCATCGGCTTGAACGTGCCGCAGATCCGTCTGGCGCAAACGCATCTGGGCGCCGTGCTGCTGACGCACCGGTTCGATCGCGAGCTGCTGCCGGTCCGGCAGGGCGCGGACCCGGTCATCGCGCGGCGCCACTTCCTTAGCGGCGCGTCGCTCATCAGCCCGTCCGTGCATATCGGCAAACGCGAGCTCGACGGCCCGCGCGGCAAGGCCACGTATTCCTACGCGCGCCTGGCCGACGTGGCGCGCCGTATCTCGTCAAATCCCGTGCAGGATCTGCTCGAACTATACGCGCGCATGATCCTGAACGTCGCGGTCCACAACACCGACGACCATCTGAAGAATGTCGGATTTCTGAAAGACGAAGATGCGCGCACCTACCGGCTGTCGCCGCTTTTTGATGTGGTGACCCAGGAAGGTTCGGCGCGGCACTACCTTCACATTGGCTCCGCCGGCCGCGACAGCACGTTTGCCAATTGCCTGACCGAGTACCGGCGTTTCGGACTCCGGTCGGAAGCGGCCGCCAGGTCGATCATCGACCGCGTGCGGGACGTGGTCGGCGAGCGCAGGCGTTTCTACGAAGAAGCTGGCATGTCGCAGGCCGAAATCGAACACGTCGAGGCCTCATTGATGGCGTGGCGCCAGCCGTGGGAATAGGGCGGCTCAAACCTCGTGAACGGCGTGCGGATCGTAAGCCTGACCGCGCTCGACCATGCGCGCGTGAAAATCTCGGCTCAGTTCGGCCAGCGTGACCTTGCCGAGCCGGTCCAGAAGCAGCTGTTGGGCCTGTTCGAACACGTCGTCCAGCGACGCATTGACCGCCTCTTCGACCAGGCATCCGGGCGATTCGCTGCGGTTGCCCATGGCGAAGATCTCTGGCGCGCCCAGCGCTTCGTAGATATCGCGCAGCGTGACCGATTTGAAATCGCACGAAATCGTCCACCCGCCGCCATGACCTTTTTCGGATCGGACCAGGCCCTGCTGCCGCAGGCCGCCCATGATGCGGCGGATGACGACAGGATTTGTCTGCATGACGCGGCCCAGGTCATCGGAGGTCATGGGACCGGGGCGTTCGGCCATATGCAGCAGAACGTGCAGTACGCCGGAAAGCTTGCTGTCTCTTCTCATGCAACAGATGCTATTGCATGACGGCAGCCATGGTCAACGCGACGCGGCATTCGAAAGGCCGCGCCCCGCGGCAAGGGCATCGATCAGATCCGCTTGGCCTGCCATTCCCCCTTGCCGGCCGCGCTTCCGCTCATGCTGCGGCCGTTTACCTCGCCCGCGTAGCGCACGCCATTGGCGGTGAAGGTGATCGACTTGCCGTCCATCCGGGCGTCGGAGATCGGCACGGACCCCAGCTTGCCCGAGAGCATCTGGTAGTGCTGGTCAAGCTGCAGCGTCTGCCCGCCCAGATCCCATTTGCCCTGCACCTTGGCCGGCACGATCCACAGGAGCGCCGTGCAATAGGTCTGGCAGTTATCGGTAACGGTTTCCGAGGCATCCGGCTCCCAGTCGCCCATGCGGAAGGTGTTTGACACCACGCGCGTGCCGGCTGGCAGCTCCAGTAGTTTGGGCCGCAGCTTCTCGTTGATGGTCGAGAGCAGGAACATCGTGATCACATCGGCCTTGGACAGATCTGTGGTGAAAAGGTCTTGCGCCACGAACGTGGCGCGGTCGGCCACGCCCGCGCGCTGGGCATTTTGGCGCGACAGCTCGACGAGATCCGGGTTGTATTCGATGCCTTGCGCGGTCAGCCCGCGCTGTGCGGCCGTGATGACCGTGCGACCGTCGCCCGAGCCCAGGTCCATCAGCCGGTCCTTGGGTGTGACCTTGGCAATGTCCAGCATCTTGTCCACCAGGGTCTGCGGGGTAGGGACCCAAATGACGTCCTTGCCTTCCTGGCCGACGTCGGGCACGTAGGCTTTCTGGACGCCGGCCTTGGCGGGCGCAGTGGCAGTCTGCGCTATGGCGGCGCCCGCGCTCAGCAGCGTGAACGCCATCGCCGAGGCCAGCATCGCAAGGCGCAGGCGCGGGGTGAATACCTGGGACGCGGTTTTCGAATGGTCGAGGGAGCGTGGCATGGTGAAGGTTCCTTGGACGGTGGAGGATAGGGGAAGAGCCAGTCAGCTTGCGGCCTGGGCGGGCTTGAGCAGGCGCAGCAGTGGCGCGCCGGCCGCTAGCACCGCCAGCCCGATCAGGGCGCCCGCGCCGGCATACATGGCGCTGGACACCACCAGTCCGGCGCAAGTCAGCGCCAGCAGCAAGGGGGGCAGCGGAAAGAGCGGAACGCGAAAAGGACGAGGGCGGTCCGGGTCCAGGCGGCGCAGGCGCCAGACGGAGGCGGCGACCAGCGTCATGAAAAGCCAGAACACCGGCGCCGTGTAGGCCACCATGGTCTGCACGCTGTTCTGGCTGAACGCGCCCAGCGCCACCAGCGCAAGGGTGATCACGCCTTGAACGACTAGCGCGCTGACAGGCGTCTCGTTGCGCGCGCTCCAGCCCGCCAGTGCCTGCAGCCGGGGCACGTCGCGGCCCAGCGCGTAGTACACCCGCGCGCCGGTAATGATGGTGCCGTTGATGGTGCTGAGCGCCGTGGCGCAGATGGTCAGGCTGAGCAGCGCCGCCGCATAGGGTCCTGCGGCCAGCTGCATGACCTCGGCACCCAGGGCGGGCGTGTCCCGCAGTCCCTGTAGCCCGAAGATCTCAAGCAGCGCGATGTTGGTCAGCACGTAGGCGGCGGTGACCACCGCCGTGCCGATGAGCAGCACCCGGCTCATGTTGCGCCCGGGATCGCGCAGTTCGCCGCTGAGATACGCGGCCTCGTTCCAGCCGCCGTAGGTCAGCAGCACGAAGACCATCCCCATGCCGAGCAGCCCGGCGGTATTGCCCGACAGCGGGGCCGGTGAAGCAGCAGTGACAGACTCGCCGCCCGACGCGGTCAGGCTGGCGATCAGCACCGCGGCAAGCGCAATCAAGGTCAGTACCGTGAAAACCCATTGCAGCCGTTTGGAATAACGCGTGCCGATCATGTTCAGGCCCGTCAGAACGACGACGGAGATGGCCGCGTGCACAGCGGGGCCCAGGGATCCCAGGGGCAGAAGCCGTTGCGCGTAATCCCCGTAGATGAATGCCACCACTGCGATCGCGCCGGTCTGGATGACGGAGCATCGCGCCCAGGCGAACATCAGCCCGACGCGCCGTCCCCAAGCGCGGGTCAGATAAAGGTACTCGCCGCCTGCTCCGGGATACGCCGAGCCGAGTTCCGCGTAGCAAAGCGCCCCGACCAGCATGACGAGTCCGCCCGCGCACCAGAGGCCGATATACACCGCTTCCGAATGCGCGTGCTGCGCGACCAGAGGGGGAAAACCGAAGATGCCGATGCCGATGACCACGCCAACAAGGACCATGGTCGCGTCCATGACCGACAGGCCAGTGGGCGCGCGGCTGTTTACCGTATCAGGGACGGCGCTCATGGGAGAGCGCGCCGCAGACATGGATTGGCGCGTAGCGGCAGGCGGGGGACAAGCGGGAAATCCGGGGGGCGCGTGGTGAGGGTGATGGACACATTCGCGGGCAAACGCGAGCGGAGCGATGACATGCAATTCTCCCGGGGTGGACGCGCGGACGGATGCTCAGGGCAAATGTCGGCATATGCTGACAATTGCCTGAACATAAAGCGACCGTGGCCGGCGGCGGAAAGTTCCGCAGGGTTTTCCTGGGTCCGGGTGTCATCCAAAAACAGGTATCAGCAGCTTTCATTATTGATGTAATGCCTGATATTTAGTCTTCAAGCTATTGATATTGAACGAAAGTATATCCAATGAAAAATTCATAGTTGAAGTTGAATATCTAAAGTAATTTCTTAAGTACGGCTGACGTTTTTTTGTCCGCGCGCGTTCAATAAATTCCCACGCACGTTGGAAACGCGCTGCTATCCTGCTTTTTCGTGCGCTCAACCCTGCGTCGCGGCGCGGGGAACGGCATGCCACCGCAATCACAGGAGCATCGACATGAAGCTTTCCCGACACGCGTTGTTTGCCGCCTTGGCGCTGTCCGCCATGACCGGGGCTGCCCCATCGGCCTTGGCGCATCACGGCTGGTCGTGGGCCGAATCCGAACAGATGACGCTGCAAGGCACGGTCGAGCAGGTGCAGATCGCGCCACCGCACCCCTCGCTCAAGGTGCGGGCCAAGGATGGCGTCTGGACCGTCGAGCTTGGCAATCCGAATCAGACGAAGGAAGCCGGTTTCGTGGAAGGCTCCGCCAAACCTGGAGATGCCATCACCGCCGTCGGCAACCGAGACCAGGACGCCGCCGCCAAGCGCATGAAGGCGGTCCAGGTGACCGTTGGCGGCAAGACCTACGATATCTATCCCAGCCGCATCAAGAAGCCCTGACCGCGGGCCGTGGATGCCTGACCTGCTACGACTTGCGCTTGAACAGCTTCAATCCGTGCCGCCAGCGCTGTGGCTGCGCCGGTCCGGCGTTCTCTATCTGCTCGTCAACGCCGCCCATATCGTCGCCATGGGTCTACTGATCGGTTCGATCATTCCGCTGGATCTGCGCCTGCTCGGCGTACTCAAGCCGGGTGCGCTGGCCGTCCTGGCGCCCGTCTTGGCGCGCACGGCCGCAACGGGCTTGGCATTGGCGATGGTGACGGGGGCGCTGCTGTTTTCGGTGCGGCCGCTCGACTACCTGTACAACCCGGCATTCCTGACCAAGATGGGCTTGCTGGCGGCGGGCGCGGTCAACGCCTGGCTGGTGAATCGGGGCAGGGCTTGGGCAAGCGTGGCAAATGGAAGTCCGCCGTCGCCCGCGCTGCGCATTCAGGCGGCGGCCTCTCTGGTGCTGTGGCTGGGCTGCCTGGTGGCGGGGCGCTGGATCGGCTTTCTATAGCCAGGCATCAGCAGTACCCGACCCCCTGCGCATTCACATACAGCGCGAAGAGACACTGCCCGGTGACCATGAACAGCCGATTGCGGCGCGCTCCGCCAAAACACAGGTTGGCGCACCGATCGGGCAGGGCGATGCGGCCGATGGCCGTGGCGTCGGGCGCAAATACCATCACCCCGCTCAACGCCGGGCCCGGGCCCCAGCCCGCCCAGACATTGCCGTCGGTGTCACAACGTATGCCGTCGGGAATCGCGTCGGTGCTTGCCTCGACAAAGGTGCGGCCGTCGTCCAGCGACCCGTCCTGTCCCACCGCGTAGACCAGGATGCGATTCGGCGTCGAACCGTTGTCCACGACATACAGCAGTCGCTCGTCCGGAGAAAAACACAAGCCGTTAGGGTTGTGGATGCTGCTTACCACGGCGTCCAGCCGGCCGGAGTCCGGCTCCAGACGGTAAACATGCGTCGGCAGCTCGGGTTGCGCCTGAAAGCCTTCGTAGTTGGAGAGAATCCCGAATAGCGGGTCGGAGAACCAGACCGACCCATCGCTGTGCACGACAACGTCGTTCGGCGCGTTCAAGCGCTTGCCCTCGAAACGGTCGGCCAGCACCGTCAGCGAGCCATCGTATTCGGTGCGGACCACGCGTCGACCGCCATGTTCGCAGCTGACCAGCCGGCCTTGACGGTCGCGCGTGTTGCCGTTGATGTACCCGGAGGGCTTGCGGTGCACCGATACGGCGCCCGTTTCCTCGTCCCAGCGCATCAGGCGGTTATTGGGGATGTCGCTCCAGACCAGGCACCTCGCGTCACCGAACCACACCGGGCCTTCGCCGTACCGGATGCCGCTCGCCAATCGTTCGACGCCGGCGTTGGTGAGCCGGATCGTCTGGAATCGGGGATCCAGGACCTCAATGGCCGGATCGGGATAGCGCTCGGTGGGTTCCCACATATAGCCTCCTGTATAGGCCGGCGGCAGCTTGCCGGGGTGGCGCCGCCGTGCCCATCCATCGTCAGCAGCAAGCCGCCTGCCTGGACTGCCCATCGTCCGAGCGCGGGCGGCGCCGGGCGTCAGTTACCGCTGGGCAATGACAGGGTGAAGCCGTCCTTGGCCAGGCTTTCGCGGATGTACTGGAACCGCTCGTAGGCCGACAGCGTCAGCGGACCGGTATAGCCTTCGCTCTGCATCTTGCGGGGCGGATAGTCGATGTAGGTCTTCATCAGCGGGGCAACGGCATCGTTGATCATGACCATCGTCCACGTCCGTTCGGTGACGTTGCTCATGAAAATGTCGTAGCGCTCCTGCGGATCGGCCCACAAATCGAATACCTGGGGCACCGTCGCGACGTAGGACTCTGCGCCTTTCCAGCCCAGGTTCGTGTCCACGGCCAGTCCGCCGGTCACCGCGCCGTCGTCGCCGCGCAGGTTGAACACCGCCTTGTAGTTGGCCACGCGCACGGCGCCCGGCGACAGTTCGTTTTCCGTGAAATAGAACCACGCCTTGCGATCGCACTTTCCGGTGCCGAAGAGCACGGGCGTCATGTCGTAGCTGTCGAAGATGATCGGCTTGTCCTCGCGGTCATTCGTGGGCAGTTTCACGCCCGCCACCGCGGCAAAGGTTGCCATCAGGTCCAGGCCGCCCACCAGGCTGTGATCCTTGACGCCCGCCGCGATCTTGCCCGGCATCCAGGCGATGGCTGGCACCCGGTTGCCGCCTTCCCGCACCGTGCCCTTGGTGCCGCGCAGCGGCGTGTAGCCCGCGTCGGGATAGACATCCTGCCAGGCGCCGTTGTCCGTCGTGTAGAACACCAGCGTGTTTTTGTCCAAGCCCAGCTCGCGGATCTTGTCCATGATGCGGCCGATGCGAGAATCCAGCTCCACGACCGAGTCCGCGTACTTGCTCTTGGACAGGGACTTGTGGATGTAGTCCGGATCCGGCATGTTGGGCTGGTGCACCTTCATGAAGTTGATGCTCATGAAGAACGGCTGCTCGGACTTGGCGTTGCGCTCCAGGTAGTCGAGCGATGCCTTCTCCACGTAGCGGTCGAAGAACGGAATCCCGACGACGCCTTCACGGCCGTTCACCATGGGCGTGTCGACGTACTGGCCGTTGATCTTGAATTCCTCGCGCGCTTTCTCTCCCGCGTTGCCGGACAGCGCACCCTTGGTGACCCGCTGGAACATTTCCCGCACGTCGGCGGGCATGTCAGGAAACCAGGTGGGATCGGCGTAGGTGTAGGCATTCAAGTGATAGAGGCCGGCGTACTTCATCTCGTCATAGCCCTGCGCGTTGGGCAGGGCATAGTCGGCTTCGCCCAGGTGCCACTTGCCGGTGAAGAACGTCTTGTAGCCCGCGGTCTTGAGCACCGATCCCAGCGTCCACTCCGCTGCGGGCAAACCGCCGCCCTGGCCTTGGAACGCCACGGTCGTCATGCCGCTGCGATTGGGAATGCGGCCGGTCTGCATGGCCGCGCGGCCGGGGGTGCAACTGGGCTGCGCATAGAACGAAAAGAAGGTCATGCCTTCGCTCGACAGCCGGTCGATGTTGGGCGTCGGCATGCCGCGCCCGATGCCGCCGCCATACGGACCGAGATCGCCAAGTCCGGTGTCGTCCGACACGAGAAGGATGATGTTGGGTTTGCGCGGGTCCTGCGCGACAGCCGGTGCGCAAAGCACCGCGCTGGCCAGGAAAAGCGCTGCGGCACCGCAAGTGAAAGTTCGTTTGGTCGCCATTTTCAACTCCGCTGTTTGAGAGTGAAACCAACCGCACGACGCTGCAAACCGTGCGGTTCACATTGGCCTACGTACTTGGGGGGAGCGTTCATGCCGGGATGCGCGATTCGCATGGCTGAACCGCAATAATTTTCATCCTAAGTCCACATATGTCAACGGAATTCTTGGCCGCGCGCGCAGAATGCCGCGCCGCTGATCCGCGCAGACCAGAGCGCGAGCACCCCCCCTTCGTATTGGCGTGGCGGGCACGGCCGGCGGCTGTGCCGCAGCGTTGCCAGACGAGGCACGTAGCCCGTATCGTTGTTCCGTCCCGGCGCGCGTTGGCAAGCGGGCGGCGGGCGCATCTCGGTGACCGGACGTGCGGGGTTCTCATGGGCTACTCGTTTCTCCTGGCGGGACTGGCGATGGGGTTTTTCTTGGCGCTGTTTTGCGCCATTGCGTTGGGAAAGCGACTGGGCGCAAGGCAGCAGGAGAAGGGAGGGGCGGGCGTGGCCGCCATCGAGGCCTCGGTGTTTGCGCTGCTGGGACTGCTGGTGGCGTTTACCTTTTCGGGCGCCGCGCAGCGCATGGCCGAGCGGCGCAATCTGGTGATTCAGGAAGTCAACGCCATCGGCACGGCCTGGCTGCGCATCGACCTGCTGGATGCTGCCGACCAGTCCACCGTCCGTGGACACTTCCGCGATTACGTCGACCAGCGGATCCTGTATGAGCGCCATGTCGCGGATGTGACCGCGCGCGCCGGCATTGCGGCCAAGGCGTCCGCGCTGCAGCAGGATATCTGGCGCGCGTCGATCGCCGCGGCGAAAAACGGCGTACCGCCGCCGCTGGCCGCGTCGTACGTCGCCGCCGTGAACGACATGTTCGACGCCGCGACCTCGCTCTCCGCCGCCCAGAAGGTGCATCCACCGCTCGCGGCGTACGTGTTCCTGGGCTTTCTGGCGTTGACGGGCGCGTTTCTGGTGGGCGTGAATCTGGCGGCCGCCAAACGGCAAACGTTGCTGCATCAGTGCATCTATGCCGTGGTGATGACCGCGGCGCTCTACATCATCGTCGACTTCGAATTTCCGCGGATCGGCACGATACGCATCGACCAGAGCGACGCCTTGCTGGTCGCGCAGCGGGCAAGCATGGGCACTCCGGACGGCAGTCACTGACATCGGGTAGCGGGGGCCTGCGCGTCCGGTGCAACCGCACTAGCGCAACTGCGCTTTGCCGGAACGCCGCAACCATGCTTATATTTTTGAAGATTTTCCCAGCCCGTCGCGGGCCGGCCTCTGGGAGACCACCATGGCGCTGAGCGATGTACGGGGCAACCCGGTTTCCAGCGATGAACCGGCATCAATGGCCGCCTACGAGCGGGCGCAAAGCTTGTTTCATGGCTACTACGGCGATCCGCTGGGCGTCATTGACGAGGCCTTGGCCGATGACCCCGTTTTCGTGATGGGCCATCTGCTGCGCGCGGGAATGATGATCACCGCCAGCGACAAATGCGTCGAACCGCTGCTGCGCGAAAGCGTGCAAGCCGCCGAAGCGCTCTACGACATTGCCAACGATCGCGAACGCCGCCACGCCGCCGCGGCCCGCGCCTGGCTCGACGGGGAGTTCTCCCGATCCTTGCGGCGCTATGCCGACATCCTTGCCGACTATCCGCACGACACGCTGGCGCTGCAGGTTGGCCACATTGGCGATTTCCTGCTCGGCCGCTCGACCATGCTGCGCGACCGCGTCGCCGGCATCCTGCCCGCCTGGGACCGCTCGATGCCCGACTACGGCTACGTCTTGGGCATGCATGCGTTCGGCTTGGAAGAGACGAATCTCTACGGCCCGGCCGAGGCGCAAGGGCGCCGCGCGCTAGAGCTCAACCCGCGCGATCCCTGGGCCGTGCACGCCGTCGCCCACGTCCTGGAAATGCAGGGCCGGATCGACGAGGGTATCGCCTGGCTGAACGGAAGACGGGGCGACTGGTCCGAGGACAACATGCTGGCCATCCACAACTGGTGGCATCTGGCTCTGTTTCAGCTGGATCGCGACGAGATTGGCGACGTGCTGGCGTTGTACGACAGCAGGCTGCGCGAAGCTTCCACGGGCCAGGTGCTGGATCTGATCGACGCCTCCGCCATGCTGTGGCGTCTGCATTTGCGAGGCGTGGATGCCGGCTCGCGATGGCGCCAACTTGCCGATGTCTGGCAGACGCGTGGCGGCGCGGGGTTCTACGCCTTCAATGACGTGCATGCGCTGATGGCCTATCTGGGCGCGGGTGACGGCGCTGCCGCCCAGGCGCTCATCGAGTCGATGGAAACGGCCGCGGACGGCACGGGCACGAACGCGATGATGACCCGGGATGTGGGATTGCCGGTGGCGCACGCGCTGGCCGCGTTCGCCCGGCAAGACTACGCGCTTGCCGTCAACCTGCTGCGGGACGTGCGCCTTATTGCGCATCGATTCGGCGGCAGCCACGCGCAGCGCGACGTGCTGGCGCTGACATTGGTGGAAGCGGCGTTGCGAGACGGCGCGCGCTCTCTGGCCAAGGTGCTGACTGCCGAACGCATGGCCCTCAAGCCCGGCAGCGCGGGCAACCGCGCGCTTGCCGCGCGGGCCGCAGCGCTGTAGGTGGCGGCACGCACGGCGGCCTGGTGCCGGCTATGCGCGCCTGACGGAGAAAGCGCATGAAAAGACGAGCCAGTATTGGAATTGCAGTGGCAGCCATCCTTTGCACGGCAGGCGCCATCGGCGCCTATGTCGCGGTCTCCGCGCCCGCGAAGGACGTTCCCGTCGTCAAGCTGGGAGACGGCAAGCAAGGCCCGGCGGGAATGGCGTGGATCCCCGGCCATGAGTTCCTGATGGGCAACGATCATCAGATGTCGCAACCGAATGAGCGGCCGGCGCACAAGGTGCGCGTGAGCGGGTTCTGGATGGACGTTCATGATGTCACCAACGCGCAATTCCGCCGCTTTGTCGAGGCGACCGGCTATGTCACGACCGCCGAGAAAAAGCCGCGCTGGGAAGACCTGCGCGTCCAGCTTCCCGCGGGGACGCCACGTCCGGATGACAGTGCGTTGCAGGCGGGCGCCATGGTGTTCGTCGGCACGCAAACCGAGGTGTCGCTGCGAGACTACTCGCGCTGGTGGCGTTTTGTTCCCAGCGCGAATTGGCGGCATCCCGAGGGGCCGCACAGCACCATCGCCGGCAAGGACGACCATCCGGTGGTGCAGGTGTCTTATGAAGATGCGCTGGCCTACGCCAAGTGGACGGGCAAGCGGCTTGCGACCGAAGCCGAATGGGAGTTCGCCGCGCGAGGCGGCCTCGCGCAGGCGACCTACACGTGGGGCAACGAGCTGTCGCCGCAAGGCCGGGCCATGGCAAACATCTGGGACACGCGCCAGGCGCAACCGTTTCCGGTCGTGAAAGATGAAAAAGTGCAGGTCGGCACCACGCCCGTGGGCAGTTTTTCGCCCAATGGCTATGGCTTGTACGACATGGCCGGGAACGTCTGGCAATGGACGTCGGACTGGTACCGCGCGGACGCTTTCAGGATTCAGGCGCAATATCGCCAGCCGCCGCAAGACCCCGCCGGACCGGCGAACAGCTTCGACCCTGATGAACCCGGCATGCCGGCATCGGCGCCCAAGCGCGTGACCCGGGGCGGGTCCTTTCTGTGCAGCGATACCTATTGCATCAGCTACCGCGCCAGCGCACGGCGCGGCACGGACCCGCTCAATCCCATGTCCCACATCGGGTTCCGAACCGTCATGACGCCGCAGCAATGGAAGATGGCGCAGGCAGCGCAGGGCAGCATCGCCAGCCGTTGAGTGTGCGGCAGGCAGGAAGCGGGCAGGGCAGGCAATTGCCGCCGGTCTGGCAGGGCACGCGCGCGTTGCGCGCATTCCGGGGAAGATCATGCACGCTTCATTCGAACACCAATATGCGCGTCGGCTCGCCTGGATCTGGCTGTGGATTCTTTTCCTGCTGGCCGGGTGCGCGTCATCCGGCCGCGAGAGCCAAGCCGGGTTGTTGTCCTGGACCGATGGCCCCTCCCGCACGGCGATCGTGGCGTTCGTGAAGGCGGTCACCGACCCGGCCAGCCCGGAATTCGTGCCCGCCGAGGACCGCATCGCGGTGTTCGACAACGACGGCACGCTGTGGAGCGAGAAGCCCATCTACTTCCAGGTCATGTTCTCGATGGATGAAGTGCATGCGCTGGCGCCGTCACATCCGGACTGGTATACCCGCCCGCCTTTCATGGCAGTGCTGCAGGGCGACCACGAGGCCGTGGCCCGATCGGGCGTGCACGGCATGATGGAGATCTTGCTGGCAACCAACACCGGCATGCCGGTGGGCCAGTACACGCAGCGCGTGGACCAGTGGCTGGACACCGCCCGCCACCCGCGCACCAAGCTGCCCTACGACAGCATGACGTACATGCCGATGCGCGAACTGCTGGACTACCTGCGCGCCAACGGTTTCACGACCTACATTGTGTCGGGCGGGGAAACGGAGTTCATGCGCGCCTGGACCGCGCAGGCCTACGGCATCCCGCCCGAACAGGTGATTGGCACCCTGTTTGGCAGCGAATTCGTGACGAGCGGCAGTGGATTCGAACTCATGCGGCTGCCCAAGCTGGACTTCAACAACGACGGCCCGGGCAAGCCCGTGGCGATCCAGCGCCATATCGGCAAGCGTCCGATCATGGCGTTCGGCAATTCCGACGGCGACTTGCAGATGCTGCAGTGGACGACGACCGGGCCAGGCAGACGCTTCGGAGGCATCGTGCACCACACCGACGCCAAGCGCGAGTGGGCCTACGACCGGCACTCCAGCGTGGGCCGGCTCGACAAGGCGCTGGACGAGGCGCCCGCCCGAGGCTGGACGGTCGTGGACATGGAGAAGGAGTGGAAACGGATCTACGCGCAACCGTGGCCTTGAGACGCGTCATTTCTGCATGACATAGCTGCCCGGCGCGGCCATCGGCGCGCCAGGATCGTCGTCGGGCCGCCGCCCGGCAACGCCGGACGGTGCGGGCCGCAAGGGCCCTGAGCGATGCGCCAGCCACTCGGTCCACGTCGGCCACCACGATCCCCCGCATTGCATGGTCGCGGCCAGCCATTCGTCCGGACCCGCGCGCAGATCATCCTTCGGCCCCGCGGAAAGCCGGTGCCAGCGGCCCGGATGCCCCGGCTCGCTCACGACGCCGGCATTATGGCCGCCGCTGGTCAAGACGTAGCGTATGTCCGCGTCCGTCAGGTAATGGATCTTGAATACGGAACGCCAGGGCGCGATGTGATCGTTGACCGCACCCAGCGCAAAGATGGGCGTGCGGATGTTGCGCAAGGCAATCGTGCGGCCGTTCACCTCGAATCGTCCGGCCGCCAGTTCGTTGTTCAGAAACAGTTTGCGCAGATACTCCGCATGCATCCGGTACGGCATGCGCGTCGAATCGGCATTCCAGGCGACGAGGTCGTTCGGAAGGATGCGCTGACCCAGAAAATAGGTCTGCACCGCGCGGCTGGCGACATCCTCGATGGGCCGCAAGGACTGGAAGGCCGCAGCCATTTGCCCGGCGGACAGGTAGCCTTGCGCCCACATGACGCTTTCCAGCATGTGCACCTCGCTCGCGTCGATGTACAAGCCCAGGCCACCGGGCTCGGTAAAGTCGGTCTGCGCCGCGAGCAGGGAGATCGTGGCAAGGCGGTCGTCCGCGTCGCCTGCCATGGTCGCGGCCGCGATGGCCAGCAGCGTGCCGCCCAGGCAGTACCCAACCGCATGCACGCGCTGGCCGGGCACGCATCGATTGACCGCCGCCATTGCCGCCATGAAGCCCAGGCGCCGGTAGTCGTCCAGGGAGAGGTCGCGGTCGCGCGCATCGACGTTGCGCCATGAGATGCAGAACACCGTGAACCCTTGCGCCACCAGGTAGCGGATCAGGGAATTTTCAGGCGACAGATCCAGCACGTAGTACTTCATGATCCACGCCGGCGTGATCAAAATGGGCTCCGGACGCACCTGCGGCGTCGAGGGCGCGTACTGGATCAGTTCGATCAAGTGATTGCGGTACACCACCGTGCCGGGGGTCACCGCCACGTTGACGCCCACCTCGAACCGTTCCAGGCCGGGTTCCGGCAGGCCCAACAGCCTGTGCCGCACGTCCTCTGCCAGATGTCCCATCCCTTGAACCAGGTTCAGGCCCTTGTCGGTCACCGTGCGCTCAATCACTTCGGGGTTGGACCAGAAAAAGTTGGCCGGCGCAAAGACGTCGCACCATTGGCTTGCGCAGAAGGAAACGACGTCGGCGTGATGGGCGGAGACTCCCGGCACACGCGTCGTGGCCTCGGCCCACCACTTGCGCGCTTCGGAAAAGCAATGCTGCCAATATTGGAAGGGTTCAGCCCGCCAGGCCGGCGCGGCGCACCTGCGGTCAAGGGCTGCCTCGGGACAGACGTGAGGGCGGCCCGCCAGGGCCATCGCGGCATGCGCGCTGAGCGCCTGGATGGCGTTTCCCGCCTGCAGCGCCAATCCGATCTGCTTGCCAGGCGCGGCCCCCAGGTGGATCAACCAGTCGGCCATCGCGAGCGCAAGGGCGCTTGGTGAAATGCCGCCCGTCAGCTGCGCGATGAGCGCCGCCTTGAAGTAGTCCAGCGCCGCCAGCGCGTTGTCCGCGCCACGCGGCGCCGATGCCGACGGGTCGGTAACGGATTCCGCGGCCGGATGCGCCTTCGCGGCCCTCACATGCGTCATTGGCTGGCGCGCGTCATTGCGGCCACGGCATTGCCGTCGGCCAGGAATTTGGCCGTGCTTTCCGCGATCTGCGACATTCTTTCTTGCCAGGGATTCTTGCTCTCACGCAGAGCTGCGGCGGTCATGGTGGATGTCTCGCGCGCGATTTTCTCCATTTCCTTCAGATAACTGAACTCGCGGCCCATCAGATCCGTCATCAATTTCTGGTGCAGGGCGCACATGGCGGTCAGAGACGTCGCAGCGTTGACCTGCGCATTGGCTTCCTGAGCGAATGCCAGCATTTCCTTGTCGGTCTTGAGCTGCAGCGAGCGCAGTTGCCGCGCGAATTCGAAATAACCGGTGGCCGCGGCCAGCGCAGAATGAATTCCGTATTTGTATAGCGCCACGTAGGGTTCATAGTCGGGTTGCATAAGGTCATCCTCCAGGTCACGTGTAACCGCTCGACGCGGCACTTCGGCGGCCGACCGGCTTGCTCCAGCCAGAATAGGCCTGCCCGCGACCGGGATGTTGACCAAACTCAAGTTCCGAACGACATCCTGCTAGGCGCAGGCACGCCTACCCGCTGCTCATCTGCCGCAGCGCATCCACATCGCGGATCTGGAGCTGTCGCCGGGATACGTTGACCAGCGCGGCCTCCTGCAGGCGGCCCAGCACGCGGCAGACCGTCTCGACTTTCATGCCCAGATGATTGGCGATGTCCTCGCGCGTCATCTTCAAGGTGAAGGCGAGGGGAGAGTAACCATTGGCCGACATCTGGTCCGACATTCCCACCAGGAAATCGGCGACCCGCTGCTCGGTCTTCATGCACCCCAGGGTCAGCAACAGCCGCCGGTACTGATCGATATCGTGAGCGATCAAGCGATGGAACTGCTGCGCGCACGAGAAATCCTCCCGGCATCTGCCCATGATGTCCGAGAACGGCAGTACGCAGACGAGCGAATCCTCCAGCGCGATGGCATCGCAGCGATGGGTGCCGCTCTCGATGGCATCCAGGCCCAGCAACGCGCCCGCAGACGGAAAGCCCATGATCTGCTCGAGGCCGGCGCGGTTGGTCGCGCGCAGCTTCACCGACCCTGACCGCAGCACATACAGGTTCTGCAACGCGTCCCCCGCGCGGTAGACAGATTCGCCGCGGTGAATCAGCCGCCGGCAGCGGACCATGTCGCTCGGGGGAGGCCGGGCCGCGTCCAATCCTGCGCGGCAGATCGGGGCCAGGGCGCAACGGTCGCAATCGGCGGACACGCCTGTCGCACTGTCCGTGTAGTTCGTGACAACGATGGGTGAGTCCATGGCCGCGGCTCCTCGGGGGCATGTGGCGGTGACGCGGCAGCAGGCCGATCGCCTTGTCGGTATCGCTTTGTCCGTATCGCTTTGTTGGTATCGCGATGGGGGCTAGTATCGGATGCCGCGCTGCCGTGCGCTATCAGCGCAGATCGCCACGTTTTGGCCGACGACGCCTACAGATGTAGGCAAATTCCTACAGCGTGCTCAGCGCGGAGGGGCGTCGTCATCGTCGACGAGCCGGTGCCGTATCGCGTAACGGACCAGATCCGCCTGATTGCGCAAGTGCAGCTTGATCAATATCCGGCTTTTATACGTGCTGACCGTCTTGACGCTCACGAACAGCAGTTGCGCGATGTCCGAATTGTTCATGCCCGACGCCAGATGGCGGAAAACCGACAATTCCCGGTCGGAAAGGAGTGCGTGGGGCAGCGATTCCGCATGCCCGTACCGGTCAAATGCAATGCTTTCAGCCAGCGACTGGCTCAGATACCGTCCGCCACCGGCCACCTTGCGCACCGCCTGCACCAGCTCTTCGCTGGCGCTGTCCTTGGTCAGGTAGCCCGCCGCACCCGCCTTGATCGCCTGGACGGCGTATTGCTGCTCGCCGTGCATCGTCAGCACCAGAATCGGAACGTCCGGATGAGAGTTTTTGATCTGCCGGATCAGGTCGACGCCGTCGCGCCCGGGCATCGACATGTCCAGCACCAGAAGATCCCATTGCCCCTTGGCCAGAAGGTCAAGCGCTTCGTTGCCGTTGCCGGCTTCGCCGCCGACGCGGATGTCTGCGGCCTGCTCGAGCAGCCGCCTCAGGCCTTCGCGCAGCAATGTATGGTCGTCGGCAAGCATGACGTTGATCATGTCGCCTCCCATTGCGAGTCGGGCGGGCGGACCGGGATGCGCACCTCGAGGCGAAACCCGCCTTTCCTGCGGGTATGAACGGAGACATCACCGCCCAGCAGGCGGACCCGTTCGCGAATGCCCTGCAGGCCAAGCGAAAGGGGCAGCTTCTTGGCCAGACTCTCCGGTGTGGCGCCAACGCCGTTGTCGGACACGGTCAGCGCGCAGTGCGAGTCGTCACAGACAAGGCGCACCTGGACGGCGCTGGCCTGCGCATGCTTGGCGATGTTGGTCAGCGCCTCCTGCACGACGCGGAACAGGGTGGTGGCGACCTGCTTTGCCGGTTCGGCGGGGCCGATCCGGATGTCCGATTCCGTATCGACGCCATAGCGCGAAAGGAAATTGGCCACCAGCCATTCGACGGACGCCGCCAGTCCAAGGTCGTCGAGCATGACGGGCCGCAGGTCAGAGGCGATGCGCCGCAGCGACTTGAACGTGGCTTTGATAAGCTGCCGCATGGACCGCACGCGCTCGCGTGCCTCGACGTTGTCGGACGCCAGGATCGGTTCAAGTTGGGACAGCTCCATCGTCAGCGCCGTCAGGCTTTGGCCCAGGTCGTCATGGAGCTCGCGCGCAATGTGCTTCTTTTCCTGCTCGCGCACGTGAAGCAGGGCATTGGACAGACGGGTCAGCTCGTCCCGGGACGCTCTCAAGGCCTGGTCGATACGCTGGCGCTCGGTGATGTCGCGCAGAAAGATCGACAGGTACACGCCGGCGCTGGTGCAGGTCTGCGAGATCGAAGCCTCCATCGGAAACTCTTCGCCGTTGGACCGAAGACCCCATAACGGCGCGCCCAGGCCCATCTGGCGATCGGAAATTCCGGTGGTCATGAAGCGGCCGACATGCTTGGCATGCACGGCGCGAAAGCGCAACGGGATCAGGATGTCCACGCTGGCGCCGATGGCCTGGTCGGCGGAGAGCATGAACACGCGTTCCGCCGCAGCGTTAAACATCACGATGTGTTGCAACGCGTCGATCGTGATGATCGGTTCTGTGGCGGACTGGATGATATCGAGCAGCGGAGGCGCGCCAGAGGAGAGCTTCATTGCTGGATATGTGGGTGCCGGGATCGCCCTTCCAGGGGGAACTTGTCCATTGCAACACACAATTCCGCAAGCGGCGAGCGCCGCGCGTGGGCTACCGCCACGTGCACTAGTGCAGGCGGCGGATCTGGTCAGCGGGGCTCGGACTTGTGCCCGAGCGCCGCTTAGTCAACGGCCGACAGCAGCGAGTCGCTCCCGCCCGATTCCCAGGCCGCGAGCGTCCTTTCCTTGAACCGGCAAAGGGACGCGTCGCACTCTTCGGCCAACACGTCGTACTGCTTGAGCAGGAGAATGCCGCGGGGCTTTGCGCCCACGACGGCGGCGATATCATCGACAGCCCGGAATCCGCCATAGCCCGACATCACGCAAATGACGGAGTAGGTCTTGATCAGCCGCCCCTGCGTCATCAGGAACGAGCGCATGGGGGCCGCGAGCGCTCGAAGCCAGACTGGCGCGATCAGGATCACGTGGTCGAACTGGTCCAGGGCAGGGCCGGCATAGCGAATCTCGGGTTGGCGCTTGAAGAGGCAATCGGTGACGCAGCGAAGGTCGCCAGCCAACCCGATGCGTGACGATGCATCCCGCACTTCGTGGACCTCCCATCCCGTGATCGATGCCAGCCGCTCGGCCACGATGCGTCCTGTGCCGGTGCGTGAATAAAAGACGATGCCGATCCGCATGGCGTTCACTCCTGGCCGCAACGACGGCCTCAGACTTCCTGGGCCAGCAGCGCCTGAAGAATGTCCCGGCGGCTGACCACGCCGACCAGTTTTCCCTGCCGGACCACGGGAACCCGCTTGATCCCGCGCTTGAGCAGCACATCTGCAATTTCGGACAGGTCGGCGGACTCATCCACCGTGATGGCAGGGCTGCTCATCACGGCCGATGCCGTCTGCTCGCCCAGTTGAAGGCTGTGCAGAAACTCCAGATTCAGTGCCTCGCCTTCTGCCAGGAGCGACAGCCAGTGGTTCACCTTTCTCTGATGCGCGCTGTCCTGGCGTCGCACCAGATCGCCTTCGCTGACCACGCCGATCAACGCGCCGTCATCGCCCGTCACCATCACGGCGCTGATGTCTCGATCCAGCATGGCACGCATAATCTGCGAAACCGGGGTACGCGGGGATACGCAGTATGGGGTCGCGGTCATGAGGTCGCGCGCTTTCATGGCATTTCTCCTGGGTGGCGGGGGCACGCCCCACGCCTGTTTGCTTGTCGGTCCTATGTTGATCTCGCGCCCGGCGGTTATCTTGACATTGGTCAAGCAAGGATGGGCCTGCCACATCAATGCTGCTTATTAGCGAAAACTTGGTCAGACAGTCAGGAGTCGATCCATGACACAGAAGCTGCGCATACACTTTTGCGGGGCCGCCGGCACCGTGACGGGCTCGCGTCATCTGCTGGATGCGTCCGGGCGGCTGATCCTGATGGATTGCGGGTTGTTCCAGGGACTCAAGCCGCTACGGCTGCTCAACTGGGCGCCGTTTCCCGTGGCGCCCTCGAAGATCGAAGCCGTGCTGCTGTCGCACGCGCACCTGGACCATTCGGGGAATCTGCCCAGGCTCGTGCGGGAGGGTTTCGCCGGCCCGATCTATTGTTCCGAAGCGACGCGCGACTTGTGCGAATTGCTATTGCTGGATAGCGCCCACTTGCAGGAAGCCGATGCCGATTACCTGAACCGCCACGGCCTGTCGCGCCATCGTCCCGCGTTGCCCCTGTACACGGTCGCCGACGCGCGCAGAGCGATCGCCGCGCTCCGCCCGGTCCCGTTCGATGCGCCGATGCCGCTCCCGGGGGGAATGCAGGTCCGGTTCTCGCGCGCCGGCCACATCCTGGGCGCCGCCATCGTCGAACTCGATTACCCGGGTGGACGACTGGTGTTTTCCGGCGACCTGGGCCGCTATGACGACCCGCTGATGCCGCCGCCCGCGTCCGTGACGCAGGCGGATCATCTGATTGTCGAATCCACCTACGGCAATCGCAGCCACGGCACGCAAAGCGTGCCGGACACGCTGGCCGGCATCATCCAGCGCACCATCCGGCGAGGGGGCTCTCTTGTGATTCCGGCGTTTGCCGTCGGCCGCGCCCAGCTCCTGTTGTTTCACCTGTGGCGGCTCAGGCTGGCCGGAAGCATCCCTCGCGACCTGCCCATCTACCTGGATAGTCCGATGGCCAGCAGCGCGGTCGACGTCTATCTACGGCATACCGCCGATCAGCGATTGCCGCGTGCGGATGCCAGGGCCGCGTTCGGCGTAGCCACCTGCGTCACTGACGTCGAACAATCCAAGGCGCTGGACCGCTCGCCGATGCCCAAGATCATTCTTTCGGCCAGCGGCATGGCCACCGGCGGACGGGTCATTCACCATCTCAAGCACTATGCCAGAGACCCTAGAAACACGATCCTCTTTGCCGGCTTCCAGGCGATGGGAACGCGCGGGGCCGCCATGCTGGATGGCGCCCGACAAGCCAAGATACATGGAGAATATGTGCCGATTCGCGCCGAGCTCGACAACCTGTCGATGTTGTCGGCGCATGCGGACGCCGACGAGATCCTGCGCTGGCTTCGTGGATTCTCAAGCGCGCCCCGGCATACCTACATCGTGCACGGAGAACCCGCGGCAGCCGACGCGCTGCGCCTGCGCATCAAGGACGAGCTTGGCTGGCGCTGCCATCCTGTCGAGCCGTCCGAAACCGCCGTGTTGAACTGATCCGGCGCGGCGCAGGGGCAGGGAAGGGCGCGCCCGGCCCAGGCCGCCCGGGCAGCGGGCGGGCAAGGCGGGGCGCGCGTGGTCAATTGATCATGACGACCGGTATGTGGGCGGTGTGCAGCACTTTCAGCGCCACCGATCCGAGCAGCAGGCTGCCTGCGGCGCCTAGCCCCCGCGAACCCATGACGATGTGGTCGCAGTGCTGTTCGGCGGCATAGGTGGTGATCGTAGCGGCCACGGGCCCCACGCGCATCTGCGTTTGATAGCTGACACCGGCGGCATCCAGGACCGACCGCGCCTCGGCGAGCGCGGCGCTGGATTCATCCTCATAGTAGTCCCGGATCATTTCCGGCGTGACGAACGCGCGGACGGCGCCCGACACAATGGGTATTTGCACGTTCAGCAGGTGGATCGCGCAGTCGCCATGCTCACGGATGTGATCGATCATGTACTTCACGGCACGCAAGGCGTTTTCGGAGCCGTCGATGGGAATGAGTACGTTCTTCACAGTGGCCTCAACGTTTGGGGGTAGGAAAGGCGCAGCCTCGGCTGCCTGCAACCATCATGACGCGAATGATGCCCCGGCCATTGACTGGAATCAAGGTTTGGGCCGCACCCCGACGGCGGCGTCCCCGCTCGCGCGTTGACGAAGGTCAATATTTGCCACGCGCACCCGCGCAAGATGAAGCCTATGCAAGAGGACGTTGCCCCGCCAGCCAGTCAAGAGAGCGCCGCAGGGTGTGAGGCGCGTGCAGGCAGTCCTCAGCCACTTACTGCCACCGGAGGTCACCATGTTCCGTCGAATCGCGGTCCATCTGGACCAGGGCGCCGATTGTTCGCGCCGGCTCGATTTCTGTCTGCGTCTGGCCAAGGCCCATGACGCCCACCTGACAGGGATATACGCCAGCTACGTCGCGCCGGGCTATTTCTATGACGAAGCCGGGTTGTGGGTGAGGGGGATGGATCGGGCGGTCCAGATCCACGAAAAGGCGCGCACTGCCGTCCAGAAGGCGTTCAGCGAGGCGGCCGAGCACGCCGGCGTTGCGGCGGCATGGCGGCAAGGCGAGTGGGGCACGCCCGCGGAGTGCGTTTCCCGGCACGCGCGTTCCTCGGATGTCGTCGTGGTGGGGCAGAACAACCTGAAGGATCTCGAAGCGGCCACGGGCAACGATTTCGTCGAGCAGGTGATCCTCACCTCGGGCCGGCCCGTCATCGTGCTGCCCATTGCCGGGACGTTCAGCACGATCGGCGGCCGGGTGCTGTACTGCTGGGACCGCGGCCGCGAGGCGGCGCGGGCCATCGCCGACGCCGCGCCGCTGCTGCGCAATGCTGCGGCTTTGCAGGTGTTGTCCCTGGACGAGGGATTCCCCTTGCAGCAGCCTTCGGACGTTCCCTTCGAGGACCTCGTCGCCTACTGCATCTGCCACGGGTTTCCCCAGCCCGTCCACCAGATGCGCGACGTCCGCCACGGAGACATCGGCGATGCAATTCTGACGGCGGCCGCGGATTTCAGTGCGGATCTCATCGTGATGGGCGGATATGGGCACAGCCGGATGCGGCAGCTGGTGATGGGCGGGGCCACCCGGTCGCTGCTCAGCGCAATGACGGTTCCCGTCCTTCTGTCCCATTAGGCGATTGCTGCGTCGCCGATCTGGATAGCCCATGTACCGCCGTATCCTTGCCGCCATCGACGGCTCGCACGCATCCGACCGGGCATTGGAGGAGGCGGTCCGGATCAGCCGGGAAGCCGGCGCCTCGCTCCTTGTCGTGCATGCGCTGGAGGATCCGCCGGCAGTCCTGGAGGACAACCCCTACGCCGAGGATGCCCTGCGCACGCTGAAGGCCAGCCGAGAAGAAGCGGGCGCCAACCTGCTCAAGCGCGCCAAGGCTGACGCCGCGGCGGCCGGCGTCAACGCAGAGGCGACGCTTCTGGATGAGGACGCCATGCCGACGCCCGCGCGCATCCTGCGGGCCGCGCAGGCCTTCAACGCGGACCTGATCGTGTTGGGCACACATGGCCACCATGGCCTGCGCCGCGCGATGCTGGGCAGCAGCGCGGAAGGCGTCGTGCGGATGGCGCCTGTCCCCGTCTTGCTGGTCCGCACCCCATGAAGGCGATGGTCCTGCAAGCGCCGGGGCTGCCCCTGACGCTGGAAACACGCGAGACGCCGCAGCCCGGCCCCGGCCAGGTCAGATTACGCGTGTTGGCATGCGCGGTCTGCCGCACGGATCTGCATGTCCTGGACGGCGAGCTGCCCAACCTCAGGTATCCCATCATTCCGGGCCATGAAGTCGTCGGCGTCGTGGAATCGGTCGGGGCTGGCGTCGACACGGCGATGCTGGGGCGCCGCATGGGTGCGGCCTGGCTGGCGCGCACGTGCGGACAATGCACGTTCTGCCGCGCCGGCCTGGAAAATCTCTGCAGCGAGGCTCTGTTTACCGGCTACACACAGGACGGCGGCTTTGCCACGCACATGCTGGCGCATGCTGACTATCTGTTTCCCTTGCCAGCGGCCAGAGCCCCGGCGCGGATGGCGCCGTGGCTATGCGCCGGCCTGATTGGCTGGCGGGCATTGCGGGCAACCGGCGATGCCCAGCGGCTGGGGCTTTACGGTTTCGGTTCTGCGGCACGGCTCCTGACACAGGCCTGCCGCCATCTGAACCGCGAGGTGTACGCCTTTACCCGCACCGGCGATGTGGCAGCGCAAGCGCATGCGCTTGCGATGGGCGCGACTTGGGCTGGCAACAGCAGCGAACCCGCGCCGGTACCCCTGGATGGGGCGATCCTGTTCGCGCCGGTCGGCGCGCTGGTGCCGTCAGCGCTGGGCGCGGTGCGCCCGGGCGGATGCGTGGTGTGCGCGGGCATCCACATGTCGGACATCCCGGCATTTCCCTACCGCCTGCTTTGGGGCGAACGTTCGCTCTCGTCCGTCGCCAACCTGACGCGTGAGGACGGAAGGGAATTTCTGGGCAAGGCGCACGCGTGGGATCTGGGTGCCGATGTCCGCACGTATCGGCTTGAGGACGCAAATCGCGCGTTGGACGACTTGCGGGCGGGGCGCATCCAGGCGACGGCCGTGCTGCTGCCCTGAGGCGCCGCGGATCCCGGTTGCCGGGGGGGCTCTCATGCGCACCCTTCGCAGGCGCTTGGCGTTGCCAGGGCGTCAGCCCCCGAGGTTGCCGTGCCCAGCACCGCCGCAAGCGCGGGGTCTGGCCGAAAGAGAGTAATCCCCTTGAGCCCGAGCTTGAATGCTGACATGAACAACGCCTGCGCGCGTTCGACGCTGCAGTCGGACGGCACGGGTACCGTCTTCGAAATGGAGGCGTCCACGAAAGGTTGCAAGACGCCCACCATCGCCACGTGGTCTTCAGGCGCTACCTGCTGCGCGGTGCGGAAATAGTCGGGCAAAGGCTTGCGGGCAAAATGCAGGTTCCATTGGCGCCACGCATGGTTCTCAAGCGGCACGTCAACCGCAGCGGCGCCCAGCATCACGCGGCGGCGGTAAGTCCAGCCGAAAGCCGGTTCGATCCCGCTGGAGCAATTGTCCGCAAAGGCAAGGCTGACGCTGCCGGTGGGCGCATACGACACCAGATGGCTGTTTCGCAACCCATGCCGGCGCACGGCAACGCGTACCTCGGCGGCAAGCGCATCGCCGATGGCGCCGTCCGACAGGTAGTCCGCTGCGCGGTAAAGGGGAAACGGCCCGCGTTCCCGGGCCAGTGCCGCCGACGCCGCGTAGGCGCTGTCCCGGATGCACCGGGCCACTTCGCTTGCGGCCTGGCGGCCGGCGTCGCTGTCGTATCGCAATTGCAGCATCGCTAGCATGTCCGCCAGCCCGGTCACCCCCACGCCGATCCTGCGCGTGGACAATGCCTGCGCCTGTTGGGCGGGCAGGGGCCAATGCGTCAACGCGATCACGTTATCGAGCATGCGCACCTGTATGCGGACCATGCCGGCCAGCTTTGCCAGGTTCACGTTGGCGGGGCCGCCCAGTCCAAATGGGTGCTCGACCAAGCGTGTCAGGTTGATGGGGCCGAGCACGCAGCATCCATAGTCGGGCAGCGGCTGCTCGCCACACGGATTGGTGGCCCGGATCGTCTCGAGCGCGCGCAGGTTGTCGGCGCGCGCGATGGTGTCAATGAACAGCAACCCCGGTTCGGCGCTGTGGACGGCCTCGCGCGCGATGGCATCCCATAAGCGCCGTGCCGAATCCTGGCGATACTGCCAAAGGCCGTCGGTTCGCTGGAATGCGCCCGCGTCGATCGCCGCTTGGCCGGGCGGGGTGTGATGAACCAGCGGCCAGGGCTCGTCGCGCTGCACCGCGGCAAGAAACGCGTCGCTGACCGCGACCGAAATATTGAAGGTGCGCCAGCGCCGGCGGCCGTGCTTGGTCTGGGCAAAGTCAAGGATGTCGGGATGCGCACAGGATAGAACCGCCATTTGGGCGCCGCGGCGGCTGCCCTCGAATGCCAGGCGGGCGCACGCCGCGTCGTACTGGTCGATGGCTTCGCGGACCGTCGGGGCGTCTGCCCGCCCACGGGACCCAGCCGCCTGCGGGGGCAGCGATGAAAAATCGTACCCGACCCCGCCGCCCATGGCCAACGTCTCAAGCGCCTGCTGCAGACCGGCCTGGAAGGAGAGTGAGGCATCATGGCCACCCACCGGCTGCACGAAGCAATTGACCATGGTCGCGTGTGCCTGCGTGCCGGCGTTTGCCATGATCCGCCCCGCACCGATCGCGCCGTCCCGCATGTTCTGAAGAAACGCCGCGGCGGCGGACGCCCGCCGTGCCGGCGTCTCCGCCTGGGCGAGCGCCAGGGCGACGCGCGCGTACACCTGCGCGGCATCGTGCTCTGCGCACGCCGCGTACCGGTCAAGCAGCACATTCACGCACGCCGGCTGCGGCAGGAGCATGAAACGCCCCGGATCAGGAAACGCCTTCGGGAGCCCGCAACAGCAAGACCGGCACCGATGCCCCGCGCAGGATGCCTTCGGCGCTGCTGCCCAGAAGCAGACGCCGCGCGCCGCGGCGGCCGTGCGTGCCGATCACGATCAGATCGGCTTTCCATGCTGCCGCTTCATCCAGCACCCGCTGCTGGACGGTCCGGTCCAGATTCTCGTAGAGCGCGGTATCCGCTTCGATGCCTGCATCGCGGACGGTGCCTTGCGCCGTCTCCAGCATCTTCGCGCCGTTGCGGCGCATCAGATCCAGCAGTTCGCCCGCGCGATAACTGTAGGCATCGGTTGTCAGGGCAAAGGACAGCTCGTCGATGACGTGTATCAGACGGATGCGCGCCCCGGTCAGCTTGGCTAGCCGGATGGCCTCGTTCAAGCCGATCTGCGAGGTGGCGCTGCCGTCGATGGGAACAAGGATTCGCTCATACATGCTGGTCTCCGGGAAAATTGGGCACGAAACCAGTATCAGCGGACGCGCGGCGAGAATATTGATTCCGGTCAAGTTGTGTGACGCCAGCGGATATCCGAAGGGGTCGACACTGCCTCTGGGGCGCCGCACGCGGTGCGATCTCGCCCGTGACACAGACACGGGGCAGCGACAGCGCGTATCGTGCCTGCGATGTTGTCTCTCGCCGCCCGCATTTAATCGAAATAATTGATACTCAGCTGTGAAATATATCGCTTTTCATGGACTAATCGCAGTTCTAGACTTCCAGCATTGAACGATCCAGACCCGCGAGACGATGATGCTTTCCCACCGCCTTGGCGCAGTAAAGCCTTCCCCCACACTGGTCATCACCAAAATAGCGGGGGACATGCGGCGGCGCGGCATCGACGTCATCGGCCTATCGCAGGGCGAGCCTGATTTTCCGACCCCGGAGCACATCTGCGTCGCCGCGAAAGAGGCCATCGACGCCGGCGCCACGCGTTACACGGACGTCGACGGAACGCGCGAGTTGAAGGAAGCGATCGCCCGCAAGTTCTGGCGCGACAACAGCATTTCCTACGATCCTGCGCAAATCAGCGTGGGCACGGGCGGAAAGCAGGTCATCTTCAATGCGCTCCTGGCGACCATCAATCCGGGAGACGAGGTCATCATCCCGGCTCCGTATTGGGTTTCCTACCCGGACATGGTGCGGCTTGCGGGCGGCGTGCCCGTCGAGGTCGCTTGCCCGGCCTCGCAGGACTTCAAGATCAAGCCGGAACAGCTGCGCCACGCGATCACGGCCAAGACCAAATGGATCATTCTCAATTCGCCCAGCAATCCCACGGGCGCCGGCTACTCGCGCGCCGATCTGGCGGCGCTTGCCATTGAACTGGCGCGTCATCCGCACGTGTGGATCATGACCGACGACATGTACGAGCACATCCGCTATGACGGCTGGCAGTTCTCGACCATCGCGTCTGTGGACCCTGAACTCCACCCCCGCACGTTAACCGTCAATGGCGTTTCCAAGGCCTATGCCATGACGGGTTGGCGCATCGGTTATGCCGCGGGACCCCAGCCGCTGATCCAGGCCATGGCCACGATTCAATCGCAGAGCACAAGCAACCCATGCTCGGTCGCTCAGGCGGCGGCAACCGCAGCGCTGGATGGCCCGATGGAATTTCTGTTACCGCGCAATCAGGCGTTCCAGCGCCGGCGCGACGACTGCCTGGACGCGCTCAATGCGATCGAGGGCGTTCACTGCCGCACTCCAGAAGGCGCGTTTTACTTGTTTCCGTCCTGCGAAGGGCTGATTGGCCGCACGACGCCGCAGGGCAGGGTGCTCAAAAGCGACGTGGATGTCAGCCAGTTCTTTCTCGAAGCAGCGCATGTTGCCGTCGTGCCGGGCAGCGCATTTGGCGCCGAAGGCTACTTCCGCATTTCATTTGCGACGTCGGACGAGCGGCTGGCGCAGGCGTGCAAACGTCTGCGCGATACTTGCGACACCCTTGACTAAAGAGGCTGGAACAATGGATTTGAGCATCACGGGAAAGCGCGCGCTCAAGCTGAGCGCCAGTTCCAATTTCACCTGGAGAAATACATGACGGTTTCCGATGAGGTTTATTTCAAGGCGCTTTCTGGCGTCACGACGGCCACGCTGACCACCATCCTATTGAAGAAAGGGCTGCGCAACGTCTGGATTCGCGGCGCGTTCCCGCTGGCCCAGGGCCTGGACCGCATCGTCGGCCGCGCGTTCACCGTGCGCTTCGTGCCCGCCCGCGAAGACCTTGCCACGCCGGAATCCTGGTCCTCGCCCAAATCCAGCCGCGGCGCCATCGAGCAGATGCCCTCCGGCTGCATCGCGGTGGTCGACGCCATGGGCGTGAAAGACGCCGGTATCTGGGGCGACATCCTGTGCGCCCGCATGGCAAAGCGCGGCGTGGCTGGCCTGGTGACCGACGGGGTCGTGCGCGACCTGGCCGGTGTACTGGGAACCAAGCTGCCCGTGTGGGCGAGCGGGGCGGCAGCGCCGCCCTCGGTGGCCGGCCTGACCTTCGTGGACTGGCAGCAGCCCGTCGCCTGCGGCGGCGTGGCCGTCTTTCCCAATGACGTGATCGTCGCCGACCAGGACGGCGCCGTCGTCATTCCAGCCGCGCTGCTGGCCGACGTGGTCGATGCGGCCGTTGAGCAGGAACGCTTTGAAGGCTGGATCATGGACGAAGTCAACAACGGCGCCGTGCTGCCGGGCTTGTATCCGCCGAACGAAGCCAACAAGGCGAAGTACGCGGCGTCGAAGAAGGGGTAACGCCTGCAATTCGGCTCTAAGCGACGGAAGGAAGCCGGCTCTTTATGCCGGCTTCCTTGCGTTCGCTGTAGCGATCCACCAGATAAGGGCTTGTGTCCCGCGTGAGCAACGTGAACTTCATCAGCTCCTCGACCACGTCGACGATCCGATCGTAGTAAGGGGAGGGCTTCATGCGCCCGCGATCGTCGAACTCCTGGTAGGCCTTGGCGACGGACGATTGATTGGGAATGGTCAACATCCGCATCCAACGGCCCAGGATACGCATCTGGTTCACTGCGTTGAACGACTGCGATCCGCCCGAAACCTGCATGACCGCCAGCGTCTTGCCCTGGGTGGGCCGCACGGCGCCCACCGACAACGGGATCCAGTCGATCTGCGTCTTCATCAATCCCGTCATCGCGCCGTGACGCTCGGGCGAGCTCCAGACCATGCCTTCGGCCCACTGGACAAGCTCGTGAAGCTCTCGGACCTTGGGATGATTCTCCGTGGCGTCATCGACCAGCGGCAGCCCGGTGGGATTGAAGAGCCGGGTTTCGCCGCCCAGGGCTTGGAGCAAGCGCGCCGCTTCTTCGGCGACCAACCGGCTGTACGAGCGCTCGCGCAGCGATCCATACAAGAGCAGGAACCGCGGCGCATGCGTGGCCCGCGCCGGCGGGAACAGCGCGGCCGGAGCCGGCGCCTTGAAGTACGCGGGATCGATATTCGGCAGATCCGCAAACACGTCAGACACGGTTGCCCTCCGCATCGATCAGCGGTTCTCCATCCTCTTTGTTGAAGGCGCCGCGTTGAGCCTGAGGCAGAATGTCCAGCACGGCCTCCGACGGCCGGCACAGCCGCGTACCCAGCGGGGTCACGACGATCGGCCGATTTATCAGGATCGGGTGCTCAAGCATGAAGCCGATCAGTTGGTCGTCCGTCCACTTCGGATCGGACAGCCCCAATTCGTCGTAAGGCGTGCCTTTCTGGCGCAGCAGCTCGCGAGCGGAGATGCCCATATCGGCAATCAACGACCTCAGCGTGGCGGCGTCCGGCGGCGTCTTCAGGTACTCAATGATCGTGGGCGTTTCGCCGCTATTGCGAATCAACCCGAGGACGTTGCGAGACGTGCCGCAGGCCGGGTTGTGATAAATCGTGATGGAACTCATGAAAACCTCTGTCTAAGGAATGTCGGGCAGGCCGGTGGCCACCACTCAGCGCCGGAGGGCGCCGGCCTCGTACCAACCCTTGGTCCGATTTACGATCCGCACGACAAGCAGCATTACGGGCACTTCGATAAGCACGCCCACCACCGTGGCCAATGCCGCGCCAGAGTGGAATCCGAACAGGCTGATCGCGGCCGCCACGGCCAGTTCGAAGAAGTTGGATGCGCCGATCAGCGCGGAAGGGCAGGCAATGCTGTGCTTTTCTCCCGCGCGGCGGTTAAGCCAGTACGCCAGGCCCGAATTGAAAAACACCTGGATGAGAATCGGCACCGCCAGCATCGCAATGATCAAAGGTTGGCCAATGATGGCTTCGCCCTGAAATGCGAACAGCAGAACCAGCGTCAGCAGCAGCGCCGCCATCGAGAACGGCCCGATGCGCGCCAGCGCGGCGTCAAATGCCGCCTGACCGCGGCGAAGCAGGGCGCGGCGCCAGACCTGGGCGAGCACCACCGGAATCACGATGTACAACCCGACGGACACCAGCAGCGTGTCCCAAGGCACGGTGATGGCCGACAGCCCGAGCAGCAAGCCCACCATGGGCGCGAAGGCAAACACCATGATGGTGTCGTTCAACGCGACCTGGGACAACGTGAACACCGGATCGCCTCCGGTCAGGCGGCTCCAGACGAACACCATGGCGGTGCACGGCGCCGCCGCCAGCAGGATCAAGCCGGCAATGTAGCTATCCAGCTGGTCGGCGGGTAACCAGGCCGAAAAAATCTGGCGGATGAACAGCCAGCCCAGAAAGGCCATCGAAAACGGCTTGACGGCCCAGTTGATGAACAGCGTCACGCCAATGCCGCGCCAGTGCTGCTTGACCTGGCCAAGCGCACTGAAGTCCACCTTGAGCAGCATGGGAATGATCATTACCCAGATCAGAATCCCGACCGGCAAGTTGACCTGAGCGACTTCAAGGCGGCCAATCGTCTGGAACAACGCGGGCATCAGTTGCCCAAGCGTCACGCCGAGCATGATGCAGAGAAACACCCATAGGGTGAGATAGCGCTCGAAAACATTCATCCCGGGCCGCGGGCGCTGAGCGGGCGCGGCCTGTGTGGTGGACGACATCGGGTTTACTCCGGGGGTTTGATCAGCAGGTCGTGCAAGCCGCACGCAGGGAAGGTTCGCAGGCCGTGCCCGCGCAGCAGTGCTCAGTCAGATAGCCGAGCAATCCGCTCATCTTCGAGAAGTCGGCTCGGTAGATCAGGTTGCGCCCCTGTTGCTCGACGGTGACCAGGCCCGACGTGGACAGTTCTTTCAGGTGAAAGGACAGGGTATTACGCGCAACGCCCAGTTGGTCTGCGAGGACACTGGGCATCAGTCCCGGCGGACCCGCCACGACCAGTGCGCGGAAGGTCCGCAGCCGTTGAGGATGGGCGAGGGCGCCTAGCGCGGAGATGGCTTGCTCTTCGTTCATTGTTCGATCATACAACGATTGTTGAAACTATTAGCGAGAGCCCTGTGAACTTCCTTTCTTGCTTGCGCGACGGTGAGGATGTCTGTGATGAATATCCGGGTAGTGCGGATGGGTGTGCGTCAGAGGTTCGTGACGATGAGGATGGGTGTGTGGTTCCACGCCGTCCCAGGCGAATGGGTGCGTGTGCTGGTGGTGATCGTCGTGCACATGCCGGTGGCTGTGCTCAAGCGGTTCGTGGGTGTGCTCGTGCGCATGCCGTTCGCGCACGTGCAGCCAAACGCCAAGCGCCATCAAGGCCGCGGCCGGCCAAAAGAGCAGACCGGGGCTTTCTGGCCACAGAACAAAAGATATCGCCACCCCAAAAAGCGGCGCCACGGAGAAGTACGCGCCAGTCCTGGCGGTTCCCAGCGTCCGGAGCGCCACCACGAACAACGTGAGGCTCAATCCATAACCGAAAAATCCCACGGCAAGACTGGCGCCCGCCACCGCGCCGGACGGAAACCCGGCGCCGCCGAGCAGTGCCAGGGTTGTGCTGACAATGCCCGCTGCCAAGCCTTTGATGCCCGCAATCAGCATGGCGTCATTGCAGGCGACTCGCCGGGTCAGGTTGTTGTCCACCGCCCAGCACAGACAGGCGCCCACGATCAGCAGCGCCCCGGTCGACAGCGTTGCGCCGCCGGGCTCCCAGGACAGCAAGACGCCGCCCAGAACGATGGCAATCATGCCCATCACGATCTGGCGGTCGGCGTTTTCCTTGAACAAGCACCAGGCAATGACCGCCGTGAGCACGCCCTCGACATTGAGCAACAGGGACGCCGACGCGCCGCTGGTCTGGGTCAATCCCAGCATCAACAGGACTGGGCCAAGCACGCCGCCCGCAACGATTGCGCCGGCCAACCACGGCAGATCGGCCCGAGGAATGCGCCAGGCGGACGGAAGCTTCGACTCCCGGGCATGCAAGAGGTGGCGCGATGCCAGGAGGATGCCGAGACCCAAGCCACTGCCCAGGTAGAGCAGCCCGGCCAGCAACAGCGGCGGCACACCTTCGACCAAGGCTTTTGCGAAAGGCGTGCTGGCGCCGAACAGGAGCGCGGCGGCTAACGCAGGGGTGGCAGACCGGAAAGACATGAGAACAGGCGATTGATTGGGGCGGTGTGGCTATTTAGGGGAGCCAAGCATGCTATCCACCCGGATCCTCTATTTTACATAATACACATTATGCGAACTTAGCCTGGGGCGAGCACCACATCGGTTACGGACCCCCGCAGCTCGGAGCCATTATCGTCGCCAACCCATCCAGAGCAACCACCGGCTACTCCTTTTTCAGCCCCTTGGCGCTTGCCGCGAACTCATCGGCCAACCCCTTGAGCTCTCGCTTGTAGTCGTCCAACGACCCCTCATATCCCTCCAAATACAAATCCCGCCGCGCCTTTTCCATCGCCCCTGAAGTGGCAGCCTGCCGTACAAACTCCGCCAGCTTCGTCCTGACGGGCTCTGGCGTTTCGCTGCGCACGGCAACGCTGTAGCTGCTGTGGAACACCATGTTCGGCACGCCAAGCTCGGCGAACGTCTTCACGCCGGGCAAATGACTGACGCTTCCTTTGCGGCCGGTATAGGCCAGCACCTTTACGTGCGGATTGTCCTTGACGCTTTGGGTGGTGCCAATTGTGGTGAAGTAGCCGTCGATCTGCCCGCCAAGGATGGCCGTCAGCCCTTCCGCGCCGCCCTTGAACGGAATTGGACGGTATTGCGTCCTCAGCCCTGAAGCCAGCCTCGCCGCAAGCGTGGAGTACGTGCCCACGCCGAGGTCGGCGACGCCAATGTCCAATTCCCGGTTAATGCCCTTCAAGTCTTCCAGGCGGTTCCAGCCTCGGTCGGACGGCACGATGAAGGCGTAGCTGCTTTGGCCCAGCGGCGCCAGGATTTCAAAGTCGGAGAACGCATAATCCGCGGCGGGTGTCGTGATCTTTGCGCTGTAGAAGCCTTCGGCGTGGACCAGCAAGGTGTATCCGTCCGCGGGCCTGTTCTTGACGGCCATGATGCCGATGGCAGAGCCAGCGCCTGGCCGGTTTTCGACGACGACCGGTTGGCCCATGATCGTGCCCAGTTGTTGGGCGAACGCGCGCGAGATGGCGTCGGTGGCGGCGCCCGGTGGATACGGGACGACGAGGCGGACAGGTTTCGACGGATAAGCGGTTTGCGCGGCAGCCCCGAACGAAAACAGTGCGCTGAGGACTACGCTGCCCAGCAGTATGCGGCGGCGTGTGACGATAGGCATGTGTTGCTCTTTTTCAGTTGTCTCCGCCTGAAAGTGTATCGATCGCCCAGCCGCCGATCTCCGCGATATTCCGCAGAACTCTTCTGCAAGAAATGAAGGAAAAAGGCATTGCGATTTGCTCCCTTCCCTGCCCTGCGATCCGGACAAGGATCTGCAGCCCAACGCACGACTAAGCGCAGCGGGCGGCACCGGCGTGGCCATATGCCGGCGATTGCGCTCGATGGCGGTTGGTTCCGGGTTTCGCCAGAAACCGACTGGGAGGCATTCTCCGACTTGTTCATCAAGACCGGCAAGCATCGCCACAGCGGTTAGATTGCAAAAAAATGGGCGCTCCGCGGAGCGCCCAGATACTTGCGTTGCCGCGCGGCTTACACCTTGCCGGGCAATGCGTAGGCAATCACGTAGTCGCCACGGTCGGGCGAATTGCGCGCCCCGCCGGCCGAGATGACGAGGTATTGCTTGCCGTCGACGGTCGACTTGTAGCTGATGGGCGTGCCTTGGCTGCCGACAGGCAGACGGACCTTCCACACTTCCTTGCCGGTGCCGGCGTCGTACGCGCGCAGGTAGTAGTCCTGCGTGGCGGCGATGAACACGAGGCCGCCTTGCGTGGCGAGCGTGCCGCCGATGGTCGGCATGCCGATGGGGATCGGCAGGCCCAGCTTCATGCCGAAGGGGCCGGTGTCCTGAACGGTGCCGACTGGCACCTGCCAGACCATCTTCTGCGTCTTCAGATCCACGGCGGTCAGCGTGCCGAACGGCGGCGCCTGGCACGGGATTTCCAGCGGCGACATGAATCGCACCTTGGCGTTGATCGCGTAAGGCGTGCCGGCCAGGGCCACGGGGCCCTGGATTGCGGCGGCTTCGTTGCCGTCGCCCTTCTTGGCATTGGCGCCGGCCTCGACCAGTTGCACTTCCAGGCCGACGCGCATGTCGTTGATGAACAGGTAGCCGTTGACCGGGTCGATCGAAATGCCGCCCCAGTTCATGCCGCCCAGCGATCCGGGCAGGTTGAGCGATGCGTCGGTGCCCGGCGGGGTGAACAGGCCCGTGTAGCGCTTGGACTTGAAGTGAATGCGGCACAGCAGCTGATCGAACGGCGTGGCGCCCCACATGTCCGATTCCTTCAGGTCGTTGGCGCCGATCGAAGGCATGCCGACCGAAAAGGGTTGGGTCGGCGAGTAGGTTTCGCCGGGAATGTTGCCGGCCGGCACCTTGCGTTCTTCGACGCGGGTGAGCGGCTTGCCGGTCTGGCGGTCCAGCACGAAGATCTGGCCGGCCTTGGTGCCGAAGACGAGTGCGGGCACGTTCTTGCCGTCCACGGGGAAGTCCGCGAAAGTCGGCTGCATGGGCACGTCGAAGTCCCAGAGGTCGTCGTGCACGGTCTGGTAGACCCACTTTTCCTGGCCGGTGCTGGCGTCGACCGCCAGGACAGACGCGCCGTACTTGCGGTCCAGCGCGGTGTGCTTGACGCCCCACAGGTCCACGGCGGCGCTGCCCACGGGCATGAAGACCGTGTTGGACTGTGCGTCATACGACATCGGCGCCCACACGTTCGGGGTCGAGCGTGCGTACGTCTGGCCGTCGGCCGGCGCGGCCTTGTCTTGCGGATTGCCGGGGTCGAACGCCCAGCGCAGCTCGCCGGTGATGACATCAAAGCCACGCACCACGCCGCCAGGCATGTCGGTGCTGACGTTGTCCGCGACGCGGCCGCCGATCACGATGGTCGTGCCGGCCAGCGTCGGGGCCGATGTCGGGTAGTACTCGCCCTTGTCGGCGCCCTTGCCCATGCCGGCGCGCAGGTCCACGCGGCCCGCTTTGCCGAAATCGGCGCAGAACGCGCCCGTGTCGGCGTCCAGCGCGATCAGTTCGGGCGTCACGCTGTTCATCAGGATGCGGCGGCGGCAGGTGGCGCCCGCGTCCAGGCTGACGGCCTTGACGGGCGTCGCGCCTTCGACGGTCGGCTGCTCCAGGGGCGCATCGATGTCGAAATAAGCCAGGCCGCGGCAACGCATCCACTTCTTCTGCTTGGCGTTGATCTCGACCTTCCAGAGTTCCTTGCCCGTGGTCGCGTCCAGCGCGATCACGTTGTTGTGCGGGGTGCACAGGAACACGCGGTTGCCGATCTGCAGCGGGGTCTGCTGGTCTTCGGCGCCGCCGCCGCCGGGGCTGACGGGCGTATCGCCCGTGCGGTAGGTCCCGGCGACCTGCAGGTCCTTGACGTTGTCACGGGTGATCTGGTCCAGCGCCGCGAAGCGCGTCCCGCCGGCGGTGTTGCCGTAATGCGCCCAGTCCTTCTGCTCCTGGCCGGGTGCGACAGGCTTGAGCGCGAGGGTCTCGCCTTGCGAGAGCGGCACGTGCGGCACGAACATGCCGGCAACTGTCGCAATGAAGGCCAGCGCCAGCGCGGCGGCGGCGATGCGGGACGGTGCGGGGCTGGCCGGCTGGTTCTGCGCGCGGCGCAGCAGCGGCTGCGACAGCGCGACCAGGATGCCAAAGCCTGCAAACACCAGGACACGCGACACGAGCGGCCAGAATTGCAGGCCGACCTCTGCCACCGCCCAGATGGCGGTGCCGATCAGCGCCAACGCGTACAGCAGACCGCCGCTGGCGCGGCGGCGTGCGATCTGGATGCCGGAGATGGCCAGCACAACGCCGCAAATCACGAAATACCAGCTACCGTTCAGCGCCACGAGGCGCCCACCTTGGTAGCCGAAAAAGAGTCCGGCCGCCAGAATGCAGGCGCCCAGCACGAACAGCCACGCTTTTGCGAGCGCGGACAGGTCTTTATGTTGTTGATTCATAGGGGATTCCAAAACGATACGGCCATGCAGCCGGCAATGCGGCCCAACGACCGGCCCAGAGTATAAGGGTTTCTCCTTATGCCGGGCGGGGCTGCCGGACGTATCGCTTCGTCACTCCTCGGTCTGACCGAGTTCGATGCGGTGCTGCGTGCGCAGCGCCTTGGCCAGCAGATAGCCTTTGTTGTGTTCGTTCGGAAATACGCCCGTCAGGCGGCAACCGCTGACCCGGATGCCCATGCGTTCGAGCTGGGTGCGCTTGTCGGGATTGTTTGTCAGCAGTTCAAGATTGTCGACGCCCAATGCTCGCAGCATCTGGGCGGCCGGCGTGTAGTCGCGGTCGTCCAGGCCGTGCCCCAGTTCCAGGTTGGCGGTGTAGGTGTCGTAGCCCAGTTCCTGCAGCCGGTAGGCGTCAAGCTTGGAATACAGGCCGATGCCGCGCCCTTCCTGGCGCAGGTACAGCAGATAGCCGCCCTCCTGGCTCATGAGGCGCAACGCTTCCTGCAGTTGGGGGCCGCAGTCGCAGCGCAGCGATCCGAAGACATCGCCGGTCATGCACTCGGAGTGCAGCCGGACGAGCGGTTGCGGGCCAGGCTGCCCGAACTTGAGGGCCAGATGGTCGCGGGCGTCAGCCAGGCCATGAAAGCTGTAAGCCAGCGCCAGCGCCTCGGTGCCATCGGCAAGGCGGATGGGCAACCGGACGGTGGCGCGGATGGAGGCTTCGGGCAGTTGGACCGCGGCGGGGGACGTTACGGGATTCACGACAAACGGGCACGGGTATCGAAACGGAGGTCGACAGGATAACGTATGCGCCCGCCGCGCGCGCTTTACATCACGCGGACGCTGTCGACGTCGAACTCGACGTTGTTGCGGTCACGGTCCAGTTCGCCACGCAACTCGACCTGGGTCTTGTCGTCGATTTTCTGGCCCGCCGGGAAGTCCTCGTGATCGATTTCGACCCGAATCTGGCCCGTGCCGTCGTCGAAGGTGTAGTGATCGTCACCGTCGTGCGACACGATGCGGCCGCGCAGGATGGCGTTCTGGTCGTCGCGGCCATTGGCCAGGAGTTCCTTGACCGTCGTGACGGCAACCGTGCTGGGGCCGCTGTAGCCTTGGGCAGCGGGTTTGCCGGTGCTGGGGCCCGTGTAGCCCTGGGCGTGCGCCACGCCCGCCACGGTGGCGCCAGCGAGGACGGCGCTGGCCAGGAACGTGCGGAGGAATGAGGAACGACGAGAGATCTGGGTCATGGTGCGGCTCCTTGCGCGGATTGCGCTTCGCTGTTGAACATGGCGCCATTTGACGCCCCGAAGATGAAGCAGACCTTATCCCTGCGCGGGGACGCGGATTCTTGCGTCACCCGTTCATGTCTAGCGGCAGCAGCAGCGTGACGCCCAACCCCCGGCCGTCCAGGCCCGGACCGAAGCGTAGTTCTGCGCGATGCATGGTGGCCACGCGCGCCACAATGGACAGACCCAGGCCGTTGCCCGGCACGTTTGTGCCCAGGACGCGGTAAAAGCGCTGCGTCAGCCGCTCCAGATCGGCTGGCGCCACGCCCTCCCCGTCGTCCTTCACGCTGAGCGCGACGTGCTGCCCGGCACGTTCGGCCGCGACCCGCACCTGTCCGCCCTCGCGACCGTACGACACCGCGTTATGGATGAGGTTGCGCAAGGCGGTAAAGAGCGCGTCCCGGTTGCCGACCAGTTCCTTTTCGCGCGCTGCAATCGTGATCGTGGCGCCGCGCGCCGCCGCCGCGGGCGCGCAGGCGTCCACCGCATCCTGCAGCAGGCTGGGGACGTCGATGCGCTCGCGCGGCATGGCGTCGGCCGATTGCGGATCCAGCCGGGCAAGTTGCAGCAGGTTTTCCACCAGGCTCGTCGTGCGCATCATGTCGGCGCGCAGGCGCTGCAATTGCGCGGCCAGCGCCGGCGCCTCGTCGGCCGGATGGCTGCGTTGCAGGACCTGGATCCGCGACGCCAGCGCCGCGAGCGGCGTGCGCAGCTCATGCGCCGCATCGGCAGTGAAGCGCCTTTCGGCTTCAAGCGCGTGGTCCAACCGGCCAAGCAGACGGTTCAGGGCTGCCGTGATGGACTGCACTTCATGCGCCCTGCTCTCTTCGGCCACCGGCGACAGGTCGGACGGCGATTTGGTCTCGATGCCGCGCGCCATGCGCGCAAGCGGCCTGAGCAGACGCCAGATCAGGAACCAGTTGATCAGTCCAAGCAGGACCCACAGGCCGACCAACGGCCACGCCAAGGACTCGAGCATGTCCCAGATGAGATCGGTGCGTTCGTCCATCTCCTGGCCGACCTGCGCCGAAAAACCCAGGGAGTCATGATGGCGCACGTAGACGCGCCAGTCCTCGCCGTCGGCACGTACGTCGTAATAGCGGTCGCCGCGCCGGTCCGTCGGCACGAACGGCCGCTTGGGCGCGTCTTCACCCCGCAGCAGCACATCGCCCGTGCGCGAGACCAGCTGATAGTCCAGCCGAAGCGCCGGCTGCGTGTCGCCAGCGGCGGGTTGGCCCGCCGTCCGGCCGATGCTGCCCTCTCCCAGAGCCAGGACCAGCCGCGCGCCCTCTTCCAGCCAGTCGTCATAGGCGTCGTTGACCTCCTTGCGCGCGATGGCCAGCACGATCACGGTGCTGACCAGCCCCACCAGGATGCTGGAACCGAGCGTCGTGCCGATCAGGCGCCGCCGCAGGGAATAGCCGCGCTCGGCCCGGGGAGTCTTGTTGCGCCAGCGCATCTCAGTCCGCCAGCCGATAGCCCTGGCGGCGCACCGTCTTGATCAGGTCCGAAGACAGCTTGCGCCGCAGGTTGTAGATGTGGACTTCGATCGTGTTGCTTTCGACTTCGTCGCCCCAGCCATACAGCGCCTCTTCCAGCTGCGCGCGGGACACGATATGGCCCGGGCGCCGGATGAGCGCGTGCAGGATGGCGAATTCGCGCGCCGTCAGCTCGACCGGCGTCCCGTTGAAGCGCACCTGCTTGGCCGCCACGTCCAGCAAGACGCCACCATGCTTGAGCGCAGGGGTGGCGTGGCCGTCGCGGCGGCGCAGCGCAGCGCGGATGCGCGCGGACAGTTCGTCCAGGTCGAAAGGCTTGACGAGGTAGTCGTCCGCGCCGAGGTCCAGGCCTTCGATACGGTCGGGCACCGCGTCGCGGGCGGTGATCATGATGGCCGGCACGTTGTCGCGGCGCGCGCGCAGCCGCCGCAGCAGGTCGTCCCCCGAGACGCCGGGCAGCCCGCGGTCGATCAACACGCAGTGGTAGTCGTGGGCGGCCAGCGCCGTTTCGGCAAGGTCGCCGCGTGTCACGCGGTCGACCACATAGCCGTCGAGCTCCAGCCAGGATTCGATCGACTCGCCCAGGGATACATCGTCTTCGGCCAGTAGGATACGCATGCGCCGACTATACGCGACAGGATGAAGAGAATCTTAAGACGCTCATGGCGCGGTCAATCCGCCAATTCATCGCTGGTGCTGCGCCCGCCCATGGCGCGCTTTCTCGGCGCGAGCAATTAATCTCCGCATGCCGCCATGCGGAGATTAGATGCCATATTCTCCGCAGCCGGCCCGAATCGCAGTCCGGATGCGGATCCCGGGCGGCTTCAGATGCCGCCGACGCGGCTGACGCCGCCCTGGGTGACCACCTGGACGCGCTGGCCGGTCGAGATTGGCACATCCGCTTCCTGTGTGATGACGCGCACGTCGCCTGAATCCAGGCGCACGGTGATTTCCAGGCCCGCGCGGCGCATGCTGGCGTTTTCGACTGCGTTGCCCGCCATGGCGCCGCCGACTGCGCCGCCGACGGTGGTGATGCGTCGTCCGGAGCCGCCGCCCACGGCGTTGCCGGCGACGGCGCCCAGCGCGCCACCCGCGATCATGCCCATGCCCGATGTCTGGCTGGCCTGGATGGTGACGGGCCGCACGCCAATGACGTAGCCGAGGGTGACGGTCTGGGCGCGCTGCGCCTGGTCGAAGGTGTAGACGCGTGAGGACGCGGAGGGATTGGCGCAGCCGGCAAGGATGGCGGCAAGGCCAAGAATGCCGCCTGCGGCGAGAAGGGTCAGGCGGCTACGCGGGGCGGCCTGCTGAGGCTTTTGCATGATGGGGTCTCCGGAACGGCGGAAATGGGAAAACCAGGCCTAGCGCGGACGCGCCGGCGAGGCCGCAGGCGCGGGCGCCGGTGCGGGCGCAGGCGCAGCCGCGGATGGCTGGGCGCTGGCGCGCATGAACTTCCCATTCGCATCGAAGCCGCCTATGGCGCGGCCATTGAAGAACACGACGCGCCGCGCAGTCCACTGCGGCTGGTCGGGGCCAAGCTGGTCGTAGGCAGCCACGTCAAAGTCGTACTCCCAACCCGACATCGGCTTGCCGTCCTCGCCCGCAAACGTGGTCTTCTTCACGGATTCCGCATATCCCTTGTCGCGATAGCTGACATACCGGGTGGGCGGCATGGAATCGCGCAGCGTCGACATGTACTGGTACAGGTCTTCATCGCTGGGCGGCGTGCCGTACTTGGCCAGATCGTTCTTCGTCGCGACCGTGCCGGCGCAACCGGCCAGCACGCACGTGGACAAGACAAGGAATAGCCTTTTCATCGGGATTGCTCCTAAGTACGCGTTCGCGCCCTGATTGCGGACGCACGGCGGCTAGCCGGGTAGCGCTTGGGGAATCTTCAGGGGGTGGGACCGGCGGGACGGCTGGCCGCGCCCCGGAAGGCGGTGCGCAACAGGCTGAGCAGAAAGCCGCCCGTCAGCATGCCCAGGATGTAGACGCCGACCACGAGAACCGACGTCGGCAAAGTGATGGTGGATGTCCAGAGCGTCAGGGTGACGGAATCGAAATTCTGGACCTTGAACGACAGAACCATCGCCGTGAGCAACACAATCAATACGATGTACAGGTATCTCATGGGGCACCTTTCGTATTCGCTGTCTTAACCGCCCCGAACCCGCCCGGGGGCCTGTCGTGCGAAAAACTATGCCACTCATCGGTCGGGAAAACAAGAAACATTGTTCACCGCCGCAAACAGGAACAGAATGGCTGTCGCCGTGAAAACGGCAAGTGTGGCCGGCCCATCATCGAATAGCCGCGTCCCGCGGTCTATCGTTTTGGGCTGCTTTTTGGGGACACCTCATGGAAGCGATCAAGGATTGTTGCATGGCTGGGCACCCTCTGAACCTGGACCGGCGCGGCTGGTTGAAGGCGGGCGTTGCCGCCGGAACGGCTGCGGTGATGGCAGGCGTGGCAGTCGCCCCGAACGACGCGCAGGCGGCGTCGTTATCGCAGGCACAGCGCGACGCAATGACGCCGGACCAGGTGATTGACATGATGAAGCGGGGCAATGCGCGCTTTCGCGCGGGCAAGCCCCAGAAGCACGATTACCTTGCGCAGAAGCGGTCCAGCGCCCTGGGCCAATACCCGGCGGCGGTCATCCTGAGCTGCATCGACTCGCGCGCGCCCGCCGAGATCATTCTGGACACGGGCATCGGCGAAACCTTCAACGGGCGGATCGCCGGCAACATTTCCAACAACGACCTGCTCGGCAGCATGGAGTTTGCCTGCGCGGCGGCGGGCGCCAAGGTGATCCTCGTCATGGGGCATACGGCTTGCGGCGCGGTGGCCGGCGCGATCGACAATGTTCAGCTCGGCCATCTGACCGGATTGCTCGACGTCATCAAGCCAGCGGTCGAGGCCACCCAGTACACGGGCGACCGCAGCGGCAAGAACGCGCAATTCGTGGACGCGGTGGCGCGGACCAACGTTCAGCTCACCGTCGAGGCCATCCGCAAGAACAGCCCCATTCTTGCGGGGCTGGAAAAGGAAGGAAAGATCAAGATCGTCGGGTCGATGTACGACCTCACCAACGGCATGCTGACCTTCATGGCATAGCCCTTTCCCCGACGTCGCCGTACCGCGGGCGGGCGTGCCTATCAATGGGCCGCGCCCGTCCCGCCCGTGCCCTCAGGGCGTGCGGCTCAGGCTGAACACAGAGGCAGGCGGCAGGTTCATCGGCACGAATCGCACGCGCCGGGCGTGAAGCCCGCAGTCATCGAGCACGCGCGCCGAGATCGGGCATTTCACGCCATACGTGAAGAAGTGCATGGATGCGCCCGGCGGCATTGCCTCGAAGACGGCGGTAAGCAGCTTGTGGTGATGCGCGCCGCTCATGTTGCGTAGCGGCAGGCCGCAAATCGCCGCGCCGATCCCGTGCAGTTCAGGATGGCTGTCACGCGACAGGTCCTGGGCAGGCACCTGCAGCACGGCCGCCTCTGGAAACTGGCTGCGCAAGCTGGAGCTCATGTCCGAGTCCTGCTCCACCAGTACCAGATTGGATGGCGCAACGCCCCGGCGCAGCATCTCTCGGGTGAACACGCCAGTCCCGCAGCCCAGTTCGAGGACCTTGCCGCCGCGCGGCGGGATCGATTCGGTGATGGCCGCGGCCAGCGCTGCACTGGAAGGCGCAACCGCGCCGACCGCCGAGGGGTTGGAAAGCAGCGCCTTGACAAACTGCTTGCGCTCCAAAAACCAATTCATGGCCGAGCCGGCCGGCTTGTGGCGGGCTAGGGTCTTGATGGGCGGCAAGGAAAACATCGATGCGTCTATCTCCGGGGGACGTCATTGTCAGACAGACCTTACCTTCGGTCGGCGGGCCCGACCGGCAACGGTGCGTAAGCACGCCTTTCATTTGGAGAGCATCGAACCCGGAAACGAACAAGCCGTATCCGATTTCTCGGATACGGCCTGTTGCCAAACCAGCGGGGTCAGAGGGCGGGCTTAGACCCCGGGCTTAGACCCCCACGACCGACACGGCCTTCGTGACCAGATACGCCTCAAGCGCTTCGGGACCGCCTTCGGAACCGTAGCCGGAATCCTTAACGCCGCCAAAGGGCAGCTCGGCCGAGGGCGTTGCGGGCTGGTTGACCCAGAGCATGCCCACTTCGAGGCGGCGCGACAGCTCGTGCACCGTCTTGATCGACCGGGTGAAACCATAAGCCGCCAAGCCGAACGGCAGGCGGTTGGCTTCGCGGATGGCTTCGTCCAGGGTTTCGAAGCTGCGGATCGCCGCGATGGGACCAAACGGCTCTTCGTTGAAAATATCGGCCTCGAGCGGCACGTCGGTCAGGATCGTCGGGGCGAAGAAATTACCGGCGCCACCCACGCGCTGCCCACCGGTGGCCACGCGTGCGCCCTTCTCTGCCGCGTTCTTGACGATCTTGTCCATGGCCGCCAGGCGGCGGTCGTTGGCCAGCGGGCCCAGCGTGGTGCCTTCGGTCAGGCCATCGCCCAGCTTGAGCTTTTCGGCGTGCGCGATGAAAGCCTGCTCGAATGCCGCCTTGACGTTCTTGTGCACCAGGAAACGGGTCGGCGAAATGCAGACCTGGCCGGCGTTGCGGAATTTCGCGCCGCCCGAGGCCTTGACGGCCAGTTCGACGTCGGCGTCCTCGGCCACGATGACCGGGGCGTGACCGCCCAGTTCCATCGTGACGCGCTTCATGTGGCGGCCAGCCAGCGCGGCCAGTTCCTTGCCGACCGGGGTGGAGCCGGTGAAGGTGACCTTGCGGATGATCGGGTGCGGAATCAGGTAGCTGGAGATTTCGGCCGGCGAGCCGAACACCAGGCCCAGCACGCCCTTCGGGATGCCGGCGTCGACAAAGCAGTTGAGCAGCGCGGCAGGCGACGCCGGGGTTTCCTCGGGCGCCTTCACCAGGAAGGAGCAGCCCGTGGCCAGCGCGGCGCCCAGCTTGCGCACGATCTGGTTGACCGGGAAGTTCCAAGGCGTGAACGCGGCGACGGGGCCGACGGGTTCCTTGATGACCAATTGCTGGGCGGCCGGGTTGCGCGACGGTACGATGCGGCCGTAGACGCGCAGGGCTTCGTTGGCAAACCAGTCGATGATGTCGGCGCCCGCCAGCACTTCGCCGCGCGCCTCGGCCAACGGCTTGCCCTGCTCTTGCGTCAAGAGGCGCGCCACGTTGTCCGCGCGCTCGCGCAGCAGGACGGCCGCCTTGCGCATGACCGCGCAACGCTCATGCGCGGACGTGTCGCGCCACGTCTCGAAACCGCGTTGCGCGGCCGCCAGCGCCGCGTCCAGGTCCTCGCGGGAGGCGCTGGCCACCTGGCCGATCTTCTGGCCGGTGGCGGGGTTCACGACGTCGATGCGCGCGCCACCTCGGGCCTCGCGCCATTCGTTGTCGATCAGGAGAAGAGTATCTGGGTAACCGTTCATGAATGCTCCGTGGTTGAAATGCGGCCGTCACGTGTCAGTCGATTCGGGCAAGCGGGGCGGAAACGCCCGGCGCCTGCCGTATCGTAAGTGTTTGGGAGGGAGACGGGAAGTAGGCCGCCTTCGGACCGTCCGGCTGGCGGTCCGGCGCGCAAGGCCGGGCATGGGCACGCCGCTTGCTGTAGGCGTTTCGCCTTTCGTCACTTAACCCTGATTGCGGAGGCTCCCATGAGCTCACCGGAACCCGTTCTCTCGCCGACGCCGGTCGGCAACACCTTGATTTCCTTGGGGCTTGCGCGCGCCGCCCAACCCGCCCACGTCGCGGACGGCCGACTCCCCTGCCCCACGGCCGCCAATGATGAAATTCCGCCCGAGGCGCAATCGGCGGGTCAGGCCGAAGCGCCGGCGCGCGTGCCGCTGAGCGCCTGGCTGTCGTTGGCGTTCTATGCCATTGGCACGGCGCTTCTGTTCAGTCTGGGCGTGGCCTACCGGCTGTTCGCGTGACCGTTCAAGCCGCCTGGGCAAGCGCTTCGCGCGGGGCCTGTACCAATTTGTGGTCGGAGAGCCGGTAGGCAGTCAACGGCCCGCCCGTCACGCAGCCCGTGTCCAGGCACACGGCGTCCGTGCGCACGAGCAGCCCCAGCGTCGCCCAGTGCCCGAACACGATGGTGTTGCCGGCGTCCGCGCGCCGCGGCAGGTCGTACCACGGCAACGTTCCGCGAGGCCAGCGCCCTGGGGTGGACTTGGCGCCGGGCGCCAGCGCCGCATTGCGGGTGCAAAGCCGCATACGCGTAAATGCGCTGGCGATGAAGCGCAGGCGTTGCTGCGTGTCCAGGTTGGCGCTCCACGCCAGCGGCGCGGTGCCGGTCAGCGTGCGCATATGGCGGCGCCAGTCATCGTCGCGAAGCATGTCCTGGACCTCGCCGGCCAGCGCCACCGCTTGGGCCACGTCCCATCCGGGAAAGAGCCCGGCATGCACGAGGACATGCCTGTCCTGCACGTGAATCAGCGGTTGCGCGCGCAGCCAATCCAGCAATTCGTACGCATCCGGCGCGTCGAACAGATCATTCAACGTGTCGCGGGGGTCTGGGCGCAGGCAACCTGCGGCCACGCCCAGGGCGCGCAGGTCGTGGTTACCCAGCACCACGGTCGCGCGGTCGCCCAAGGCCATGACCCGGCGCAAGACCTCGGCGTTGGCGGGACCGCGGTTGATCAGGTCGCCCACGAACCAGAACCGGCAGGTTGGATCCCCCGCAATTTCGGGGCTGGCCAGCAGCGCGTCCAGCGACGGGCAGCAGCCATGCACGTCGCCGATCGCCCAGATGGCGGGCAGCTGTCTGTGCGGTGCGTCATCCGCCAATGTGAAGTTCGCGTCAAGGGTCGTGGGTGTCGTGATGGTGGGTCGGCTTGATGGTTGTCTTACCGGTCTGCGTCGCATGTGGTGTCCTTGCCGCTGGCCATTTCCTGGCACGAATGGATGAATTTCGTGCCAGAACGGCCAGCAAGCCCCGTACCCATGCAAACGTTTGCATTCAAGGCGGCCGGATGCCGCATGCGAAGCGCCCCCGGGTTGGCGTGCCCGGACGTGGCTATCCTTCCTTTTTGCGCCGCCCCCACACGGATTCCTGCCGATAGGCGTCCGCCTGGCACAGCGTGCGGTAGAACATGGCGCCCGCGCCAATGAAATTGCCCAGCTCCTTCTCCGACAGCTTGGGTGCGACGCCTTCCAGGTACCCGGCGTAGATGGAAAGCACCCGGTCCCATTCGTCCAGCCGGGGCGCCGGCGCGGACACCGAGATCATCAGTGCCAAGAGCTCATCGCGCTGCATGATTGCCTCCTGTGCAGGCCGGCGCGCCGGCCGTCATTGCCCTCGGGTCATGCGCGTCAATACGCGCCGGCCGTCCCTGCCGCGGTGCAGGAAGGCCATCAGGACGTGGCCCGCCGCCGCCGCGAGAAGCGTCCAGCCCAGCAGTCCGTGCCAGGCATTGGCCAACTCGACCAGCGCTTCGATTTCCTGGTCGCGGGGGCTGAAGACCGGGATGCGGAAAGCCGAATAGCCCCTGCCCCGGCCATATGCCCGCAACAATCCCAATGTGGGAATGGCGATCATCATGAGGTACAGGAGCAAGTGACCGAAACCCGCCATCAGGCCGCTGTTCGGACGGCGTCCCAGGTTGGCGAGGGCCCACGCGCCGCGTACGACAACCAGGATCAGCAGCAACAGGCCCAGCGACGTGTGCGACGCCCAGAAGAAGTCCTCGATGGGGGTGTCCGGAAAAAATTGCCGCGCAGCCGCGCTGGTGAACTGCCACGCCAGCAGCACCGCCATTAGCCAATGCAGGACACGGCTGACGATTCCATACCCGTCCGGACGGTCCATTACGCTGGATTTGGCGACAGGCGGTGGCATAGGGCGACTCCTTGGGAGATCGGCACAGCACAAGGGAGATCCTGCTCATGGCTCGAACTCCATGGCGGACATGGCGGGCGCCAGAGACTGCGGCGCGTAATCGTCCCATGGGGTGTTGCCCGCGTCCAGCCGGGTGTGGATATCCTGGATCGTCCAGTGCGCCCCGCCCGTCAGCTTGTCCAGCTCTTCCCACTTGACGGGCACCGATACGCCCAGACCGGGACGCGCCCGCGCCGACCAGGCGCATACGGTGGTCGCGCCAAATCCATTGCGCAGGTAGTCCGCAAAAATCTTGCCGACCCGGTTCTTCGGCCCGCTCTTGGCCACAAACAGTTGCGGTAGCGTCCGCGCCAGATGCTGCACGATCACCTGGGAAAAGCGCTTCACCGTATCCCAGTCGTACTGTTTGCGCAGCGGCACGACCACGTGCAGGCCCTTGCCGCCGCTGGTCTTGAGCCACGCTTTCAGTCCGATTTCTTCCAGCAGCACACGCACGAGGTTCGCGGCCTGCTGCATCGCGGGCCACTGCACGCCCTCGCCCGGGTCCAGGTCGAACAGCATCCGATCCGGCTTGCCGATGGACGTCTTGACCGCGTTCCAGGTGTGAAATTCGACCACGTTCATCTGCACCGCGGACATGATGGCCTCGGCCGTGGGCACTTCGAGCAGCGGCGGATGGTCCGGGTCGAGCTTGGCCGGCAGGGATTTCACGCCCGGCATTGCGGCTTCCAGGTGCTTCTGAAAGAAGAATTCGCCCTGGATGCCGGCCGGCGCGCGCAGAAACGACACCGGGCGCCCCTTCAGGTGCTCCAGCATCAGCGGCGCCACCAACGCGTAATAGCGTGCCAGGTCCAGCTTGGTGAGCTTGGTGGACGGATCGATGACGCGATCCGGATTGGTGAGCTTGCCGCCCTTGGCGCGGCTGGCCTTGGTGGCGGGCACGGCTTTGCTGGCCGGTCTGGTCGCGCCCGCATCGCCCTCGATGTCTTTGACTGGCACTGCCTTCTCCCTGGAAATGGCCCGCACCGGCTTGTCCTGCCGCAATCCTCGAAAGACAGAATGACGGATGTGTCCGCCTCCCGTCCACTCGCCAAACGACACCTCTGCAATCAGTTCGGGCTTGACCCAGCGTACGCCACCCGCGGCGGGCGCGTTCGCGACAGGCTTCTTGTCGGTCTCGATGGACGCCAGGCGCTTTTGCAGCGACACCAGGCTGGCGTCATCGAACCCCGTGCCCACCTTGCCGGCATAGCGCAGGCTGCCATCCTGCTCGGTCACGGCAAGCAGCAGCGCCCCCAGCCCCGCGCGGCTGCCCTTCGGCGCGGTGTAGCCGACGATGGCAAATTCCTGGCGCCGGGCGCATTTGACCTTGACCCAGGTATTTGTGCGGCGCGACACGTAGGGCGAGGACAGGCGCTTGGCCATGATGCCTTCCAGCCCCATCTTGCAGGCTGTCGCCACCAGATCCGTCGGCGCGGCCTCCAGGGCCTCGCTGAACCGCAGATGGTCGTCTTCGGCGGTGTCCATCAGTTGCTGCAGCAGCGCCCGGCGCACCGTCAGGGGTTCCTGGCGCAGATCCCGCTGCCCGATGAAAGGAAGATCAAAGGCATAGAAGACGATATCTTGCGTGCGCTCGCCGTCGAAGGCGTTCTGCAGCGCCTGGAAGTTCGGAATGCCCTCGCGGTCGAGCATCACGATTTCGCCGTCGACCCACGCCCATTTGGCAGGCAACGCGCGAAACGCGTCGACCAGATGAGGCAGCTTGGCGCTCCAGTCGTGGCCGTTGCGGGTATAAAGACGCACGTCGTCGCCTTCGATCCGCACCACCAGCCGGTAGCCGTCGAACTTCATTTCGTACAGCCAGTCCGGGGCGTGGTGGGGCACACCGTCCACCAGCGTGGCGAGCTGAGGTTTCAGATGCGCCGGCAAATCGGCGGCCACGCCGGGCAAGGCGCGTTGGCCGTCGGCCGAAGGTTCAGGTTGGTCTTCGGACCGATCTGGGGATGGCGCTTTGGCCGCCCGCAGCGGGACCACGCTGTCGGGCATTTCGTCCACCACGCTGAACTCCCGCTCCGGCCGGGCGAACGCATCGCGATCCTTGATGAGCAACCAGGGCGGCTGCTTGTCGCTTTCCTTGCCCTTTAAGCGGATCAGCGCCCACCTGCCCTGCATCTTCACGCCCTGCAGGTCGAACTTCAGATGACCGTCCCGATAGCCCTTGCGCGGGTCGCCCACGGGCATCCACTTGCCTTCGTCCCAGATGATGACCTTGCCCGCGCCGTACTGGCCTTCGGGAATCTGCCCCTCGAACTGGTTGTAGGCAATGGGATGGTCCTCGACCTGAACCGCCATGCGCTTGACGGCCGGGTCGTAGCAAGGACCCTTCGGCACCGCCCAGCTCTTCATGGCGCCGTCCAGTTCCAGACGGAAGTCGTAGTGCAGCCGGCTCGCCCAGTGCTTCTGGATGACGAAGGCGCGAGCGTCCTCGTTCGCCTCGCCGCCGCCGGCCGGTTCCGAGGTAACTTGAAAGTTGCGCTTTTCGCGGTACTTCTTGAGCGAATCGGCCATGATCAAGCCGCCTTGCGCGCTTTGCTCGCCGTCTTGGCTGCTGTCTTACCGGACGCCTTGCCGGCGCTGCCCGTGGTTTTGGCCGTTGTCTTCTTTGCAGCCGTCTTTTTGGCCGCAGATTTGGCCGCCTTTTTTGCGGCGCCATTTCCGGCCTTGCCCGCCGATGACGCGGCCTTGGCTCCGCCCTTGCCGCCCTTCAGGCTGCGTTGCAGCAGCTCCGTCAGGTCGATGACGTTGTCGGCGTAGGTGGGCGACTCTTCCTGCGGCTCGATGACCGTCTCCGTCTTGCCGGCGCGCGCCTTCTTCTCCACCAGCTCCATCACCGCGGCCTTGAATTCGTCCTGGTACTGTTCCGGATCCCATTGGCCGGACATGTCCTCCACCAGCATCTTGGCCATCTTCAACTCGCTGGCGCTGGGCGTCATGTTCTTGGCCCCAGCCTTGGGAAGATCCAGCCCATCGACAGACTTGACCTCATCGCCCCAACGCATCAGGTTCAGCACCAGCGCGTCGCCCGACGGGATCAGCGCGGCCAGGTGCTGTTTGGTCTGGATCACGACCTTGGCAATACCGATCTTGCCGGTCTTGGCCAGGGTGTCGCGCAGCAAGGCATATACCTTGTGCCCCTTGTTGATGGGCGCAACGTAATACGGCCGCTCCAGATAGACGAAGGACACGTCCGTGGCGTCCACGAACTGCTGAATCTCGATGGTCTGCGTGGTCCGGGGATACGCATCGGCGATTTCGTCGGGCGATACGATGACGTACTTGCCGTCCTCGTACTCGACGCCCTTCACGATGTTGTCCTTGTCGATTTCCTTGCCGGTCCGCTTGTTGATGCGCTTGTAGCCCACCGGGTCCATCGAGCGCTTGTCCAGCCAGTCGAAATCCACGCCCGACTCGGTGGTGGCCGTGTGCAGGCCCACGGGGATGTGAACCAGACCGAAGGAAATGGCCCCTTTCCATATGGTTCTTGCTGCCATGATGATTCTCCTGCGCCGCGATCAGCCCAAGCGCTTGACGATCCGGGCGACGCGGGCAACGCCCCCGGTTCCGCTTGCCGCGCGACCGATCAGGGCGGTGCCGGCTGCCGTGATCAGCGTGCGCCGCAGGATGGTGCGGCTGCGCATGCCCGACAGCATGAGCAGAACGCCCACGCCCAGCACGATCAGATGCTCGCCCGGAAAATCCGGCCGGCGGGCATCGATATCCTTGAGCTGCGCGACCAGTGACCGCGAGCGCGGCGCGGGGCGGATGTCGGGGACGGGTTCAATCTGCATGGAGCCTCCTCGTGGCATGGATGGTCATGCGGCGCGGGGCGGCAGGCCCCGCGCCGTCTACTTCGCGTACTTGAATTCGGGCAGCGCCTTGAGCGTATCTTTGGTGGCCGCCGGCAACTGGAACTGATCGCCCGCGACCTGCATCTGAGACAGCGGCACCGTCACCAGGTGGTTGCCCACGCCCAGCAGGCCCCCCACCGACAACACCGCATAAGGCGCCCAGTCGGGCGGTCCGAGGATCAGATCATCCACGGTGCCGAGCTTTTCCTTCTTGCCGTTGTAGACCGTCGCCCCGATCATCTTCGAGGCGCGGTAGCCGGCGTCAACCTTGGCGACATCGACCCGGACTTCGGTCACGGACTGCGGCGCGCCCTGCGCCTGCGCCACGCAAGCGCCGCCCGCGGCGCCCAGGAGGACGGCCAAACCCAACACTGTGGTCTTTATGGTCATGATCGGTTCTCCTCGGGGTCAGGACGAGCGCTGCGAGCCGGCGGGGTCGGGATTGGATTCGGACGCATCCGACGGCTCCATATCCTCATTTCGAATTTCGTTGCCCTGCGCGTTCTCGCTAGCGTCGGAAGGCTTGACCGGCTGGGCGCCGGCCTTGCCGTCGGAAGGCTTGACGGGCAGATCGTCTGGCGTCGACGTCGCTTCCACGGCGTTGTCCTGGGAAGATGCCTGCCCAACGGAATGTCTTGGTTCCATTTTCGTCACCTTGGAATATGCGGCGGCCAGCGAAGCGTGGCCAAGGACGCAAACAGCAAATGGCGTGCCCGGGCTGTGCCTGATTTCGCATGCCTCCAATGACGGGTTACGTTGCGGCACCATAAAACCATTGGTAACGCGTTCCCAAATGGCATCGAATCGGCAATATATTCACTTCACGGGCGGCGCCGTGATGCGCCTTGATTCGTGGCTTAACTTTTCGGAGTGCGACGATGGCCGGCAAAAAAAAGCAGAAGGACACCCCCGAAGCGGCCGAAGAGGCCGGATTGTCCAAGAAGCAGTACGAAAAGGAATTGGCGCAATTGCACGCCGAACTGGTCAAGCTGCAGCAATGGGTGCAGGAGACCGGCGCCAAGGTGTGCATCGTCTTCGAAGGCCGTGACGGCGCAGGCAAAGGCGGCACGATCAAGGCCCTGACCGAGCGCGTCAGCCCCCGCGTTTTCCGCATCGTGGCCTTGCCCGCGCCCACCGAGCGCGAGAAGTCCCAGATGTACATGCAGCGTTATCTTCCCCACCTGCCCGCCGCCGGCGAAGTCGTGATCTTCGACCGCAGCTGGTACAACCGGGCGGGCGTGGAACGCGTCATGGGGTTCTGCTCCCAGGCGCAGGTCGACACCTTCCTGAAGGCCGTGCCGCTGGTGGAGCGGGTGATGATTGACTCCGGCATCCTGCTCTTCAAGTATTGGCTGGAAGTGAGCGAGGCGGAGCAGACGCGCAGGTTGCAGTCGCGCATCAATGACCCGCGCAAGACCTGGAAGCTGACCAAGATGGACCTGGATTCGTACAGCCGCTGGTACGACTATTCACGGGCGCGTGACGACATGTTCAAGGCCTCGGACACGGCCATCTCGCCTTGGTATGTGTGCGGATCCGATGACAAGAAGCGGGCGCGGCTCAACATCATCAGCCATCTGCTGGAACACATTCCCTACAAGGTCGGGCCCAGGGAAAAGATTGCGCTACCCAAGCGGCAAAAGGCCAAGGGATACGAGCAGCCGGAGCATCCGTTCCGGTTCGTGCCCGAAAAGTTCTGACGCGACACGTCCTGACGCCCGAAGCGCCCCTTCCCCGGAGGTTCAGCCATGGCAGCGCTGCTCATCAATCAGGTTGAGGAAACCACCACCGACGACGAGATTCGCACCTTCCTGACGAAGTACGGGTTTCCATCGCCGGATCACGTCAAACGCGTCCCCAGCGAAGGCAACCGGCCCGCAGTGCTGGTGACCTTTACAGGCGCGACGGAACCGGAGCTGCAAGCCTTGCTGCCCCGAATCTATCAGGTGTTCTGGAAAAACCATACCGTTTCGGCGCTGGTCATGCGGGCGCCGATCGAGTGACGGGCGCCCGAGGGCAGCGGCGCCCTGCCCCCGCGGGTCACCACGCCGTGCGCGGACGGTAAGTCTCTTTTACATATTTCGCCAGCTCGGCCTCGACCGTCGACATCATGACGGCGGGCGGACGTTCCGGGTGCAAAAGTTGCTGCGCGGCGGCCAGGGTGCGCAGCGCGCAGCGTTCGCCGTTGGTCATCGGCTGGGGGGTGGACAGGGTGGGCGTGTACTTGAAAGCTTCCATGATGCTTCTCCATAAGACAAGGAATGACCCTCACCCCCCTTTCAGCAAGTAGCGTGCCCAACCCATTTCCGTTGTCAGTATCGGATACCGACCCGGGCCCAGACGCTACGTCCGGGTTCGTTCACGGCTGTCCCCGCTGGATATCCGAAACCCGCGTTTCCGGCCAGGTTCAGGTGTTCGCTGTAGGTTTTGTTGAACACATTGTCCACGCCCAGGGACAGCCGGACCTGCGGGTTGACCACATACCCCGCGTTGACGGAGAAAACGCCAAAACCGGCGCTGGGGCCGAAATCCTTGCCGACGACATTGCCTTCGTTGAGCGCGTAGCGCTTTTGCGGCGCGACGATGCGCCACAAGGCGCCGGCCGACCAGGTGCCGTCGTCGTACGCGGCGCTGAGCTTGGCTTCCAGCGGGGGGATCTGCGGCAGCGGCCTGCCGTCGCTGCGGTTCTGGCCCCAGGCGTAGGCCAGCGTCGCACCCAGTTTCCAGCGCGGCGACACGGCGTACGTGGCGCCGAACTCCCCGCCAAAGATGCGGGCATCCACGTTGGTCGCCTGTGAGGTGGCGCCCATCATCCCGCCGGACGTGTAGTTGAAAAGAATGAAGTCGTCCACGTAACCCGCGTACCCGGAGAACCAGGCATCGAGCGTCTCGGTCTTGTACTGCGCGCCGAAGTCCAGCTGGGTGGTCTTTTCCGGCTTGACACCCTGGAAGGCGTTGACCGAACCGGCCGGCCCGCGCTTGGGCGAGAACAATTCCCAGTAGTCGGGAAACCGCTCGACGTGGCCCAGGCCGATGTACACCGTGGCGGGCAGCGACGCCAGATCCCGTTCATAGCGCAGAAAGCCGCTGGGCAGCGTGTCGTCGCGGCGCTCGCCCGCCGTCGGATTGGGCATGGGCATCATCTGGCCGCCCGTGGTCTGGCGGAAATCCTTGGCCGACGCCCAATCCACGCGGGCTCCGCCAATCACGCGGCTGTCAGGGGCGGCGCGCCAGGTCAATTCGCCAAAAACACCCGTGTTGGAAAAATCTGCATCCTTGACCCACGGTTGGCTGCGGTACGACACCGTGCCCGTGCCGCTGCGGGCGCGGTGGCGGCTCTGCTGGAAGTCCATCCCCGCCTCCAGATTGACGTCCGGCGACAGGGTCCAGGTGCTGGCGAAGCGCCCGCCCCAGGTGGCCCGGTCCACGTCCGACGCCATGGGCATCGCCATGGAACTTGAGGGGTCGGGCGCGCGCAGGGTGTAGTTGTCCATGACGTGGTCGGCGTAGTTGTAATAGAGCTGCGCCTGCACCCGATTCAGCACCTCGCCGAGGTTACGTTTTTCAAACCGCAGTCCAAAGCTTTCCCGCTTGAACTGCGAACCGTCCATGCCGCGGCCGGCATAGCGGGCCTCGCCATCGCCGGTGCCGGCGGTCAACTCATAGAGGGTGTCCGCGTCCGGCGTGAATCCCAGCGCCACATCCGCGTTCCATTTGTCCCAGCGCGACGGCACGGTGTTGCCGTCGCCGTCCTTGTAGTCCTGCGAATGCGAGTGGTTGGCGGTGAATCGGGTGTAGACCTTCTCGTTGCCGGCGGTCAGGTCCGCCGTCTGGTCGTTGCGTCCAAACGAGCCGCCCGTCACGCTGCCGTCAAAGCGCACGCCCGGCTCGGTGAACGGGGGCGTATCCCGGTCGAACCGGACGGTGCCGGCGGACGCGCCCGGCCCCCACAGCACGGTCTGCGGTCCCTTGATGACGGTGAGCTGGTCGAAGTTCTCGGGGGAAATGTAGGAACTGGGCGCGTCCATGCGCGAGGGGCAGGCGCCGGGCATGGCGGTGCCGTTCGTCAGGATGTTCAGGCGCGAACCGAACATGCCGCGCAGCACCGGATCGCCATTGGTGCCGCCATTGCGGATGGCCGAAAACCCCGGAATGGTCTTGAGATAGTCGGTGCCGTCGCTGGCCGGCAGCGGTTGGCGCGGCAGCTTGGGATCGGTCGTGAATGTCAGGGGCGCGCTGGGCGCAACGCCCGTGATGACGACGGGATCAAGCGTGGTCACGCCGTCGGGAGCGGATTGTGCCCCGGCGGAGAACGTGGCGGCCATGGCGGCGGCCAGGCAGGTCATGCGTAGAAATTGCTGTTGCTTGCACATATCGGAATCGAGTCCAACGTGGAATGGGGAGTCATGGCTTGCCGTCTGGTGCGCCAAGGCCGCGCGCAGGCACGCCCCGGCGGCTGCCCCACGGATCAGGGGCCATGCCACGAGCGGACAGGCGGACAGGCGTCAGCGGTCGGCGCCGCACCCGCTAGCGGTGGGCGGCGCGATGCAAGCCGGAAATGCAGGGAGGAAAGCCGTCAGGCGGCGGATGGCGGCGCACGCGGCTGCTGCGGCAGCCGCGCGAGCGCACTGGAGAAGTGAGGATCGTGGGTGGCGGGCGGCGCGTCAGGCTGGGCCAAGGAGGGCAGCAGCCATGCAAGCAGCCACAAGGCCGGCAGCGAGGCGCCGCCCAGCATGGCGCACCCCGCGACGCAGCAGTGCGGCATGGCGCCGCTATGTTGCGCGGCGTCCGAGGTGGCGTCTTGATGCGCGCCTGGGGTGTCGCCTGGTATGGCGCCTTCCTGGCCAAGGGTGACCACGCGCGGCCCGCTGGCCGTGCAGATGATGGTGGTGGCACCGAAGACTGGGGATCCCCCTGCCCCGCCGGCGCCGCCGGATCCGGCGAGCGCCGCCGAGGCAATCAGCGCCTGAAAGACGAACAGGGCCGCTGCGAACAGCGAAACCCATCGTCTTGCAGCCGTGGCGCATCGGTACATCGGATCCCCTTGACGGCGCAGATGGTAGCGCGGATCCGGCCCCGAATCCGGCCCGCCGCCCGCGATCTGCGCCGCCCGTTGACGCATATCAAGCGCGTTTGGCCACCATCCACCGCAACACGTCGATCACGAGGAACACGGCGAGGCTCACGCCCATGACCGGCAGGCACCAGCCCAGCGCGAGCGCGACAGCCGCCGTCGCGATGCGACCCGGCCAGGACAGATCGCGCCACGCCTGCGTCAGCGTCTGCCCTGCCGGGGCTGCCGGCCGGCGCAGCCACCACATCCGGTAACCCAGGACGATCATCGCCGTCAGCGCGATGCCCATGGCGGCCATCAAGAGCTGATTGGGCCAGCCGAACAGGATCCCCATGTGCATGTCCACGCCCCACCGGATCAGCTTGGCGATGAGCGGAAATGTGTCGAAGTCCGCGCGGCTCGTGATGGCGTAGGTCGACGGATCCACCGCAATGGTGTCGACTTGCGTGGGCCAGGAGCGGTCCACCTCGCGCACCATCCAGGCCTGGCCTTCACCGCGCGGCGGGCGGATTTCGAGCTGGCTGCTGTCGATGCCGCCCTGCCGGGCCGACTGCAGCACGCGGTCAAAGCCGGAGGCCACGTTGTCCGGCGCCATCATCATGGCGGCGTGGTCATGCTGGCCGCCATGATGATGCGCGTGCTCGCCGCCCTCGGGCACGGCCGGCGAACCGGCGGCCGGCATTCCGGAGGCCGGCAGTTTTAGCGACACCGCCGGTGTAATCCATCCCAATTGGGCCCGCAGTTGGTCCACGCGCGCGCCCGCCCAGTTCGACCAGGTCAGCCCCGTGGCCGAGAAGAACACCAGGCCGATCCCGATCCACAGCCCCAACAGCCCATGCCAGCGCCGCGCGCGCAGGCGCGGACTGCGCGCTGCCGCAGCCTTGTCGCGGCTCCGGCGTGCAAACCACAGCACAACGCCCCCAAGCGTGGCCACCCACAACCACGACGCCGCCAGCTCGCTGTAGTTGCGGCCCAGGTCGCCCAGCATCAGATTGCGGTGCAGGTAGTCCAGTTTGGTCCGGAAAGGCAGCGTGCCGCTGGTCCCGTAGACGACCATGTCGCCCTTGATGGCCAGGGTGATGGGATCGACGAACAGCGCACGGGATTCGGAGTCGCCCATGCCGGGCTGCGTGAACATGACGCGCGTGGTCTCGCCCGGTCCGGGTGAGGGCCGGACGGCAAAGAGGCGCGGATCCGGGCCGATGCGCGCCCGGGCCGCCTCGACCTGCGCGGCCAAGGGCTGCGCGGTGCCGGTGGAGTCCGTACGCAATTGGTCGGCATAGATGACGCTTTCCAGTTGCGGCGTCAGGACGAACAGGGTGCCGGTCACCGCCGCCACCAGAATGAAGGGGCCGACGAACAGGCCGATATAGAAATGCAGCCGGGTGAGCAGCGCGAGAAACGCGCTGCCGCTCGCGGCCCGCGGCCGCGCGGACTCGGCAGGGCTAACCAGAGTGTCAGTGGTCATAAGGGTCTCGACAACAACGGACGCCGCCCGCAAGGGGCGGCCAGCGTGCGCGCAAGGCGCACGGCGGGAAATGTCATCCGATGGTTCGAGGCGGCGCGCGCTGGCCCAGCGGCGGGCCGGCGGCCGGCATGGGGGGCCGCGGACTGTCGGCTTGCGGCGCTGGCTGCACCCGCCAGCCAAGCAGCATGGGGATCAGCGCCAAGGCTGGCGGCGTCAGCAGTGCCGGGTGCGCGCTCAGCCCAAACGGACATTCCTGACCGGCGCCGACGTGTCCGGAGGAATCCGGGTGCCCGTGATGGCCATGCGAGTCGCCGGCATGCGCGTGCGGGTCGGCCAGACCCGGCATGCCGGGAAAAACGCCACCCCCGGCCGCGCAGAAGCCCAGCGCGAAACGGCCCTGCTTGAGCGCCTGCACATCTGGCATGTAGCCGGTGGGCACCAGCGCCCGCGCGGCCAGCAACACCAGCAGCAACAGCCGCGCAAGGGCGACGGCAGCGGCTGGGCGCAAGGACGGCGAGGACGGAAAGGCGTGCATGCGGAGGTTCCGGGCGGCGGCCGATTTGGGCGCCGAGGGGGCATTTTAAACACCGGTGGCGTCATTACGCCGCGAGAGCGGCTGACGGTGCAGGACGGATCCAAAGCCAGTCGCTAAGACAATTGAGAACGATTATTGCTAGAATTCCGCCTGACACCTCCCTTAAATGGGACCAGATCCACTTCTCACGTTCTTCGGACAGTTCTCGAATGGCCAAGCCATCGCGCTCCAAATTATGGTTTCTCGTCCACAGTTGGCTGGCCTTGCCGATCTGGATTTTCCTGTTCTTCATCTGTGCGACCGGAACCATCGCCGTCATCAGCCAGGAAATCGTCTGGCTCATCAATCCCGCCGTTCGCGCCCAGGCGCCCGATGCCGATACCCCGCGCATGGGCTACCAGGATTTGATGGACGCCATCGCCAAGCAGGAGCCCGACGCTTCCGTGCAGCGGCTGTCCTGGCCCGAGGAATCCCAATTCGCCCTGACGGCCTCGGTCGGATATCCGGGCGCGCGATTCACCTCCATTTACGTCACCCCCTATACCGGTGATGTTCAAGGCCCTGCCCTGAACTTTGACCTGCGCCAGTTCATGCGCGCGTTGCACGGCTGGCTGTTGATTCCGTTCACGAATGGCTATAGCTGGGGCTGGTACCTGGTGTCGCTGCTGTCCGTGCCGATGCTGCTCTCGCTCATCACGGGTCTCGTCGTCTACAAACGGTTCTGGCGCGCCTATTTCCAGAAGCCGCGCCTGCGCGTCGACCAGGGCGCCCGCATTTTCTGGGGCGACTTCCACCGCCTGTCGGGGTTGTGGTCCGTCTGGTTCATCCTGCTGATCTCGGTCAGCGCGATCTGGTTCCTGGTCCAGGCCGTGCTGTTCGATACGGCCACCACGATCTCAACGCAGGGCGTCCCCGCCGTCGTGGCGCGCGACCAGGTGCCGACCGTCGCGCCCGGCGACACCGTCAAACGCCTGCCGCTCGACCAGATCGTCGGTATTGCCGAGCGCGAGCTGCCCGGACTGGAGACGCAGCAGGTGTTTTTCCCCGGCAATGCCTACGACCCGATCACCATCTCGGGCCGCGGCGCCTATCCGCTGATGTACCAATACGCCAAGATCAATCCGTACAACGGCGCCGTCGAGGAAGTGCGCCGCCTGTCCGATCGCAGCGGTCTGGAATTCTTCACCGAATCCATGCGGCCGCTGCACACCGGCGACTTCGGCGGGTTCTGGCTGAAGCTGGTGTGGTTCCTGTTTGGCCTGCTGCTGACGATGATGTCGCTGAGCGGCCTGCTGATCTGGACCAAGCGCACCGCGCAAGCCACCGCCAAGGCGCTGCGCCCTGCCCGCGCAGCCCGCACCGACGCCCGTGAGGTGACCGAATGAGCAAGACCGCCACCCTCGCCGCCGCGTCCAAGCCCAGACTCTGGCGCCGCTGGCGCTTTCACCTGAGCGCGCTGCTGCTTATCCTGCCGATCCTCTACGTTCCGAAGTATTTCGATAACCTGGCGTTGTCGCGAGGGGCGATGGGCCTGGGCCAGCGCCCCGCCGGCGACCTGCAGGTCGGCCCGTGGAAGCTGCAGCTTGCCGAATGGCAGATCGAACCGCCCAAGTCCGATCCGGCCGGCATGGTCAAGACCTTCACCATGGCGCAATGCGAAGGCTGCAAGGACCAGATCCGCGCAGTCTACGTGCGCGTGGGCAAGCCGCGCAGCCTGCGCGCCGCGGGCTCGATCTTCTTTGGCAGCCCGCACCGGGCCTTTGCCACCGTGCCGATTCCGCCGCGCACCACCCCGGACGCCGATCTCTGGATCACGGCGGAAGGCTGGGACGGTTCGGTGCACCAGGCGGCGTGGCCCATCGCCACCGCCTCCCCCGCCACCGTCGAGTGGCTGAAGAAACAAGGAGCATCCCGATGAACGCAGTTTTCGCGAACCGCTTTCGCGCCGCCCTGCTTGGCGCGCTGTTGACCGCCAGCGCTTCGGCCCTGGCGCACAATCCGATGGCCGAATGCAAGGCCGAGGGCAAGGAACAGATCCAGTGCACCGGCGGATTCTCCGACGGCAGCGGCGCGGCCGGCGTCACCATGGACGTCATCTCCTACGACGAACAGATCCTCGTGCCCGGCAAGCTGGACGCGGATTCCAAGATGTCGTTCAAGCGGCCGAACGGCGAGTTCTACGTCCTGTTTGACGCGGGTCCCGGCCACGTGGTCGAGATCGACCACGTCGACATCCAGTAAGCCCCGGCCAACCGCAGCATGCACACACAAGTCATCCGCCCCGCGGGCGCCGGCCACGAAACCCTTGCGGTGCTGGGCGCCTGCGTGGTCATCGTCGCCGCCGCCGCAGGGTATATCGGACTGCGCGAAGCGCCGCCCGAAAGCGCGCCGCTCGCCGCCACCCAGATCGACGCACGACGCGACCTGACGCCCGCCGAACAGGGCATCTACGCCGACCTGCGCGTCGCCTACGAGGAAATCGGATTTGCCCTGCAAGCCGGCGAGCCGCTGCCCTCGGTCGCCGATCTGGCCGCGCAGGGACTGCCGCCTTTCGTCACCGACAACAGCACCGCCGCGCGCGGCGGCCACGTGTGGCGCTTGGAGCGTCAGGCGGGCAAAGCCCTGTATGTGGGGCAGACGGCGGATGCCAAGCTGGCCGGATCGTTCCTGATGCGCGCCGAAGACGGCCACGCCAAGGACGGCCATGGCCATGACGGCAGTGCGCCCGCCCAGGCCGATGTCTGGCTGGCCCGGAATGCGGCAACCCGCGTCCCGGAAAGCGCCGACGATGCCGCGTTGGCTGCGGCGGGCTGGCTGCAGGTCGCCGCCCAGTTCGATGCCGGCGTCACCCGCCAGAACAAGCCCTGACCGGGCCCTCCCCCTTCGCCTTCCGACACGAGCCTACGGATTTATGTCTGCCTTTTCGTTTTTCTCCCAGATCCTGCGCCGCTGCGCCGCGCCGCTCGCCGCGCTGGCGCTGCTGGCCGGCGCGTTCACCGCGCCCGCCCACGCCGAAGACGCCAAGCGTCTGAAGATCGGCGTGACGCTGCATCCTTATTACAGCTACGTCGCCAACATCGTGGGTGACAACGCCGAGGTCGTGCCGCTGATTCCGGTGGGCTTCAATCCGCATGCCTACGAGCCTCGCGCCGAGGACATCAAGCGCATCGGCACGTTGGACGTCGTCGTGCTCAACGGGATCGGCCACGATGACTTCGCGGACCGCATGATCGCCGCCAGCGAAAAGCCCAAGATCCCGGTGATCGAGGCAAACGCGCAGGTGCCGCTGCTGGCCGCAGTCGGCATGGCCGCGCGCGGGGGCGGCGATTCGGGCAAGGTCGTCAATCCGCACACCTTCCTGTCGATCACCGCCTCGATCGCGCAGATCAACACCATCGCCCGCGAACTGGGCCGTATCGATCCCGCGAACGCGCAGGCGTACACCGCCAACGCGCGCGCCTATGGCCAGCGCCTGCGCAAGCTGCGCGCCGATGCGCTGGGCAAGTTGGCCTCCGCGCCCAACGCCGACCTGCGCGTGGCCACCATTCACGGCGCGTACGACTACCTGCTGCGCGAATTCGGCCTGGAAGTCACGGCCGTCGTGGAGCCGGCGCACGGCATCGAGCCCAGCCCGGCCCAGCTCAAGGGCACCATCGAGCAATTGCGCGCGGCCGACGTCAAGGTGATCTTTTCGGAACTGAACTTCCCGTCCTCGTACGTCGAAACGATCCAGCGTGAAACCGGCGTGAAGCTGTACGCGCTGTCGCACATCTCTTACGGCGAATACAGCGCCGAGCAGTTCGAGAAGGAAATGACGCAAAACCTGGCTACCGTCGTGCGCGCCATTGAAGAGGCCGGCGCGTGACCGGCCCGGTGAGCCCGCACCCGGCGGGCGCGCCCGGCCCCACGCTGACCTTCGAGCAGATCTCGCTGACGCTGGGCCGCACCGAGATCCTCAGCGATGTCGCCTTTAGCGTGACGGCGGGCAGCGTGCACGCGCTGGTGGGCCCCAACGGCGGCGGCAAGAGTTCCCTGGTCAAGACGCTGCTGGGCCAGATGCCGCATCGAGGCAAGCTCAGCGTGACGTGGCCCGGCGATCGGCCGGGCGTCATCGGCTACATCCCGCAGGCGCTGGAGTTCGATCGCGGCCTGCCCATGACCGTCAACGATTTCATGGCCGCGATGTGCCAGCGCAAGCCGGCATTCCTGGGCTTGTCGCGCGCAAAGTCGGCAGAGATTTCCGCCGCGCTGGAACGCGTGGGCATGCAGGACAAGCGCAACCGCCGCATGGGCGCGCTGTCGGGCGGCGAGCGCCAGCGTGTACTGCTGGCCCAGGGCCTGGTGCCCAGCCCATCGATGGTGGTCCTGGACGAGCCCATGTCGGCGCTGGACGAAGCCGGCGTGCGCGTGTTCGAACAATTGCTGGACAACTGGCGCGCGCAGCGCGTGACCGTGCTCTGGATCGAGCATGACCTGGAGGCCGTTGGCCGCCTGGCCGACCGCGTCACCGGGCTGAACCGCCAGGTGCTTTGCGACGGTCCTCCTAAGCAAGTGCTGACGCCCGACCGGCTGCTGACGCTCTTTTCCACCCGTCCGCGCGTGGGCGGCCAACCGCAGGAGCGCGCCGCATGAACGCCTTTTTCGATAACCTGCGCCAACTCATCCAGCGCGCGGCGGAATCCGGCGCGCTGCCCGATTCGCTGGCCTATGGCTTCGTCATCAACGCCCTGCTCGCCGGCCTGATCATCGGGCCGGTGTTGGGCGGCCTGGGCACGCTGGTCGTGGTCAAGCGCTTTGCGTTCTTCTCGGAAGCGGTGGGCCATGCCGCGCTGACCGGCGTGGCGATCGGCATTCTGCTGGGCGAGCCCTACACCGGCCCGTATGGCAGCCTGTTCAGCTATTGCCTCATCTTCGGCATCCTGCTCAATTTCCTGAGCAACCGCACGCGCCTCACGCCGGACACCTTGATCGGCGTGTTCCTGTCGGTGTCGCTGGCGCTGGGTGCAAGCCTGCTGCTGGTGCTGGCCGGGCGCATCAACATCCACATCCTGGAGAACGTGCTGTTCGGCTCGGTGCTCACCGTCAACAGCAACGACCTGTCGGTGCTGACGTGCGTGGCGGTGCTGGCGTTGGCGCTGGCGCTGCCCAACTACAACCGGCTGATGCTGGCCAGTTTCAATCCGCAGCTTGCCGCCGTGCGCGGTGTACCCGTCAAGGCGATGGACTACCTGTTCGTGATCCTGGTGACGCTGGTCACCGTGGCTTCGGTCAAGGTGATCGGCGCCATCCTGGTCGGCGCGCTGCTGGTGATTCCGGCCGCCGCGGCGCGGATGCTGGCGCAATCGCTCAAGGGGTTTTTCACGATGTCGGTGCTGTTTGCGATGATCGCCACGCTCGCCGGCATCATGTTGCCCATCGAACTGGAACTGCCGGTGCCCTCCGGCGCGGCCATCATTCTGGTCGCGGGAATCTTGTTTGCGATCGCGGCCCTGGCGCGCAGCCTGGTCCCCGGTCTGAAAGGAAACGCAGCATGAGTCTGAAGTCAGGTTATGTCACCTTGCGCCGCGCCGCCCTGGCGGTGGCGATGGCATCCGCCCTGGGCGCCGCCGTTACGGCGCATGCCCAGGAAGCCGCCAAGTCCGGCCGCGCCGCCCGCGCCCCGCAACCCGAAACCGCCAGCACCGCGCCTGCAGCAGTCACCGTGCTGGCCGCCCACCCGGTCGTGTTCGCCCTGACCGACAGCCTGGCCAAGGACAGCAGCATCCGCGTCGAACGTGCGGCGCCCGCCAACCTGCCGGCCACGCGGCTGACGTCCTACTTCAGCGGCCGCGGCGGCGCGGCGCTGCAAAAGGCCGCGGCCTCCGCCGATGCGGCCGTGGGCCTGCGTTCCCTCTGGCCAGACGATCCGCTCTTTGCCAACGCGCGCCGCACCAATATCCGCATCGTCGAGATCGACGCGGCGCGTCCGCTCGACGGCGCGCTGAACGGCATCGCGCTGCAAAGCGACACGCGGGCTGGCGGCCAGTTTGCCGCCTATCCGTGGCTCAGCATCGTCAACCTGGGCCGCATGGCCGACATCGTGTCCGCCGACCTGGGCCGCCTGTCCCCGTCCGACGAAAAGCGCATCGGCGAAAACCTGGCGCACATCAAGCGCACGCTGGTCGAACTGAATGCAAAAAGCCAGGCGGGGCTGGCGCAGGCCGAGAACGTCGCGGTCGTCAGCCTGTCCGAACGCCTGCCCTACCTGATTGCGGAATTCAATCTGGATCTGGTCGACACGATGGCACGTGACGACAAGGACTGGACGCCCGACGCGCTGGCTGCGCTGACCGCCACGCTGAAGGACAACGGCGTGGCCGCCGCGCTGTTGCACCGCGAGCCGACCCCAGCACTTTCGCAGGCCATTGAAGCCGGCGGCGCCAAGGCCGTCGTGCTGGCCACTGATGGCGCCGACCCGGTCGCGGACCTGCAGGGCAACGCGCAGCGCCTGCTGCAAGCGCTGGCGCCCGCCGCTGCCACGGCGGCCAAGTAAATCGCCACCGGCAATGCCATCACGAACGCGCGCCGGCTTATCCGGCGCCGTCTGCCGCTTCGGCCGACAGCGCCGTTGCAGCCTCCTTCAAGCAATCGATCAGTTGCGCGCTGGTGGCCGGCAGGCCGGCTTCGCGCATCGTAATGATGCCGACGGGCGGCAGCGGCAACGCGAGCGGCACCGCAAGAATCCGGCACAGCCCCTGGGCTTGGAAGCTTCTCGCCGCCGAGCGGGCTAGAAACCCGACGCCGTGGCGTTCGCGGATGAAAGTCAACGTCGCCAGGTAGGACGACGTTTCCATCAGATCGGACGACGGTTCCAGCCCGTGCTGGTGGAACTGCTGCTCCAGCTTGACGCGCAATGACGCCCACGGCGGTGGCATGACGCACGGCAATGCCGCCAGATCTTCCCAGCCGGGATGTGCCAGTCCCGCGACCTTGCTGCCCGGCGCGGCCACCACCACCATCGGCTCCTCGAACAACGCTTCGGTCTGCAGATCTGGCGCGGCATAGCCCGGCTCCAACCTGCCCACGAAAAGGTCCAGTTCGCCCAGCCGAAGCTTGGGCAGCAGGTGCGTCAGGTCGCCCTCTTCGATCAGCACGGTCGCGCGCGCGGCCCGCGCCTTCAAGGCGTGCACCGCCCGCGCCAGCAGCACCGGCAGCGCGACGGCCATCGCGCCGACGCGCGTCTTGCCCGCCGCGCCGCTTGCGGCGGCGTCGATCTCGTCGCGGGTTCGCGCGTATTGCGCCAGCACGCCGCGCGCAAAGCGCACGACCGAGGCGCCGGCCTCCGTGGGTTCCGTGCCGCGCACGGACCGCGCAAACAGCGCCAGGCCCAGCATCGATTCGACCTCCGACAGCATGCGCGACACCGCCGGCTGGCTGACGGTCATGAACTCGGCCGTGCGTCCCAAATGCCGGAATTCATCCAGCGCCACGACCAGTTGGAGGTGACGCAGCTTCAGGTTTGAGCGGAAAACGCGATCCAAATGCGCCATCGAGGACTCCGATACCAGGGCGCCGATACATATCACCGGCGTTATCTAACGATGCGCCAATTCTATTGGATAGTTATGGTTAAGCTCACGAGAATAAGTCCGGCCCCCGCGTAGCCTTGCCGGGGCCCGAATATAAAAGCGAGACCCATAAGAACGACATCCGGAGACAAATCATGAGGCACATCCCTACCCCCGATCTGGACAGGCGCAGGTTCCTGGCCGGCGCCGCCTATCTGGGCGCGGCCGCCGGCGCTGGCGCGGTCGGCCTGCTGGCGCCCGCCACGGCCCGCGCCGCCGACTATCCCCAGCGTCCCATCACCTTCATCTGCCCCTGGCCCGTGGGCGGCACGGCGGACCAATCCATGCGCGCGCTTTGCCAGGTGGCCTCGGGGGTGCTGGGCCAGTCCATCGTGGTCGAGAACCGCGCCGGCGCGTCAGGAATGATCGGCACGAAGTCGCTGTCGCAGGCGCAACCGGACGGCTACACCATCGGTCAGATTCCCATCTCGGTCGCGCGCTTTTCGCAGCTTGGCCTGTTGCAGCTGGACCCGCGCAGCGAGCTGACCTACCTGGCGCGCACGTCGGGCCAGACGTTCGGCATTGCCGTGCTGGCCTCCTCGCCATTCAAGACGCTCAAGGAAGTCGTGGCGTATGCCAAGGCCAACCCGGGCAAATTGACATACGGGCACGCCGGCATCGGCGGCGCGACGCACGTGGGCATGGAAGAGTTCGCCATGGCGGCCGGCGTGCGGTTCAACGCCATCGCGTACAAGGGCGGCGCGGCCGCGCTGCAGGATGTGCTGGGCGGCCAGGTCGATCTCCTGGCCGATTCCAGCTCGTGGGCGCCGCATGTCGAGGCAGGCAAACTGCGCCTGCTGGCGACCTGGGGCGAATCGCGCGCCTCGCGCTTCAAGGACGCGCCAACCTTGAAGGAATTGGGTTACGACGTCGTGGTCGAGGCGCCCAACGGCATCGGCGCGCCCAAGGGCCTGGACCCCGCCGTCGAGCGCAAGCTGCGCGATGCGTTCCGCACCGCCGTCAAGAGCGACGCCTTCAAGCAGGTTGCCGACCGCATCGACGCGCCGGTGATGTACCTGGACGGTCCGGATTACCAGGCGTATGTCGCCTCGGTCTATCAGCAGGAGACCGCATTGATCGCACGGCTGAAATTGAAAGAAATGCTGCAGAAAGGCTGATTCACGGTGAACTCCAACCCCTTGATCCGGCTTCACCCCAACGACAATGTCCTCGTCGCCCGGGAGGCCCTGGCCCTGGGCATGGTCGTGCCCGACCTGGGTCTGCGTGTGCGCGCGCAGGTGCCTGGCGGGCACAAGATTGCCGCCTGCCGCATTGCCGCGGGCACACCGGTGCGCAAGTACGACGCCGTCATTGGCGTGGCTGCCCGGGACATCGAGGCGGGCGACCACGTGCACGCCCACAACCTTGCGTTGGCCGACTTCGAGCGGGACCCGGCGTTCTGCCGCGACGTTCGCCCCGTCGCGATGGTGCCCGAGGCGCAACGCGCCACGTTTCAGGGCTATGTGCGCGCCGACGGCCGGGTGGGCACGCGCAATTTCGTGGGCATCATCGCGTCGGTGAACTGTTCCGCCACGGTCATCCACCACATCGCGCAGCATTTCACGCCCGAGCGGCTTGCCACCTATCCCAACGTGGATGGCGTGGCCGCGTTTGCACAGACCAGCGGTTGCGGGATGTCCTCGCCCAGCGAGCATTTCGACGTCCTGCGGCGCACGCTGGCCGGCTATGCGCGGCACCCGAACCTTGCCGGAGTGCTGATCGTGGGTCTCGGATGCGAGCGCAATCAAGTGTCCGCCTTGATCGACTCGCAGAACCTGGCCGGCGATCCGCGGGTACGCACCCTGGTGATGCAGGACACGGGCGGCACGCGCGCCACCATCGACGCGGGCATCCGCGCCGTGGAGGAAATGCTGCCGCACGCGAACGCCGCGCGCCGCAGCAGCGTGCCGGCCAGCCACCTGAAGATCGGCCTGGAATGCGGCGGGTCCGACGGTTATTCGGCGATCACGGCCAATCCGGCGCTGGGCGCGGCCATGGACATTCTGGTGCGTCACGGCGGCACGGCGATCCTGTCGGAAACCCCCGAAATCCACGGCGTGGAATACCTGCTGACGCGCCGCGCCGTCACGCCGGAAGTGGGACAGAAGCTGCTGGACCGGCTGGCCTGGTGGGAAACCTACACGGCCGGGCACAACGCGCAGTTCAATGGCGTCGTCGGCCACGGCAACCAGCAAGGCGGCCTGGCCAACATCTTCGAAAAATCGCTGGGTTCCGCCATGAAGGGCGGCACGACGCCGCTGCAAGCCGTGTACGAATACGCCGAACCCATCGACCGCGCGGGCCTGGTGTTCATGGATTCGCCCGGCTACGACCCGGTCGCCGTCACCGGACAGATCGCCAGCGGGGCCAACCTGATCTGCTTCACGACGGGACGCGGGTCGATGTTCGGTTCCAAGCCGGCGCCCACCCTCAAGCTTGCCAGCAACAGCAGCATGTACGCCCGGCTTGAGCAGGACATGGACATCAACTGCGGCGCGGTGCTGGACGGCGAGGTGGACATCGCGCAGATGGGTCAGCGCATCTTCGACCACATCCTGCGCGCGGCCTCGGGTGCACCCACCAAGAGCGAAGCCCTGGGCCTGGGCAACCACGAATTCGTGCCCTGGCACCTGGGCATCGTCAGCTGATCCGCCCCCTTTCTGGAGTCTTTCCGCATGCCCGCACACAACCCCTTCAAGGCCGCCCTCGCGGCGCGCCAGGCCCAGGTCGGGCTATGGCTCTCCATGGCCGATCCCTATCTGGCCGAGGTCTCCGCCACCGCCGGCTTTGACTGGCTGCTGATCGATGGCGAGCACGCCCCGAACGACTTGCGCGGAACACTTGCGGCGTTGCAGACCGTGGCGCCCTACCGTTCGCATCCCGTGGTGCGCGTGGTGGCGGCTGACACGGCCCTCATCAAGCAGATGCTGGACATTGGCGCGAAAACCCTGCTGGTGCCGATGGTGGACACGGCCGACCAGGCGCGCGCCCTGGTCGCCGCCACGCGCTATCCGCCGCACGGCATCCGCGGGGTCGGCAGTGCCGTGGGACGCGCGTCGCGCTGGAGCGCCCGCGAGGACTACCTGGAAGTCGCCGACGATGAAGTCTGCCTGCTCGTGCAGGCAGAAACCGTTCAAGCGCTGTCGAACCTGGAGGCAATCTGCGAGGTGCCGGGCGTGGATGGGGTCTTCATCGGGCCGGCGGATCTGGCTGCGTCGATGGGTTATCGCGGCCGCCCCGGCCACCCCGATGTACAGGCCGCGATCGAACGCGCCATGCAGGTCATCATCGCGCGCGGCAAAGCCGCCGGCACCTTGACCTCGGACCCCGCCCTGGCGCGCCGCTACCTGGAGCTGGGCTGCACGTTCGTGGCGGTTGGCGTGGATGTCCTGCTCTATGCCAACAGCGCCCGCCGGCTGGCGGCCAGCTTTGACCGCGGCGCGCCCAGCGCTGCCGCCGCAGCGCCATCGGCCGCGTACTGAAGACGCAAATCGGTCCGATCCACCCGCCAATCTGATCTTGCGTGCCCACGCATTCAGGCATAAATTGATCGGTACGCTTTTCGATCGGCCATCACGGTTCGTCCGCCCGAATCGCGCGCGAAGGTTGTTTTCTATCTTTTGTTCCCCAAAGGAGCGATGCGATGCGAGTAAAACACCTGCTTGGCCCAGCGACCGTAGCCCTCTCGATGCTGTTCGGGTCGGCTGTCACGGCCGCACCCGCGGAGCCTGCCCCGATCGTCACGGGCAAGCACTGGACCGAATCCGACGCCAATCTCAAGAAGGCCTATCTGCTGGGCATGGCCAACGTCCTTGAGGTCGAAAGGGCCTATCAGCAACGCCGTGCCGTGCCGGATACCCAGACCCTGGTGCCCAAGTTCTCCATGGGTCTTCAGAACCAGACGCTGGACTCCGTGCGCGATACCGTCGACCGCTGGTATGCCGCCAATCCGAGCCGATTGGATCGCCCTGTCGTGGAGACGATCTGGTTTGAGATCGTCATGCCCGCCACGAAGACGAAACGCACCCCCTAGGAGCCGCCATGAAGACGATCCGCACGATAGGTCTGGCCATTGCGATGGCATCGCTGGCCGCATGCACCAATATGACCAAGGAACAGCAAGGCACCGTCACGGGCGGCTTGATGGGCGCCGCGGCGGGCGCCGGCATTGCCGCGATCGCGGGCGGCAGCGCCTGGACCGGCGCCGCCATCGGCGGCGCGGCTGGCGGCATCGCGGGCAATATCCGCGGCGCGAACCAGTAATCCGAGCGTCACCGGCCTGATCTTCCAGGTCCCGAACGCCGGCTCGCGTGCAAGCGCCAGCCGGCGTTCCTGCGTGTGGGCGCCGCGCCCTCTCCCGCCCTCGTCCCCGTCCGCCGCGCGCATGGCTACCCGCGGCGGCCAGAGGCTGCTACGCTTTGCGCCGCGACTTCACCCGGGCGATGCGGATGTTCCCTCAATGATGTACCTGCTGTGGTCCCTGCCGGCGCTGACCGTGATCGCCGCGATCGCGAGCGGGCGCGTCAACACCACCATTGCGGCGGCGATGGGCCTGTTGGGGGCCCTGCCTATCGCGCTGTTTGCGGCGCCTGCCCCTTTTGCGCCTTCGCAACTGGCCATTGCGCTGGAACGCGGGCTCTGGATCGGATGGATCATCACCCCCTACATCCTGGGCGGCCTGCTGTTCTGGCAGATGGCGGCGCAGGGGCACGCCTCGGCTAACGACGCCACGGCTGGCGGCGCGCCGGACGCGGGGCGCCGCGATGCGCTGGCGAAGCGCCGACTGCTGTTCTTTGCCTGTTTCCTGATCGGCCCTTTCGCCGAATCGGCAACGGGTTTCGGCGTGGGCATGCTGGGCACCGTGATGCTGATCCGTCCGCTCGGCCTCGGCGCCCGCGAGGTCATGGTGTTTGCGCTGCTCAGCCAGACGCTGATTCCGTGGGGCGCGATGGGCAGCGGCACGCTGCTGGCTTCGGCCTATGCCCGCGTGCCGCCCACGCAACTTGCGCTTTACAGCATGGTGCCCATCGCGCTGCTGATGGGCGTGTGGCTGACGCTGTACTGGCGCACCGCGACGCGCGCGGGGTTGTCTGCGCCGGCCGCCGAGCGGGTCCGCGAGGCTGGCTGGATGGCCGCGAGCCTGGCCTTGCTGGCCGCGGCGACCGCGCTATTGGGACCGGAAACGGCACTGCTCGCCGCATACGGACCGCTGATCGTGCTGCGTTTTCTGGCGGACCGCCGGCCCGGTCGCAGCGAGGCGCTGCGGGCAACGCGCCGCGCCTTGCCCTATATCGCCCTCATCGCCTGGCTGGTCGCCACGCGGCTTGTGCCCGGCCTGAATCGCGGCCTTGCCGACCTTGCGGCTTTGCGCCCGTATGCGGACCTGCCGCCGTGGATGCCATTTCTGCATGCCGGAAGCTGGCTGATCGCCGGCGCCCTGCTCCTGGCCGCCTGGCAGCGACATCCGGGCGCCGTGCGGACACAGGCGCGCGCCGCCTGGCTGACCGGACGGCACGCCGTCATGTCCGTATTCCTGTTTGCCATGATGGCCGAGGTGCTGGCTGGCGCGGGCATATCGCGGGCCTACGCCGACGGCCTCTTTGCGAGCCTGCGCGACTGGACTATCCTGATCACGCCGCTGCTGGCCGGCGCGTTCGGCATCCTGGCCAACAGCGGCAACGCGCCAAACAGCCTGTTCATGCCATCCCAGCTATCATTAGCGCTTCAGGCTGGCCTGAGCGTGCCCGCAGCTGCCGCGCTGCTGCACGTTTCGGGCACGTCGATGGGGATTTTTTCGCCGGTTCGGATGTCGATTGCGGCCGGTTTGGCGCATGGCCGGGGGCAGGAACGCGGCGTGTATGTTCTACTACTGCCGTTTGCCCTGGCCGCGTTCGGCATCCTGCTGTCGCTGGCGCTGCTCGTGGTCGTCTCCGGGTAGCGGATTTCACGGCGCAGGGACACGCTCGCCGCCTCAACCTTTTTTTTGTGTAGCACATGGGACTAGAACAATTAGCCGCGATCCGGGAATTGCTTATCAAGCAGTCGCCTGACAAGGCAGGCTCGAAAAACGAATCGCGTCCGCAAGGCACCGACAAGCCGCGCCGCCCGCAGGGCGCCGCCAAGGGTCCGCGTCCGCAGACCGGCGACAAGGCCAAGCGCGCGCAAGGCGGTGACAAGGGCCAGCGTGCGCCGCGTCCCGAAAAGCGCGAGTCGCCGGTCGATCCCGTGGTCGTCGCCATTTCGCGCCTGCAACGGCACTTTCCCAAGGCGTTTCCCAAGAACCCCGCGCCCAAGGTTCCGCTCAAGCTGGGCGTGCTGGCGGACCTGGTGCAGCACGCCGAGCAATTGCAGCTCGACGAAGCGCAGATCAAGGAAGCCGTCAAGACGTGGTGCGATGGCCGCCGCTACTGGGCCAGCATGGTCGAAGACGCGCCGCGCGTGGACCTGAACGGCGAACCCGCCGGCGCCGTGACTGCGAACGAAGCGCGCCACGCCAAGCGCATGGCATCGCGCAACGCGTCCCGCAACGCCGCGCGCGCCCGCGCCGAGAAAAAGGCCCAGGCGTCCGCCGAACAAACGCCAGCACCCGCTGCAGACGCCGCGCCTGCCGACGTGAAGCCTGCCGACGTGCAATCCGCCGACGCGACTTCTGCAGATACGAAGGCCGTAGATACGAAGGCCGCAGGTGCGACGCCCGCGGACGCCTCGTCCTCCGACGTCACGCCCCAAGCGTCCGAGTAAGCCCGCCAAACGCGATACAGGCCTGCGGCAGGCCGGGAGATCCATTCCCGGCCTGCCGCAGGCCTCTTTGCATCTGGCTAAAGGCTGCTAGGCCGCCGCTTCCAGCGCGGCGAGCGCCTGCTTGATGTATCCCATGCCCTGGTCCGAATAGGTCAGCGTCATAGCCTGTTGATGCCCCGCGCCATCCATCTTCAGCAGCGACTTGCGCAGGATCTCGACGATCTTGTCTTCGTGGGCGGGATAAAACGACTCGTACTGGTATTGCAAAAACACCAGGCACAGCGCGTTCTCCATCACCTGCACGTCCGGGTCCTGCTTGATTCCCTGCTTCATCAGGATCGCCGCCACGCGGTCGCAGTCCTCTTGCGGATAGCCGGCTTCCTGCATGATCTGTTGCGCGATTGCCGCGTGATGCCTGGCCAACGCCTTGCGCCACGTCAGGTAACCGATGCGGCCTTCAGGATAGCTGGCGCGCGCGATTTCCCAACGGCCGATGTGCTGGCACCGGGACGCCAGGACCAGCGGCTCGGACACGTCAGGCGCCAGCTTCATCACCCATTCGTGCAGCTTCTGCGCAAGAAACAGCTCCTGCGGACAGGACTGGCCTTCCCACGTGAACACATTGGGATCGGCGGCGTTGTACTCGTCGAAGCGGCGCAGGGTCTGCTGCAGGCGGTCGTTCATGGGATGTCGTTGTCAGGAAGCCCGGCGTGCGTTGGCCAAGGCGAAGTGGATCAGGTGCAAGGAAGCCATCATACCTGCGGCGTGTGGCCTTTTCTGATCTATCGAGGCAATGCCGGCGCGGGCGTCAGCGGGCCCACGGGGGCTTGGCCAGGCCGCGGCGGCATGGGCGGCAGCCATGTCCGCGTGGGAGGTTTCAGCCCCGGTTGATTCTGAGGCCGCACCGGCGTTTCCGTCGCGGGAGGATAGCGAGAGCCCGGGCATGACGTGCCCAGGCAGTCCCGGTTGAGTTTGCCCGGGTCCACGATGCGCGGGCAGTCGGTGCCCAGACACGTGTCTGGTATGGTGCGCGCCGACGCGGGCGGCTTTGGCGCCGTGGGCAGCGGATCGCGCGCGATTGAGGGCGCGCTTGCCAAGGCGGACAGCGCCGTCAGCGACCCCAAGGCCGCCGCGGCGAACAGGGATTTCATCGTCAGGCTCCACGGGAATCGGTCCAGACCGAAGCCCGGACACGATCCCAGTGTGCCCCCGAACGCCCGCCCCTAGCAAGGCGCGGGCCGGGCCGGTCAATCCAGGCGGATGTCGGTGCTTGCAACGACCTTGGCCCAGCGGGCGCGTTCGCTGCCGAAGAACTGCGCAAGTTCCGCGGGGCTCTTGGTGACGATCTCGGCGCCCTGCTCGTTCAACTGCGCCGTGACGTCCGGCTGGGTGACGATCTGCGCCATCAGCGTCTGCAGTTGTGCGGCCACCGGGTCGGTCATGTTGGACGGGGCCATCACGCCCTGCCACGTGCCCGACTCGAAGCCCTTCACGCCCTGCTCGGAAATGGTCGGAATGTCCGGCACCAGCTTCATGCGCTCGCTCTTGGAAATCGCGATCGCGCGCAGCTTGCCGGACTTGATGTGCGGCAGCGTGGCCAAAAGCCCGTTCATGATGATCTGCGTCTGGCCGCCGATGGTGTCGGTGACCGCCTGCGAACCGCCCTTGTACGGCACGTATTCCCACTGCGCGCCGGTCGCCTGCTGAACCGCGACAGCCGCCAGGTGCGGCGCGCTGCCGATTGCGGTGACGGCAAAGTTGATGCGCTCTTTCTTGGACAGCTCGACCAGATCCTGCACGGTGTTGGCCTTCACGTCGGGATGCACGGCCAGCACGTGCGGCGAATACGCCAGCATGCCCACCGCGCGCAGGTCCTTGGACGGATCAAAGGTCAGCTTGGTGTAGACGGACGGGCTGATCGCCAGCGCGCCGACGTCGCACAGGAGCACCGTATGGCCTTCCTGTGCCGACTGCACCACCAGGCCGGCGCCCAGGTTGCCGTTGGCGCCGGGCTTGTTCTCGACGACCACAGTCTGCTTGAGCACTTCGGCCAGCCGGGGCGCCAGGATGCGCGCGATGATGTCCGACGAGCCGCCGGGCGGGTAAGGCACCACGATGCGCACGGGGCGCGTCGGCCATTGCGCCGATTGGGCCCACGCCGGCACCAGCGGCGTCAGGCAAAGCGCCGCGGCGCTGCCCAGGAACTGTCTTTTGCTCGGGTTCATGCTGTCTCCACACTGATTGGTATGTGTGTTGAAGTGTCCCGCGGCCAGGTGAGGCCGCGGTGGGGATATGCCTATGCCGCGCCGCGGGTCTCCACGTACAGGGCATAGAGCGAATGGCTGCTCGCCATGAAAAGGCGGTTGCGCTTGGCGCCGCCAAAACACAGGTTGGCGCACCGCTCGGGCAGCCGGATGTGCCCGATGGGTTTGCCGGCGGGGTTAAAGACCATCACGCCGTCCAGTTCCTCGGGCTTGGCGTCGGCCGAGCCGTTGCTGCCCCAGCCGCACCACAGGTTGCCGGCCTCGTCGCACTTGATGCCGTCGATGGCGCCGGGGCCCTGCGCATCGACGTGCAGGCGCTTGTTCGTCAGCGCGCCGTCCGCGCCCACATCGAAAGCCCAGATCACGCGATTGGGCTGGTGGCGGGACTCGACGATGTAGAGCACCTTTTCGTCGGGCGAGAAGCACAGGCCGTTGGGGCCGGCCAGATCCGCCAGCGCCAGCGTCACGCGGCCATTGGCCGGATCGATGCGATAGACCGAATGCGGGAGCTCAGGCGTGGCCTTGTCGCCCTCCCAGTGCCCGCCGATCCCAAACGGCGGATCCGTGAACCAGATGGCGCCATTGCGCTGGCACACGATGTCGTTCGGCGAATTGAACGGCTTGCCGTCGAAGCGGTCGGCCAGCACCGTGATGCTGCCGTCGTACTCCGTGCGCGTGACGCGGCGCGTCAGATGCTCGCAGGTCAGCAGGCGGCCCTGGCGGTCGCGGGCAAGCCCGTTGCTGAAATTGGACGGCTGACGGAACACGCTGATCTGGCCCGTGGTCTCGTCCCAGCGCAGGATGCGGTTGTTGGGAATGTCCGAAACCAGCAGATAACGCCCGTCCCCGAACCACACCGGCCCTTCCAGCCAGCGGAACCCGGTTGCAAGCTGCTCCACGCTGCTGCTGTAGATGCGGTACTTGGAGAATTCCGGGTCCAGGATCCGGACCGAGGGGTCCGGATAGCGCTGCTGCGGGGTGAAACTGAATGACTGTGCGTGCACGAGGCTGGCGGGCCCCAGTGCGAGCGCGGCGCCCAGCAGCCGGCGCCGGCCGGCCTGGACTTGCGGGTCAATTTCCATCGGCTGTCTCCTCTCGGTGGTTTTTTTTGCGATGGCGCTACGGACGGGACGGATCCGCGATCAGGTCACGGGGCCCGGATTGAACAGCGCCAAGGCGTTGTGCAGCTTGAGTTTTTCCGCACAGGTCTGCTTCTTGCCGCTGGCGACGTCCAGCATCATCTGAAAGAGCTGCCAGCCCACTTCCTCGATCGAGGCCTGGCCGGTGGCGATCACGCCGGCATCCACGTCCATCAGGTCGTGCCAGCGGCGCGCCAGCGCGGAGCGCGTGGCGACCTTGATGACCGGCACCTGCGCCAACCCATAAGGCGTGCCGCGGCCGGTGGTGAAGATGTGAAGATTCATGCCCGCGGCCAGTTGCAGCGTGCCGCAGATGAAGTCGCTGGCAGGCGTGGCCGCAAAGATCAGGCCCTTGCGTGTCAGGCGGTCGCCGGGCGACAGCACGCCGTGGATGGGCGAGGAACCGGACTTGACGATCGACCCCATCGCCTTTTCGACGATGTTGGACAGACCGCCCTTCTTGTTGCCCGGACTGGTGTTGGCGCTGCGGTCGGCCATGCCGCGCTGCAGGTACGCGTCATACCAGGCCATCTCCCGGATCAGCGCGTCGGCGACTTCGGGCGTTTCGGCGCGGGCGGTGAGCTGGTCGATGCCATCGCGCACTTCGGTGTTTTCGGAGAACATCACGGTGCCGCCGGCGCGCACCAGCAGGTCGGTCGCAAAACCCACGGCCGGGTTGGCGGTCACGCCGGAGAACGCGTCGCTGCCGCCGCACTGCACACCGACGGTCAGGTCGGATACCGGGCAGGTTTCGCGCTGGCGGGCGTTGAGCTTTTGCAGGTGGCGCTCGGCGGTGCGCATGATGAGCTGGATCATCGAATCGAAGCCGATGTTCTCTTCGTCCTGCAGCACGATCGTCTCCACGCCGTTGCCGCCCATGCCTTCGCCGGCGCGGATCGGAATGGCGGTGGGCGCCAAGAGGCGTTCAGGCTGCAGTTTTTCACAGCCCAGGCTGACCACCATGGACGTGCCGCCGAAATTCGGGTTGCGGGCGATGTTGTGCAGCGTGCGGATCGGAATCGCGGCGCCAGGCGCGTCGATGGCCACGCCGCAGCCGTAGGTGTGCTCGATGCCCACCACGTCGTCCACGTTCGGATATAGCGGCAGCAGTTCCCGGCGGATACGCGCGACCGCATGTTCGACCACGCCCTGCACGCACTGCACCGTGGTGCTGATGGCCAGAATATTGCGCGTGCCCACGGTGCCGTCCGCGTTGCGATAGCCCTGGAACGTATAGCCCTCCAGCGGCGGCAGCGGCGTCACGCGCGTGGACACCGGCAGGTCTTCCAGCGTGCGCGCGGTCGGCATCGTCGTGACGCGCTCGTTGATCCAGCTGCCGCGCGGCAAGGACTTGGCGGCGTAGCCCACCACCACGTTGTAGCGTCTGACCTCATCGCCCTCGGCCAGATCGGTCAGAGCCACCTTGTGGCCTTGCGGCACGGCGTCCACCAACTGAAGCCCGTCGGGCAGAACGGTTCCGGCCGGCAAGCCGCCGTCGTTGGCCACGATGGCGACGTTGTCGTCGGGATGAATCTTGATGAGAACGGGCGTCTGCTCGACTGCAACCTGCATGCTGAATCCTTTTGCCTGATGGATGCCCCGCTGCGGGCACCGTACGTTATCGTACAACCAAGAGAATATCGCTGAAAGGCATCGGAAAGGAATTTCGGGTTTCCCCTTGTAAATGCCGCTTCAGCTGGGTGGACACCTTGAATCCGGCAAAATCGTGTTGTACGATGACTCACCTTTTACCACCGCATCCCGTTCGCAAGCACCCTCTCCGCCTGCGACGGCCATTTTGGGATGAGCGCAACATGACGACTCCGCAGGAACTCAAGGCCATTGTTTCGGAAGGATTGCTTTCCTTCCCCGTGACCGACTTCGACCAGAACGGCGATTTCAACGCCAAGAGCTATGCGGCTCGCCTGGAATGGCTGGCCCCCTACGGCGCCACCGCCCTGTTCGCGGCCGGCGGCACCGGTGAGTTCTTCTCGCTGGCCCCCGAGGAATACTCGGACGTCATCCGCACCGCCGTCCAGACCTGCAAGGGCAAGGTCCCCATCCTGGCCGGCGCCGGCGGCCCCACCCGCACCGCCATCGCCTACGCCCAGGAAGCCGAGCGCCAAGGCGCCAAGGGCGTGCTGCTGCTGCCCCACTACCTGACCGAAGCCTCGCAGGACGGCATTGCCGCCCACGTCGAGCAGGTCTGCAAATCGGTCAACATCGGCGTCATCGTCTACAACCGCGCCCAATCGCGCCTGTCGGCCGACAGCCTGGCCCGCCTGGCGGACCGCTGCCCCAACCTGGTCGGCTTCAAGGACGGCATCGGCGACATCGAATCGATGGTCCGCATCCGCCGCAAGATGGGCGACCGCTTCTCGTACCTGGGCGGCCTGCCCACCGCCGAAGTCTACGCCGCCGCCTACCGCGCGCTGGGCGTGCCGGTCTACTCGTCGGCCGTCTTCAACTTCGTGCCCAAGATGGCCATGGAGTTCTACAACGCCATTGCCGCCGGCGACAGCGACACCACCAACCGCCTGCTGGACGATTTCTTCCTGCCGTACCTGGAAATCCGTAACCGCAAGGCCGGCTACGCCGTCAGCATCGTCAAGGCCGGCGCCAAGCTGGTGGGCCACGACGCGGGCCCCGTGCGCGCGCCGCTGACCGACCTGACCGGCGAAGAAATGGAAATGCTCGCCGCCCTGATCAAGAAGTCCGGCGCCGAATAATCGGTCTGCACCGACGCCTTCTGTCTGCCCCCGGTCCGGGGGCATTTTTTTCCCCGGACCCGTCGGGGGCGAAACCGCCCATCCCCTGGATCGGCGCCTATGAATTTTTGGAGATGACCATGAACCTGACCGGCCAGATGTTGATCGGCTCGACCGCCGTGCTGGGCGCGGGCGCTGCCCAGCACGCCATCAACCCCGCCACCGGCGAACGCCTGGACCCCGCCTACCCCGCCGGCTCCGCCGACGACGTGTCCCGCGCGGCCGAATTGGCCCGTGCCGCTTTCGATCCGTATCGCGCGCTGCCGCTGGAGACGCGCGCCCAATTCCTCGAAAGCATCGCCGAAGGCATCCTGGCGCTGGGCGACGCGCTGATCGAGCGCGCGCACCTGGAAACCGGCCTGCCCGTCGCCCGCCTGCAGGGCGAGCGCGGCCGCACCGTCGGCCAGCTTCGCCTGTTCGCCCGCGTGGTGCGCGACGGCTACTTCCTGGACGCGACCATCGATCCGGCCCAGCCCGAACGCCAGCCCCTGCCGCGCGCCGACCTGCGCCTGGCCAACGTTCCGCTCGGCCCGGTAGCCGTGTTCGGCGCCAGCAACTTCCCGCTGGCCTTCTCGGTGGCGGGCGGCGACACCGCCTCGGCACTGGCTGCCGGTTGCCCGGTAATCGTCAAGGCGCATAACGCGCACCCCGGCACGTCCGAACTGGTCGGCCGCGCCATCCAGCAGGCAGTGGCCAAGCACGGCTTGCCCGAAGGCACCTTCTCGCTGCTGTTCGGCGCCGGCAATGAAATCGGCACCGCGCTGGCGACGCATCCGGCCATCACGGCCATCGGCTTCACCGGCTCGCGCCGCGGCGGCCTGGCGCTCGTGGCCGCCGCCAACGCCCGCCCCGTGCCGATTCCCGTCTACGCCGAAATGTCCAGCATCAACCCGGTGTTCCTGCTGCCGGCCGCGCTGGAAGCCCGTGCGGAGACCATCGCCAAGGGCTTCGTGGATTCGCTGTCGATGGGCGTGGGCCAGTTCTGCACCAACCCGGGTCTGGTGATCGGCATCGAAGGCCCGGCACTGGATCGTTTCCGCCAGGCCGCCGCCGAAGCCGTGAAAGCCAAGGGCGCCGCCACCATGCTGACGCCGGGCATCTTCTCGGCCTACGAGCAAGGCGCCGACGCACTGGCGCGCCACGCCAGCGTGTCGACCGTCGGCCGCGGCGAGCCGTCCAACCCGGCGTGCAACGCCGCGGGCGCCGTGGTGTTTGGCGCCAGCGCGGACCAGTTCCTGGCCTCGCACGAACTGGAAGCCGAAGTGTTCGGCCCCGCCTCGCTGGTGGTCGCGTGCAAGGACGCAGCGCAGGTCCGCGCCGTGGCCGAGCATCTTGAAGGCCAACTTACCGCGACGCTGTTCGTGGACGACGCCGACGTGGACGCCGCCCGCGCGCTGCTGCCCGTGCTGGAGCGCAAGGCCGGCCGCATCCTGGCCAACGGCTACCCGACCGGCGTGGAAGTCAGCCACGCCATGGTTCACGGCGGCCCGTTCCCGGCCACCTCGAACCCGGCCTCGACCTCGGTGGGCGCCACTGCCATCCGCCGCTTCCTGCGTCCGGTCTGCTATCAGGATCTGCCCGACGCCCTGCTGCCCGACGGCATCAAGCGCGCCAACCCGCTGGGCCTGACGCGCATGGTCGACGGCAAGCTGGCCAACGCCTGATCGCGTGACGCCGTAACGCTGGGCCGGACCGCAAGGTCCGACTGACAACACCGGCCCGAGGGGGACGTCCGGCTTTCGGACGTCCCCCTCGGGCCTTTCGCCATTCCCAGCCCCTTCGGCACTACGCCGCCTTGCGCAGCCAGTCCAGCAGCGCCGCTTGCGGACTGCCCGGCGGCAGCGGCTGCGGAGCAAACAGACAATAGCGCGATCCATCCTCGACGAACCCCATGGGCGCGGCCAGCACGCCGCTTTCCAGATCGTCGCGCACCAGCCGCCACGGGCCGATGGCCACGCCCAGGCCCGCGACCGCCGCCTGCAGGCTGAAATAGAAATGATCGAATGTCTGGCCGGGCGCATCTGGCGCCGGTTTACCGGCCGCGGCCGCCCATTCGCGCCATGCGTCTGGCCGCGTGCGTGTGTGCAGCAGCGGCGCGCCAGACTTCAACGAGCCGCCGGCTGTGTTGTCGTCGAACCATTCCGCCAGCTTGCCGGGATGGCACACCGGGCCGACCTTTTCCGCAAACAGGGGCTCGACGTGATGGCTGACCGGCCAGGTAAAGTCGTCGCGGCGGATAGCCAGGTCGATGCCGCTTGCAAATGAAAACGGCCCGCCGCCCGCGACCAGGTGCACTTCCATGTCCGGATGCCGGGCCTGGAAATCGGGCCAGCGCGGGATCAGCCAGCGCATCAGCAAGGTCGGCTCGCATGACAGCACCCAACGACGCCCGCTGCGGGCGCGGGCGCGCAGTTCGCCCACCGCCTGCCGCATCAAGTCCAGGCCGCTGCCCACTGCGCCGGACAGGGTGCGCCCGGCGTCCGTCAGGAACACGCGGCGGCTACGCCGCTCGAACAGCGCCACACCCAGGTCGTCCTCCAGCAACCGCACCGCCCGGCTGATCGCGCCATGCGTCAGATGCAGCTCCGCGGCCGCGCGGCTGAAGTTTTCGTGGCGCGCCGCGGCCTCAAAGCATCGCAGCGCCAGCAGCGACGGCAGGCGCGCGTCCGAGGATGGTGATTGCAGCTCACCATTGCTGTGAGAAACCATCGTTATACGTCCTTGAGCCCCGTTGCTAGGATGCTCGCCATTGATATTTCGCGACAGGATACGCCATGACCGAACTGATAGCTGTCATCACAATCACGGTGCTTGCCGTCATCAGTCCGGGGCCGGACTTTGCGATGGTCACCCGCAACAGCCTGATGCTGTCCCGGCGCGCCGGCGTGCTGACGGCGCTGGGCATCGGCATGGGCGTGCTGGTGCATGTCGGCTACACGCTGGTCGGCGTGGGGCTGCTGATCCAGCAATCGCTGTGGTTGTTCAACGCCATCAAACTGGCAGGTGCAGCCTATCTGGTGTATCTGGGCATGAAAATGCTGCGCACGCGGCCGGGCAGCGGCAACAGTAGCCGTCCCGCGGCGGCAATGTCGGACCTGGCGGCGCTGCGCACGGGCTTTCTGACCAACGCGCTGAATCCCAAGACCACGGTTTTCATCGTGAGTCTCTTCATGCAAGTCGTGCGGCCCGATACGCCGCTGGCGGTGCAGGTTGGCTATGGCGCCTTTATTTCGCTGGCGCACGTGACGTGGTTCTGCCTGGTGGCGATGTGCTTTTCGTCGGACGGCGTGCGCCAACGCCTGCTGGCCGTGCGCCATTGGATAGACCGGATCTTTGGCGGGCTGCTGGTCGCGTTTGGCGTGCTGCTGGCGGCGGCCAGCGGGTCTCGGTAAGTGCTGAGCGCAAAGGTGTCTGACACCCGGTGGACATCGCCTGCGGCTTGCGGCAGACGTTCAACGGGTGTCAGACACCGCGCAAAGAGATGATGCCGCGCGATCACTGCGGCTTGAGTTTTCCGTCGGCGATGATCTTTGCCCACTTGGCCTGCTCGGCCGTCTGGAACGCGGTGAACTCGGCGGGCGTGTTCGGCGTGTAGGCCAGGCCCAGGCCTTGCATCTTGGCAGCCACTTCCGGCTTGGCCACGATCTCGGCGATGGTCTTGTTCAGCTTGTCGACCACGGCGGGCGGCGTGTTGGCCGGTGCGTAGATGGCCTGCCAGCTGCTCACGTCGAAGCCCGGCACCCCAGCTTCCTGCATGGTGGGCACATCGGGCAGCACGGCGGTGCGCTTGGCCGACGTCACGGCCAGCGCGCGCACCTTGCCGCTTTGCACGTAAGGCAGCGCGACCAGGGCGGTTTCAAACGAGCTGGGGATCTGGCCGCCGATCAGGTCCGAAATGGCCGGCGCGCTGCCGCGGTACGGCACGTGCGTCAGGTGCGCGCCCGTCAACTGCTTGAACACTTCGCCCGACAGATGCTGCGACGTGCCCTGCCCGGCCGACCCGAACGCGATCGTGTCGGGGTTGGCCTTGGCGGCGGCAACCACGTCCTGCACGGACTTATACGGCTGGTTGGCGCCCACCAGCAGCACATTGGAAATGCTGCCAAGCAGAATGACCGGCGAGAAATCCTTGGCGGCGTTGTAGTTGATGCTGGGCAGCAGCGACGGGTTGATTGCATGCGTGGCGATCGTGCCCAACAGCAGCGTGTAGCCGTCCGGCTTGGCCCGCGCCACGGCGTCGGCGCCCAGCACGCCGCCGGCGCCACCCTTGTTTTCAACGACGACGGTCTGCTTGAGCGTCGTGCCCAGTTCCTGCGCGATCAGGCGGCCCAGGATGTCGGACGTGCCCCCGGCTGCAAACGGAACGACCAGCGTGATGGCCTTGGCGGACGGCCAGTCATCGGCGGCGTGGACAGGTGCGGCAAACGCGGTGGCGACGGCCAGGACGGCCGACAGGCGGCTCAACAGGGGAAATGCCTTCAAACTTGTCTCCTAGAGATATGGAATTGTCGTCTTTCTTGTACGTTGTCGTACGACAATGAATCGCGAGGATAGCTTGGCGGCTTTTGGCGATCAATCTAGGGAAATTCCTATATCCGGTGTGAACGGTAGACTTGTTGTACGACAACATCTTCTCCACGAAGCCGTTGTAGTACGACCTTGTATGTTGTACGATGACATACATCGCGGGTTCGATAACGCCGCGGCCACGGCATCACCGCCTTTTCATACCCCTTTCTCTTATTTGGAAGACAGCCATGACGACTCCCCAGGAACTCAAAGCCATCGTCTCGGAAGGATTGCTTTCCTTCCCCGTGACCGACTTCGACCAGAACGGCGATTTCAACGCCAAGAGCTATGCGGCTCGTCTGGAATGGCTGGCCCCCTACGGCGCCACCGCCCTGTTCGCAGCCGGCGGCACCGGTGAGTTCTTCTCGCTGGCCCCCGAGGAATACTCGGACGTCATCCGCACCGCCGTCCAGACCTGCAAGGGCAAGGTCCCCATCCTGGCCGGCGCCGGCGGCCCCACCCGCACCGCCATCGCCTACGCCCAGGAAGCCGAGCGCCAAGGCGCCAAGGGCGTGCTGCTGCTGCCGCACTACCTGACCGAAGCCTCGCAGGACGGCATTGCCGCCCACGTCGAGCAGGTCTGCAAGTCGGTCAACATCGGCGTCATCGTCTACAACCGCGCCCAATCGCGCCTGTCGGCCGACAGCCTGGCCCGCCTGGCGGACCGCTGCCCCAACCTGGTCGGCTTCAAGGACGGCATCGGCGACATCGAGTCCATGGTCCGCATCCGCCGCAAGATGGGCGACCGCTTCTCGTACCTGGGCGGCCTGCCCACCGCCGAAGTCTACGCTGCCGCCTACCGCGCGCTGGGCGTGCCGGTCTACTCGTCGGCCGTCTTCAACTTCGTGCCCAAGATGGCCATGGAGTTCTACAACGCCATTGCCGCCGGCGACAGCGACACCACCAACCGCCTGCTGGACGATTTCTTCCTGCCGTACCTGGAAATCCGTAACCGCAAGGCCGGCTACGCCGTCAGCATCGTCAAGGCCGGCGCCAAGCTGGTGGGCCACGACGCGGGCCCCGTGCGCGCGCCGCTGACCGACCTGACCGGCGAAGAAATGGAAATGCTCGCCGCCCTGATCAAGAAGTCCGGCGCCGAGTAAGCCCATGCTTGCCTGATTGCCCGAACGCCCTCCCATGGAGGGCGTTTTGCTTATTGATGCAAAGAAAAGTTGGCGGAATCCGCCCCGTATGTTGTCATATGGCCCTCTCGCTTCCTGCGGCCGCGACCTTTGCGCGTGGCCAATCCCGACGGGCCGGACACCCGCGAGGCATTCCAGGAACGCGTAAACTTGCGGCTGCGCAAAGGCTGCCACGCCTTGCCCGCAGCGATTTCCCATAAGAGAGACAATGCAAACTCCCGCCCGGCCTCCCCGCTCGCGCCTGACCGATTTCGTCATCAAGGAACTGACCAAGCGCCTTGATGCGCGCCAGTACCGCGCCGGCGACAAGCTGCCTTCCGAACACGCGCTCTGCGACGAATTCGAAGTCAGCCGCACCGTCATTCGTGAAGCCGTGGCCTCCATGCGCCTGAGCGGACGCCTGGTCAGCAAACCCGGCATCGGCGTCTTCGTCACCGAAGACCGCGAAAAACCCATCGATTTCGTCGTCGAACCCGCAACGGATCCGCGCTGGGCGCTGCACATCATGGAATTGCGCGCGGGCCTCGAAGTGGAAGCCTGTGGGCTGGCGGCCGAGCGCCGCAGCGCTTCGGACCTGAGCAGCATCGTCGAAGCCTTCGACGCCTTCAACCGTGCCACGCGCGACATGGAAGCGGCCGTGAAGGCCGACTACGAATTCCATCTGTCGATCGCCCGCGCGTCGAACAACCCGCACTTTCCGGCGCTGCTGAAGGCCGCGGTGCGCGACGTGATGCTGGATCTGAACATCAAGCACGGCGGCAAGACGCCCGAAGAACTTGAAACGTACGAAACCCGCAACGTGCGCGAGCACGAAGCCATCCTGACCGCCATCATGCGCCGCGATCCCGGCGCCGCGCGGGCCGCCATGGCCCGCCATCTGGGCGACAGCATTGCGCGCTATCGCAAGCTGCTGTCGCATCCGCCGGCGGCGTAAGCCCGACGTTTAGTCCCTGCCCGTAATGCCAATTACGGGAATCCCCTTACTTGTTTACTTGTATGACGGCTGCCATCATACGTCTTATTGCATAACGTAATACGACGTTGGCCTCGTGACCGCCGGCGTCTTCCGCGACTGTAAGACCTGCCGTACCAGTGCCGCCGATGAGCCCGATTCCTACCCTCCGCAGTACGTATCTCCCTTACGCCACGCGCATCCACCGGCGCACCGCCTGACCGGCCCCGTCGGCCACTCCTCCTCCTTATTGCCTTACCCCGTCCGAATGCGCGACGCGCCCTCCCCGGCCTGCCGGGGCGGTCCCCGCACGCTTGGCCGTTTCCGTCCCTCCCGCTTTTCCTAACTTTTTTTCGATCTCCAGGAGAAATCTCCATGCGCAAGTTTCTGAGCTCCGCCATTGCGGCGACCCTGCTGTGCGTTGCTTCCGGCGCGCAAGCCGGCGTGACCTTTGACGCCGTCAAGAAAAAGGGATTCCTGCAGTGCGGCTTTGCCGGCATCCCCGGATTCTCGGTGCTCGACAGCAAGGGCGAATGGACCGGCCTGGACGTAGATATGTGCCGTGCGGTCGCCGCCGCCATGTTCGGCGACGCCTCCAAGGTGAAGGGCAATGTGCTGACCGCCCAGGCGAAGTTCACGGCGCTGCAGTCCGGCGAGATCGACATGCTGTCGCGCAACACCACGCAGACGCTGACCCGCGACACGACGCTGGGCCTGATCGGCGTGGGCGTGAATTTCTATGACGCCCAGGGCCTGATCGTGAAGAAGGCAATGAACGTCAAGAGCGTGAAGGAACTGGACGGCGCGACCATCTGCGTGCAGCCCGGCACCACCACCGAACTGAACCTGGCCGACTACTTCCGCAGCCGCGGCCTGACCTTCAAGCCGGTGCTGGTCGAGAACTACGACGAAAACTTCCGTCTGCTGGAATCGGGCCGCTGCGATGCCTACACCAACGACAAGTCCAACACCGCCGCCAACATGCGCACGCGCCTGGCCAACCCGGACGACTGGGAAATCCTGACCGAGAACCTGTCCAAGGAACCGCTGGGCCCCATGGTCCGCCAGGGCGACGAGCAGTGGTTCAACATCGTGCGCTGGTCGCTGAACGCGATGCTGGAAGCCGAGGAATACGGCATCACGTCCAAGAACGTCGATGAAATGTTGAAGAGCACCAACCCCAACGTCCAACGCATCCTGGGCGTGACGCCCGGCATGGGCAAGAACCTGGGCCTGGACGACAAGTGGGCCTACAACATCATCAAGCAGGTCGGCAACTACGGCGAAAGCTATGACCGTGCGATGGGCAAGGAAAGCCCGCTCAAGCTGGACCGCGGGCTGAACAAGCTGTGGACGCAAGGCGGCCTGATGTACGGCTGGCCGGTGCGCTAACCCGCGGCCTACCCGGCTCCGCCTTGCGCGGAGCCGTCTTTCATTTCCCCGGCGCGCGGGCCCGCCCCGCGCCAGATAACTCTTTACGCAGCATCACCATGAACAGCATCGTCAACGCCCGACTCAAACAGATCAAACCCTCGCCCAGCATGGCCGCCAAGATCGTCGTGGACGAACTCCGCCGCCAGGGCCGCGAGATCGCCGACTTCACGCTGGGCGAGCCCGACATGCCCACGCCCGCGCATATCGCGCGCGCCGGCCAGGAAGCCATCGCGGGCGGCGACATCCGCTACACCAGCCCGAACGGCACCGTGGGCCTGCGCACCGCCATTGCCAACAGCCTCGAACAGACCCTGGGCGTGCGCTACGGCATGGACCAGATCACCGTGGGCGCGGGCGCCAAGCAGATCATCGCGGCCGCGCTGACGGCCAGCCTGGAACCGGGCGACGAAGTCATCGTCTGCGCGCCGTATTGGGTGTCCTACCCCGACATGGTGCTGCTGGGCGAAGGCAAGCCGGTCGTGGTGACCGGCCCCGAATCGCAAGGCTTCAAGCTGGACGCGGCCACGCTGGAAGCGGCCATCACGCCGCGCACGCGCTGGCTGATCCTGAATTCGCCCAGCAACCCCAGCGGCGCCGTCTACAGCGCGGACGAACTGCGCGCGCTGACCGACGTGCTGGTGCGCCATCCCCAAGTGTGGATCCTGAGCGACGAGATCTACGCGCCCTTCACCTACAGCGGCCAGGCGCACGCTTCGCCCGTGCAGGTCGAACCGCAACTCATCGGCCGCACGCTCATCGTGAACGGCATGTCCAAGTCGTACGCAATGACCGGCTGGCGCGTCGGCTACGGCGCCGGCCCGGCCGAGCTGATCAAGGCCATGAGCACCGTCATGTCGCAAAGCACGTCGTGCCCCAGCGCGATTTCGCAGGCGGCCGCGCAGGCAGCCCTGGAAGGCGACCAGTCCAGCGTCACGGAAATGGTCGAGATCTTCAAGAAGCGCCGGGATCTCATCGTGAGCCGGCTGAATGCCATCCCCGGCATCTCGTGCGCCATGCCGGACGGCGCGTTCTACGTGTACGCCAACGTGCAGGGCCTGATCGGCCGTCAAGGCCCCGATGGCGAACTTAAGACCGACCTGGACGTCAGCCTGTTCTTCCTGCGCGAGGCCGGCGTGGCCGTGATCGACGGCGGTTCGTATGGGCTGTCGCCGTACGTGCGCTTCTCGTTCGCGACCTCCACCGAGGTCATCGAACAGGGCATGGACCGCCTTGCCGCCGCCGTCGGCGCATTGATGGCGGGCTGAACCGTGGCGCAGCACTCCGCTCAACACCCGGTGCGGCGCCCGCCCCGCCGGGTTTCCTGGAACGATCCAGCCACGCGGGCGGTCGTCTACCAGGCGCTGGCCCTCGCGCTGGTCGGGGCCGCCGTCTGGTTCCTGGTGCACAACACGCTGCACAACCTGTCGCTGCGCAACATTGCGACAGGATTCGGCTTTCTGAATCGCGAGGCCGGTTTTGCCATCGGCGAAACCGTCATCGCCTACTCGCCCGCCGATACTTATGGGCGCGCCATCTTCGCCGGCATCCTGAACACGCTGCGCGTGGGGCTGCTGGCGCTGGTGGCCGCGACCATCCTGGGCGTGTTCATCGGCATCGGCCGGCTGTCCAAGAACTGGCTGGTCAACAAGATCACCTCGGTCTACGTCGAGGTGATGCGCAACGTGCCGCTCTTGCTGCAGCTCTTCTTCTGGTATGCGCTCATCACCGAGAACATGCCCGGGCCGCGCCAGGCGCACAACCCATTGCCGGGCGTCTTCATCTCCAATCGCGGCCTGAAGGTGCCGGGGCTGGAAGGCGCCTCGCTGGACTGGGTGCTGGGCGGACTGGCGCTGGCCATCGTGGCAATCATCGCCGTGAGCCACTGGGCCACGAAGCGCCAGGAAGCGACGGGGCAGCCTTTCCGGCTGGGCCGCGTGGCCATCGGTCTCTTGATCGGGTTTCCCGTCATCGGGTGGCTGGCCAGCGGCGCATCGCTGACGCTGGACATGCCGGCGCTCAAGGGCTTCAACTTTGTCGGCGGCCTGACGCTGACGCCCGAGTTCGTCGCCCTCTTCCTTGGCCTGACCGTCTATACGTCCGCCTTCATCGCCGAAGTCGTGCGTTCCGGCATCCAGGCCGTCAACAACGGCCAGTGGGAAGCCGCCGGATCGTTGGGCCTGCCGCGCCGGCTGGTGCTGCGCCTGGTGATCCTGCCGCAGGCGCTGCGCGTCATCATCCCCCCGATGACGAGCCAGTACCTGAACCTGTTGAAGAACAGTTCGCTGGCAGTGGCGATCGGCTATCCGGACATCGTGTCTGTCGTGAACACCACGCTGAACCAGACCGGTCAGGCCATCGAAGGCATCCTCATCATCATGGCCGCCTACCTCACGGTCAGCCTGTCGATCTCGATATTCATGAATTGGTACAACAAGCGCATCGCGCTGGTGGAGCGTTGAGATGAGCAGCACTACGCAAACCCTGGGCGCCGACCTCGCCCCGCCCGGCGCGCAAAGCGGCGCCTGGGCCTGGATGCGGTCGCGCCTGTTCTCCTCGCCGCTCAACATCCTGATCACTGTGCTGCTGGCATGGTGCCTCTTGATGGCGCTGCCGGCGCTGGTGGAATGGGCCTTCATCAAGGCCAGTTTTGACGCCACCAATGCGCAGGAATGCCGCGCGGCCGGCGGCGCGTGCTGGGCGTTCATCATCGAGAAGCACCGCCTCATCCTGTTCGGCACCTATCCGTTCGACGAGCAATGGCGGCCGCTGATCGCTACCGGTATCCTGATCGCGGTGATCGTGGCAAGCGGCATGCGCCGTTTCTGGAACGGCAAGCTGGCGCTCATCTGGACGCTGGGCCTGGCGGCCGTCGCCGTGCTGATGTGGGGTGGCGTGTTTGGCCTGACCTACGTCGAAAACGCCCGCTGGGGCGGCCTGCCGCTGACCCTGATCCTGGCCACCTTCGGCATCGCCTTCGCGTTTCCGGTCGGCGTGCTGCTGGCATTGGGCCGCCGGTCCAAGATGCCGGCGATCAAGGCGCTGTGCGTCGTGTACATCGAGCTGATCCGCGGCGTGCCGCTCATCAGCCTGCTGTTCATGTCGTCGGTCATGCTGCCGCTTTTTCTGCCGGAAGGCTTCACCATCGACAAGCTGTTGCGCGCGCAGATCGCGATCATCATGTTCGCCGCGGCCTACATCGCGGAAACGGTGCGCGGCGGCCTGCAGGCCATTCCGAAGGGCCAGTACGAAGGCGCGGATTCGCTGGGCCTGAACTACTGGCAGCAGATGCGCAAGATCATCCTGCCGCAGGCGCTCAAGATCGTGATCCCGCCGCTGGTGGGCATCTTCATCAGCCTGTTCAAGGACACGTCGCTGGTCGTCATCATTGGCATTTTCGACCTGACGCTGGCGGCCAAGGCGGCCCTGTCCGACGCGGCATGGCGAGGTTTCGGGGTGGAGGCCTATCTCTTCATCTCGCTCATCTACTTCGTCTTCTGCTATTCCATGTCCAAATACAGCCGCGCGCTCGAGCAGCGCCTGGCCACCGGGCACGCCCGGTAAATCCGAAGGAGGACAGGCATGTCCGATGCCATCATTCGTCTGCATGACGTGAACAAGTGGTACGGCCAGTTCCACGTGCTGCGCAACATCAACCTGAACGTCGCCCAGGGCGAGCGCATCGTGGTGTGCGGCCCGTCGGGCTCGGGCAAGTCCACGATGATCCGCTGCATCAACCGGCTGGAAGAGCACCAGAAGGGCCAGATCATCGTCGACGGCACCGAGCTGACCAGCGATCTGAAGCACATCGAGACCATCCGCCGCGAGGTCGGCATGGTGTTCCAGCACTTCAACCTGTTCCCGCACCTGACCGTGCTGGAAAACCTGACGCTGGGGCCTATGTGGGTGCTCAAGCAGTCGCGCGCCCAGGCCGAGGCCACCGCCATGAAGTATCTGGAGCGCGTGCGCATCCCGGATCAGGCCGCCAAGTTCCCCGGCCAGCTCTCGGGCGGCCAGCAGCAGCGCGTGGCGATCGCGCGCTCGCTATGCATGAACCCGAAGGTCATGCTGTTTGACGAGCCCACGTCGGCGCTGGACCCGGAAATGGTCAAGGAAGTGCTGGACGTGATGGTGACGCTGGCGCAGGAGAGCGGCATGACGATGATCTGCGTGACGCACGAGATGGGCTTTGCGCGCAAGGTTGCCAACCGCGTCATCTTCATGGACCGCGGCGAGATCATCGAAGAGAACAACCCCGACGACTTCTTCGATCATCCGCAGAGCGAGCGGACCAAGCTGTTCCTGAGTCAGATCCTGCACTGAGGCGACGGATAGTCGCTCCGTCAGATCCTCAAGCCGCCTTCATCAGGCGGCTTTTTCGTGGACGTGCGCCGGGCGCGATCAGAAGCGGTGGCGCATGCCCACCGCGTACTGGGACTGATGCCAGGACGGATCGTCCCAGGCGCCGCGCATGTAGCCGTAGATGGCGTACACGTTGGTGCGCTTGGACAGGTCGTAGACGTAGCCCGCCGAATAGATCTGCTGGGTATGCGTGGCGCCATCGCGCTCGAGCGACCCGCCGCCCGGCAGGCTGCCCTGCCACGACGCCATCACGGTGCTCGCACCATTGCGCCAGGCAGCGCCCGCCATCACGCCGTGCACCGTGCTGCCCGGGAAGTACACCCGCTGACCGGGTGACTGTACCGCCGGGATGGTTGAGCCGTTGCGCATCACCGACCAGCCGGCATAAAGCGTGAACGCATCCACCGTGGCGCGGCCGGCCAGCGTGTAGGCGTAGGGCCGGCGGTCGGCGCCTGCCCGGGTCATGGCGGCCGATTGCGCCGTGCCGTCCGCCCAGCTTGCGCCTTCGTAGGTGGCGGCGATCGAATAGCCCGGCTGGTCGAACACCACGGCGGCGCTGTATAGCTTGTTGGTGGACGCGGTCTGGAACCCGCCCCCGCCGTCGTAGTCCAGGCTGGCATCGACGCCCGCGCGCAGCCCGCCGACAGAGGGGCTCCAGTAGGCCACCATGTTGTCTGCGCGATTGGCGTTGTACGGCAGCAGCGCGGTCTGCGCGCCGGTGATCAGGTAGGACGCCAGGAACGCATCGTAGTCGGCCAGCGTGGCCGACGACACAGAGGTCTGCCGGCCAAGCCGAAGATCGCCAAAACCGCCGGACACGCCCATCCACGCCGCACGCCCGAACAGGCGCCTGCCCTGCGCCGAGTTGCCGTTGTTGGCAAGAAAGCCGCTTTCAAGCTGGAAGTTGGCCCGCAGGCCATTGCCCAGGTCTTCGCTGCCGCGCAGGCCCCAGCGCGATCCGGACTGCACGCCGGACTGCATGTTGATGGCCGTGCCGCGCTCCTGCGTGGAAAAGCCCGCGATGCTCAGGTCCACGACGCCATACAGCGTCACGGCGTTCTGCTGGGCGTGCGCAGCCCACGGCGCCATCAATGCCACGATGCCTGCGGCCCACTTGCGTACCGCCATCGCCGGCCTCACAGGTACTTGAGCCAGGCGATATCGCGGCGCGCCGCCTTCAAGCGTCCGAACCAGCGCACGGGCCAGAACAGCGCCACCGCCAGCAGGATCGAGATCAGCCACACCGCGCCCACGCCGTCCACGCCAAAGTACTTGCCCTGGTTCAGGCCCCAGATGGCTTCGCCGCCCAGATACAGCGCCTTGAGCACATACAGGTGCAGCAGATAGAAGAACATGGGCGCGGCGCCGAAGACGCAAAGCGCGCGGACCCACGCCGCCGACTGCGCGCGCTCGATCAGCACCAGCAGGCACAGTCCCAGGCCCAGCGTCAGCAGCAGGAACATCAGCGACGGCGGGTACTTGGTGATGTTCAGGAAGCTCATGGCGGTATGCAGCGCGTCGTCCTGCATCGACCATTTCTGCGACTGCCCATACCCGTTGATTGCCCGCAGGACCACGAAACCCGCCACGGCCGCCAGCCCCGCCGCCCACAAACGGCGCTGACGAACGGCCGCATCGGCGCCCGGCTGGAACCACGGTCCCGCGGCATAGCCCAGCGCAATCACGCCGATCCACGGCAGCAACGGGTACGACGTGCGCAGGCGCAGCGTGTCGCTTACCTCGATCCAGCCGCGGTCATGCAGCACCGCCCACGGCACGTGCAGGGCGTGACCTGCCGCGAAGTGAACGGCATCGAGCGCGTTATGGCCGGCAACCAGCGCCACGCCGGTCAACACCAGCGCCCAGCGCGGCAGCCACAGCAAGGCCGCCAGCGACAACATGGACAGGCCGATCACCCAGATCACCTGCAGGTACACAACGGCGGGCGGAAACTGAAAGGTCCACGCGAAGTTCACGACGATGACTTCGAGCGCAATGAGAAACGCGCCCCGCTTGGCCAGAAACGCCGCGGTGGCGCTTCGGTTGCCGGCCTTGGCGCCATACAGCCAGGCCGACAGGCCCGTCAGAAAGACGAACACCGGCGCGCACAGATGCGCAAGCAGGCGCGAGAAGAACAGGTCGGGCGGCGTGGCCGATACATCCATCGGGTCGCCGACCTGGTGGTGCAGGAAGAAGGTCTCGCGCACGTGGTCGAGCAGCATGATGACGATGACCAGGCCGCGTAGCGCGTCGATGGAGCGCAGCCGGGCGGCCGCGGGTTGGGAAATGAAAGAAGTCATGGGGAATGCGGAACTCGCGGCAACGCGCGGCGGGCGAAAAAAGCCAGAATAGTAATGTAATAACATTACTATTCCAAGACTTTTTGTCCCTGTTTGACGCGCTGGCGTGTTGCCCGCTCCCTCGCGCAGGCCGGCGCCGCCGTTTAGCGGGCCGGGGTGGGTGCGGGTCCTGCCAAGTCCACGCGGAACTGGCTACCTTGCCCGGGCCGCGAATGCAGCGACACGCGCCAGCCCTGGTGCTCGCAGATGCGTTGGACGAGCGACAACCCCAGCCCCAGGTTGCCATCGTCAGGCTGTCCGCCGCGCACGAATGGCTGGAAGAGCGACGCCTGCCGTTCCACGGGAATTCCCGGACCGTCGTCCTTGACTTGCACGAAATCAGGCCCCGCCGTGATGGCGACGCGTGCCTGCGGCCCGGCATATTGCAGCGAATTGCGGATCAGATTGGACAGCACGGCGCGCAAGAGCGGCGCCGGAAACAGCAAGGCGGGCTCGTCGCCGCCGGCGGTCTCCAGCGTCAACTGCATGCCGCGCCGCTGCGCCACGGGCGACCAGGCTGCCAATTGGCCGCGCGCAGTATCCGCGGCGCTTTCGCGCGGAAACAGGCCGGCGGCATCTCCCCCGCGCGCCAGCATCAGATACGTGTCCAGCCGTTCACCCATGTCGGCGGCGGCCGCTTCGATGCGCGCCAGCCGCGCCCGGCCCGCCGCGTCCAGACCATGTTCTTCGCGCAGCAGTTCGCACGAACTGGAAATCACCATCAGCGGCGTGCGCAACTCATGCCCCACATCGGCGGTAAAGAGCTGCTCGCGCCGCAGCGCCTGCTCAAGCTGGTTATAGGTCGAGTCGAACGCGGCCGCGAGCTGGCCGATCTCGTCCGGCGGATAGTCTTCGGCCAGCCGGGTCTGCGGCGGCTGCGCGCCGCGTGTGTTGACCTGCGCGGCCAGCCGCGCAAGCGGGCGCAGCAGGCGGCGGGTGGCCACGATGCCCAGCACGAACGCCAGCGCCAGACTGGCCGCCAGCCCCGTCACCGCGGTCAGGTGCGAGGCCGACTGGTTCTGCTCGTACTCGGTGTAGTCGCGCAGCAGCATATAGCGCTGTCCGTCCAGGTCGTCGACCATCACGTGCCACACGCGGCCATTGCGCGCGATCTTGTGAAAGCCCGGCGCCAGCGGACGCAGCCAGTCGGGAAACGCCGCACCGCCTGGATCGCCATAAAAGAACCGGTTCGGCCGGCCCGGGTCGATGCCGGCCAGGAAATCGCCCCGCACGCGCTCCACCGCCATGCCCATGTCGATGCGTTGCAGGTGGGCCTCCAGCTTGCCCACGCTCCAGACCGACAGCCAGGTCAACAGTCCCGCCACCAGCAGCGCCAGCGCAAGGTAAGTCAGCACGAGGTGGCGGGCCAGCCCGCGCCGCACCGGGCGTGCGCCGCGGCTAGCCATCGCTGGGGGGCCGCAACTGGTAGCCGATGCCATGCACGGTGTGCAGCAGCGGCGTGTCGTAGGGCTTGTCGACCACGTGGCGGATCTGGTGGATGTGGGTGCGCAGGCTGTCGCTGTCGGGCGGGGAGTCGCGCCACAGCGCCTCTTCGAGCCGGGTGCGATGGACCACCGCCGGACTGGCGCGCATCAGCAAGGTCAGCAATTGCAGCGGCGACGGAGGCAGGCGCAGCGCCTGACCCGCGCGCGCCAGCGCCAGGGTGCCGGTATCCAGCGTCAGGTCGCCCACGCGCAGGATTCGGGACGCGCCCGCCCCGCTGGCGCGATGCAGCAGCGCCTTGACCCGTGCCGCCAGTTCGGCCAGCGCGAATGGCTTGACGAGGTAATCGTCGGCACCCGCGTCGAATCCCGTCAGGCGGTTGTCCAGCGTGTCGCGCGCGGTGACCATGATGACGGGCGTGTTGCACGCCGCCTCGGTGCGCAACCGGCGGCAAAGCGCGTAACCGTCCAGCCGCGGCAGCATCAGGTCCAGCACGATCAGGTCGAATTCGCCCGTGGCCGCCATCGCATAGCCGCGCTGGCCATCCTCGGCGCAATCCACGATGTAGCCGCGGCGCGTCAGGTGATGCGTGATATTGGCAAGAATGTCGGGGTCGTCTTCGATGACGAGAACGCGCATGGCGAGACAGCTCGGAGAACAACAATCAATCTCACATTGTAGAGGCCGAGGCGTGGGATGCCGGGCATCGGATGCCGGGTGTGCAGCGCCTGCACCACAGGCTCGGCGCGTCTTAACGAATTCTTGAGACAGGTTGTCGGACACTGCCCGGCGATAAGAATGGTTCGCGTTACCCGCAACGCGCGGCCAATGCCCCATAAGGATTCGCCATGCGCCCGATTGCCCTCTTCCGTGCGGCCGTGACCGCCGCCGCCCTGTTCTGCGCCCTGCCCGCCTCCCATGCACGCGAGGTCACCGACCTGGCCGGCCGCGTCGTGACGGTGCCCGACCACCCGCGGCGCATTCTGCTGGGTGAAGGCCGCTTTGTCTTCGCGATGGCGCTGCTGGACCGGCACGATCCCGTCGCGCGCGTGGTCGGCTGGCAAGGCGAGCTCAAGCAGCAGGATCCCTATTCCTGGAACCAGCTCGTCAAGCGCTTCCCGCAAGCGGCCCAGGTTCCCTTGATCGGCAAGACGTCGGAAGCCAGCGTCAGCCCGGAGAAAATCGTTTCGCTGCGGCCCGACGTGGCGATCTTCAGCGTCAGCGGCCACGGTCCGGGCCGCAACAATCCCATGATTCCCGCGCTGCAGGAAGCCGGCATCCCGATCGTGTTCATCGATTTCCGCCAGCACCCGGTACGCAACACGGTGCCCAGCCTGCGCATCCTGGGCCAAGCCCTCGACCGGCAAGCGCAGGCCGAGGCCTACATCGCGTTCTACGAAGATCGCCTGGCCCGCGTGCGCAAGGTGGTGGACGCGGTGCCGCAGGCGCAGCGGCCGCGCGTCTTCGTGGAAATGCTGGCGGGCGTGTGGCCCGCGTGCTGCCACACCACCGGCAACGGCAGCTTTGGCGACCTGCTGGAAGCAGCCGGTGGCGTCAATGTGGCCGCGCCCGTGCTGCCCGGCGCCATCGGCGACGTCAGCCTGGAATTTGTCATCGACGCCAAGCCCGACGTCTACATCGCCACGGGCAGCCGGTCGGAGCCGGGCCGTCCAGGCCTCTTGGCCGGGCCCGGCGCAGATCCCAAGGTCTCTGCCGGCAGCCTGTCCACGCTGCTGGCCCGCGACGGCATCCGCGACCTGGATGCTGTTACGCAACATCGCGCCTTTGGCATCTGGCACGCCTTCTACAACTCGCCCTACAACATCGCCGCCATCGAGGCGATGGCCAAGTGGCTCTACCCCGAGCGCGCGGCGGCGCTGGATCCGCAAGGCACGCTGGACACGCTTTACGGCCAGTTCCTGGACCTGGACAGCACGGGCGCCTTCTGGACGACCCCGGCCGCGCCTGCGAAGTAGACCGACATGACCGATATTGTCACAGCGACGCCACTACGCACGGCTTCCGTCCCCGGCGACCCCATCGCCACGTATCGGCGCGCGGTGCGCAAGCGCCTCTTGTTGACCGCCGCGCTGGTGCTGGCCATCGTGGCCAGCCTGCTGGCCGACATCGCGAGCGGACCCGCATCGCTGTCCCTGCCTGAGTTGCTACGCACGCTGCTGCACCCCGATGTGTCGGACACCGGCACGCGCGTCATCGTCTGGCAGTTCCGGTTGCCCTATGCGCTGATGGCGCTGCTGGTCGGCGTTGCGTTGGGCCTGGGCGGCGCCGAGATGCAGACCATGCTGGACAACCCGCTCGCCAGCCCCTACACGCTGGGCGTCTCGGCCGCGGCAGCGTTCGGCGCGTCGCTTGCCATCACGCTGGATTGGCATCTGCCGGCGCTGCCGGCCGGCATGACGGTGTCCGTATCGGCCTTCGCCTGCACGCTGCTCTCGGTGCTGGTGCTGGAGCGCGTGGCGCGCTGGCGTGGCGGATCGACACTGGGCGTGGTGCTCTTTGGCATCGCGCTGGTGTATTCGTTTCAGGCGCTGGTGATGCTGCTGCAGTTCGTCGCCAGCGAAGAGGCCTTGCAAGGCATCGTGTTCTGGACCATGGGCAGCCTTGCGCGCGCCAACTGGACAACGGTCGGCGTCATGGCGGCGGCCCTGTCGCTCGCCATCCCGTTTTCGATGCGCGACGCCTGGAAGCTCACCGCGGTGCGCCTGGGCGAGGAACGCGCGGCCAGCTTCGGCATCGACGTCAAGCGCCTGCGCCTGGTCAGCCTGCTGCGCGTCAGCGCGCTGGCGGCGCTGGCCGTGTCGTTCGTGGGCACGATCGGCTTCGTCGGCCTGGTTGCGCCGCACATCGCGCGGCTGCTGCTGGGCGAAGACCATCGCTATTACCTGCCGGGCAGCGCCCTGGCCGGCGCGCTGATCCTGTCGCTTGCGTCCGTCGCCTCCAAGACCGTGCTGCCCGGCGCGCTCATTCCCGTGGGCATCGTCACGTCGCTGGTCGGCATTCCCTTCTTTCTCACCATCGTCGTGCGGGCGCTCAAGCGCGCCTGACGGCACCCATCGCACAAGGAGACACCCCGATGAAATTCCGCCTGACGCTGACCCTCGCGGCCCTGATGATCGCCGGCACGGCCCATGCCGCGCCCGCCGAGTGCAGCATCGACGTCGAAGGCCGGCCCGGCAAGCAGTTCGGCCCTGACCACATCGTCGTGCCGGCAAGCTGCCAGGAATTCACCGTGCGGCTCATTCACACGGGCAAGAACAGCAAGGAAAAGGCCGGCCACAACTGGGTGCTGACCAAGACCGGGGACATCGACGCCGTCATGGCGGACGGCATCCAGGCGGGCGCGAACAACGACTTCCTGAAGCCGGGAGACGCCCGCATCCTGGCCAAGACGCCGATGCTGGGCGGCGGCGAGACGGCCACCGTCACCTTCCCCGTCAGCCGCCTGCGCGCCGGCCAGTCATACACCTACTACTGCTCGTTCCCGGCGCACGCGCAGCACATGCGCGGCACGCTGGTGCTGCAACCCTGACGATGACGCAGCTACGCCTCCAGGCGCTGTCCGCGGGCTACGGCGGGCGGCCGGTGCTACGCCACGCCAGCGCCGGCCCCATGGCCGAAGGCGCCGTCACCGCGCTGTTGGGCCCCAACGGCAGCGGCAAGTCCACGCTTCTCAAGACGCTGGCGGGCCTGCATCCGGTGATGGACGGTGCCCTCTTGCTGGGCGGCGAGGACCTGGCGCAGGCCAGCGCCGCCCGCCGCGCCGAATGCGCGATGTACATGCCGCAGGCCCTGCCCAAGGGGGTGCACATGACCGTCTTCGAATCGGTGCTGGTGGCGGCGCGTTCCGGAAGGCACGGGCAACCCGGGCACGCGCTGATGGAGGACGCCATGGCGGTCATCACCGAGCTGGGCATTGCGCACCTGGCCAGCCGCCATCTGGACGAACTGTCAGGCGGACAGAAGCAGCTTGCCTCGCTGGCCCAGGCGCTGGTGCGGCGCCCGCGCCTCTTGCTGCTCGACGAACCGCTGTCCGCGCTGGATCTGAATTATCAGTTCCACGTGATGGACGTGCTGCGCCGCCAGACGCGCCTGCACCGTCTCATTACGCTGGTGGTGCTGCACGACCTGAACATCGCGCTGCGCCACGCGGACCATGCGTTGCTGCTGCACGCGGGCGCGATCGAGGCCGAAGGGCTGCCAGGCGATGTGGTAACGCCCGACACGCTGCGCCGCGTATACCGGGTGCGGGCACGCGTGGAGCATTGTCCGCAGGGACAGGCGCAGATCCATGTCGACGGGCTGGCCGAACGCTGAACCGGACCGGCGCGGCTTCAGCGGTATATATTCACCCCTCCCGCCATCCTCTGAGTCCGCCCATGACGAGCCGCCGCGCCCTCGTGTTTCTGCTCAGCCTGCTGGCCGCGCCCTCGGGCGCCGCGGTGGTCTATGACAATCACGGCCTTGTCGTCGACGTGGCAACCGGCAGCCGCAGCGACTGGAATACCGGTCAGGGCCAGACGACGCGCGCCACCACCATCACGTTCCAGGGCAAAAGCCTGTGCGGCGCGGACGTCGGCGCCCTGCTCTTTCCGGGTAGCAATGCGCCGCAAGCCCGCGCGTTCTTCTGCCCCGGTCCCGTCGCCATTCTGGAAACCGACGCGGTGCTGGCATTCTTCACCAGTTCCAGCGCCAGCACCGTGCTCGCGCATCTGCAAGTGGTCAACGGCGCGCTGCGCGTGCAGCGTCTACCCATCTCCGGCAAGCCAGACCGCGACCGGATCCACGGCACGCGGTTCGAGGACTCCCGCCTGCTCGGATGGACGCGCGTGAATTCCGCCTGGAACGAAACCGTGATGATCCGGCACGCGCCGCTCAAGGCCAAGAACCTCGGCCCGGGCAAGCTGCTGGATGTGGCGGGCGATGTGGCCTACCTGGCTATCCCTCCGGGCCGCGACGTCGTCGTGCTGCAACCGGCCACGCACGTCAAGGACGCCCACGGTTACCTGCAATACGTGCCGGAAGTCAGCAAGTTCGTGGATACGCCCCTGGCGTTTCGCGCGGTGCGCCTGAGCGACGGGCGTGAGCTGGCCCGCCTGGATTTCAAGGACACGTGCGTGGGCCTGCCTGCGCTGCAATTCGAACGGCCCGGCGCGAAGGCCGCTTCCGGCTCGTCGCCGGTCATCGCATTCGACGACGTGCCCGCATGGCGCGCAAACGCGCTGGAACTGACCCAGGCGCAGGGCCGCGCGACGCTGCGTTTGAAGCCGGGCGTGGCATTGCCGCGCAAGGCCGGTTGCAACGCTAGCTAAACGCCCGGCCGCTCACTCAGATCAGGAACTGGCGGTAGGCCTCGTTCCCCGTTTCCTCGGCGTGCGCATAACCCAGTTGCCGCAGGAACGCATCCAGCGCCGCATCGTCGGCCACCGGTGCCTGGATGCCCACCAGCGCCGAGCTGAAGTCCGTGCCCTGGTTGCGGTAATGGAACAGGCTGATGTTCCAGTTGGGCGCCATCGCCGACAGAAACTTCATCAGCGCGCCCGGGCGCTCGGGAAATTCAAAGCGGAACAGCCGTTCGCCGCCTGCCAGCGGCGAGCGTCCGCCAACCATGTAGCGGATGTGCTGCTTGGAGACTTCGTTGTTCGTCAGGTCGGTGGCCGAGAAGCCCTCGGCTTGCAACGCCGCCAGAATGTCGGCCGAATCACCGCGGCGCGCGATCTGCACGCTGACGAAGATGTGCGCGGTGCGCGCGTCGGCGATGCGGTAGTTGAATTCGGTCACGCTACGTTGCCCGATCACCTTGCAAAAGCGCCGGAAACTGCCGCGTTCCTCGGGGATGGTCACCGCGAACACCGCCTCGCGCGCCTCGCCCACCTCGGCGCGGTCCGCCACGAACCGCATGCGGTCAAAGTTCATGTTGGCGCCTGAAGTAATCGCCACCAGCGATTGCCCGCGAGCGCCTTCGCGCTCGACGTATTTTTTCAGCCCCGCCACCGCCAGCGCACCCGCTGGCTCCAGCACGCTGCGCGTGTCCAGGAAAACGTCCTTGATGGCCGCGCATACCGAATCGGTGTCGACCAGGATCACCTCGTCCAGATGCTCGCGGCACAGGCGGAACGTCTCTTCGCCCACCAGCTTGACGGCCGTGCCATCCGAAAACAGGCCCACGTCGGCCAGGATGACGCGTTCGCCCACGCGCAGCGACTGCGCCATCGCGCAAGAGTCCTCTGTCTGGACGCCGATGACCTTCACGCCGGGATGCACCGCCTTCACGTAGGTCGATACGCCCGCTGCCAGGCTGCCGCCGCCGATCGGCACGAAGATGGCGTGCAGCGGTTCGGGGTGCTGGCGCAGGATCTCCATTCCCACCGTGCCCTGACCGGCGATCACATACGGATCGTCGAACGCGGGGACGAACGTCAGTCCCTGTTCCTGCGCCAGCATCTGGGCATGGGCGTAGGCGTCGCTATACGAATCGCCGGCCTGCACCACGGTGACGGTCGGACCGCCGTGGGCGCGCACGGCGTCCACCTTCACTTGCGGTGCGGTCTGCGGCACCACGATGATGGCCCGCACGCCCAGCTTGGCCGCCGAAATGGCGACGCCCTGCGCATGGTTGCCGGCCGACGCGGTGATCACGCCGCGCTCCAGCGCCGCCCGCGGCGTGTTGCGCATCTTGTTATAGGCGCCGCGCACCTTGAACGAAAAAACCGGCTGGTTGTCTTCGCGCTTGTAGTGGACAGTGTTGCCGAGCCGGGCGGACAGGCCGCGCGCCAGGTCCAGTTCGGTTTCCCGGGCAATGTCATAGACCCGGGCGGTCAGGATCTGCCGCAGGTACTCCATGGGCGTGGCAGCGCCAGCCTGGAATTCCGAGGGTGCGTTGGGGGGGGTAGCGGACATGGTTTCTCTGCTTGGGTAGGCTTGCCCGGCAGAGGCGGCCACAAAAAACCCGCCTCGTGGGGCGGGTGGCTGTGACTGTTGCGGTCGCGCGCTAACCCACCATTCCAGGAATGATGGTAATAATCAGCGAAATGCGGACGGCGCGGAAATTCATGGGCGCTACTTTCCTCTCATCGCGGCGCTTTGTCAAACGTGATAGTTGGGCTCGATTTGCATCGCATTGGCCGCCGCGCGCGATCCGTCCCTGAAACCTTGGGCATATGCATATTGCGTCGCCATCATGAAATGGAACCATTTCCCGGCGCAATGCGTAGCACGGTATTACAATGGAAAGTTCGTGGCGGTCGCACCTTCCAAGGCGGACCCGGATACGGCCCTTTCAATTGGGCCGGCCGGTCCAGTCAGACAATAGGACGGGCGGCGGTCATGTTGGGTGGACGGCTTGCCTGCGCGTCCCTCCATACGAACCCACTCTCGACAACATCTACCGGCGTACGCCGCATAGCATGTTCGGGTTTGCGCGTTAATCGCCTGAGCCGAACAGATTCAAGGATCATGTCTCTTACTCCGAAGATTATCTATACCCTCACCGACGAAGCTCCGGCACTTGCAACCCGTTCGTTGCTGCCCATCGTCCAGGCATTCGCCAAACCCGCAGGCATCACGGTTGAGACCCGCGACATTTCGCTGGCAGGCCGCATCATCGCCCTGTTCCCGGATTACCTCGAAGACGGCCAGAAGCTGTCCGACGCCCTGGCTGAGCTGGGCGCCCTCGCGGTCAAGCCCGAAGCCAATATCATCAAGCTGCCCAACATCAGCGCCTCGATGCCCCAACTGAAGGCGGCCATCAAGGAACTGCAGGACCAGGGCTACAAGCTGCCGGATTACCCGGACGCCCCCGCCAACGACACCGAGCGTGACGTCAAGGCGCGCTACGACAAGGTCAAGGGCAGCGCCGTCAACCCGGTCCTGCGCGAAGGCAACTCCGACCGCCGCGCCCCGCTGTCGGTCAAGAACTACGCCCGCAAGCACCCGCACAAGATGGGCGTCTGGTCGTCCGACTCCAAGTCGCACGTCGCGCACATGAGCGAAGGCGACTTCTACGGCACCGAAAAGTCGGCCCTCATCGCCGAAGCCGGCGACGTCAAGATCGAATTGACGGCTGCCGACGGCACCAAGACCGTCCTGAAGGAAAAGACCCCGGTCAAGGCAGGCGAGATCATCGACGCCGCCGTGCTGTCGACCGCCAAGCTGAAGTCCTTCCTGCAGGCGCAGATCGACGACGCGCGCGCCAACGGCGTGCTGTTCTCGGTCCACCTGAAGGCCACCATGATGAAGGTCTCGGACCCCGTCATCTTCGGCCACGTGGTCTCCGTGTTCTACAAGGACGTCCTGGCCAAGCACGCCGACGTCCTCAAGCAGGCCGGCTTTGACCCCAACAACGGCATTGGCGACCTGTACGCCAAGATCCAGTCGCTGCCCGCCGACCAGCAGGCCGCCATCACCGCCGACATCGACGCCGCCTACAAGACGCTGCCGCAACTGGCCATGGTGAACTCCGACAAGGGCATCACCAACCTGCACGTGCCCAGCGACGTCATCGTCGACGCGTCCATGCCCGCCATGATCCGCGACTCGGGCAAGATGTGGAACGCCGAAGGCAAGCTGCAGGACACCAAGGCCGTCATCCCCGACCGCAGCTACGCTGGCGTCTACCAGGCCGTCATCGACGACTGCAAGCGCAATGGCGCGTTCAATCCGGTCACGATGGGCAGCGTGCCCAACGTCGGCCTGATGGCCCAGGCTGCCGAAGAATACGGTTCGCACAACAAGACCTTCGTCATCCCGGCCGCCGGCACCGTGCGCGTCACCGACGCCTCCGGCGCCGTGCTGCTGGAGCAGGCCGTCGAGGCCGGCGACCTCTGGCGCATGTGCCAGACCAAGGACGCCGCGATCCAGGACTGGGTCAAGCTGGCCGTCACGCGCGCCCGCGCCACCAAGACGCCCGCCGTCTTCTGGCTGGACGAAAAGCGCGCCCACGACGCCCAGGTTATCGCCAAGGTCAAGCAGTACCTGAAGGACCACGACACCAGCGGCCTGGACCTGCGCATCCTCGACCCCGTCGAAGCCACCAAGTTCTCGGTCAAGCGCATCCGCGAAGGCCTGGACACCATCTCGGTCACCGGCAACGTGCTGCGCGACTACCTGACCGACCTGTTCCCCATCATGGAACTGGGCACCAGCGCCAAGATGCTGTCGATCGTGCCGCTGGTCGCTGGCGGCGGCCTGTTTGAAACCGGCGCGGGCGGTTCGGCGCCCAAGCACGTGCAGCAGTTCCTGGAAGAAGGCTTCCTGCGCTGGGATTCTCTGGGCGAATTCATGGCGCTGGCCGAGTCGCTGGACCACCTGGGCCGCACGTACAAGAACCCGACCGCCCAGATCCTGGCCAAGACGCTGGATCAGGCCACGGCCAAGTTCCTGGACGAAAACAAGTCGCCCGAGCGCAAGGTCGGCGGCCTGGACAACCGCGGCAGCCACTTCTACCTGGCGATGTACTGGGCCCAAGCCCTGGCCGCCCAGACCGAAGACCGCGCCCTGGCCGCCCAGTTCGCGCCCGCCGCGACCGCGTTCTCGGAAGGCGAGAACAAGATCCTGGACGAGCTCAAGGCAGCCCAAGGCAAGCCCGTGGACATCGGCGGCTACTACCAGCCGAACGAAGCCAAGGCCAGCCAGGCCATGCGCCCCAGCGCCACGCTGAACAAGGTGCTGGCCTCCATCGGCTAAGCGTCCCCTGCTTTGCCAGCTGGCGCAAGCTGGCTGACAGACAAGAAACCGGCAGTCCCGTTGGGGCTGCCGGTTTTTCTTTGGACGCGCCGGATGGCTGCATTCGTGGGCAAGGCGACACGCGCCCTACCGCCCCGGCATCAACCTGTCCAGCCGCAGCCTTCCACGCTCATCGGTCAATCGGCGCATGGCGCCGTAGGCTGCGCCCATCGCTGCCATGCCGCTTGCGCCGCACAGCAGGAACATCAGCAGGATCTGGTATTTGGCCGCGTCCACCGGGTCCATGCCCGCGATGATCTGGCCGGTCATGATGCCGGGCAAGGTGATGATGCCCGCGGCGGACATCTGGTTGATGCTTGGCACGATGCCGCGCCGCACGGATTCGCGCAGCAGCGATGAGAACGCCTGGTGGACCGTGGCCCCCAGTGCCAAACGTGCCTCGATGCCCAGCCGTTCGCGGCGCACGCCTGACAGCATGCCGTCCAGCGCCAGGCTGGCGGCATTGAGCACGCTGCCCAGCACAATGCCCACCAGTGCAATCGTGTAGCGCGGGTCGTACCAGGGGTCTGGACGCAACGCCGTGCTCAGGATGAACAGCGCCGTGATCAGCGTGGTGCTGGCCACCGCCAGCGTGCCGACCCAGCCGTTGCCGTGTCCGGTCAGGCGCGCCTTGGGCCGGGCGGCCACCTCGCGCGCGGCCAGCGCCATCATCACGGCCACCACCAGCGCCGTCAGCCATGGCGCGGCGTGGGCGAACACGATGCGAAGGATCTGGCCGACCAGGAGCAGTTGCACCACCGTCCGCACCGCCGCCCACAGCACCTGCCTGTGCAGGTTCAGGCGCAGCGCAAAGGAAATGCCGGCGCTTAGCAGCACCAGCAGCGACGCGATCACCAGATCCAGCGCCTGCAGTTGGATCACGTCCATAGGGGCTCCATGCGGCCCTGCGTCATCCGCCAGCTTCGGCGCGCCAGACGACCGGCCTGCTCGGCGCTATGCGTGACGATCAGGATGCCGCCACCGCGAGTCAGAAACCGCGCCAAAGTTCGGAAACGGCAACGGCGTATCGTCTGGAAACCATCCGAGCATAAGGCGCTGACCCGCCATCTCCATCGAGGTTGTGCCGTTCCAGGGCAAGACAAGGACACCGCCACAATGCGAAGGTCGATGAAGATAGACTTGACGAGTAATCCGATTAAACCGAACCAGCAAGTGACGGGACGTCAACACCTCTAGACGACTGAAGCGGAATGCGTGCCTGAAGTAGAGCCAAAGCGGCACGCCAAAAATAATGACGTCGAACGCCAAATCAAAGTACTGCTGCCACCCGATTGAACTGTCATACCACTTCATCGAGCCGAGCAGCACTGCAAAGAGAATTGGTCCCGAACTAACGGCCCACGCATATAAAATCATGCCTACAAAAATTGCAGTGGCGAGCGTGATAAGCCCCCGCTTGTCTTCCATTCCCCCGCAACGCATCTCCATATATATATCGTTAGCGGCGTACACTGGGCCGCGACTGACAGCGCGATCGCAACGTTTTGCCTGTTGGGCCGCTCGCTCTTGCGCAACATCTTCTACGTAAGACACAGCTCGTGGCGAGGGCCGTGCGCCTCCGGAATGGCTCCCTAATTCCTCATCCGATTTCAAGCAGCCCAACCACATCATCCACTCGGTCGCGTACATCAAGCCACCTCATTCAGGGCGCCATAGACGCTCGCCAATTCTTGCGCTGTGTCTTCAAACGGCTTCTCGTTCTGAAACTTTGGTCCGCGATACGATGTACGCTTGCACCATTTTTGCAGAGCGTCATCATCGAAAATTGCAATTGCCACACTGGCTACGACCAAAATTCCCGTCCCACGGAGTAGCAGGCGGCGCAAAAATAGCGCCACTGCCTCCTTGGCAAAGAAGGCTGAAATGTCTGCCATCATGCCCAACGAGACGCTCCAGCGTGAGAGCACAGCCCGCTCTGCAACAATGCGTAGCATCGGTGCAGCCGCTCCCAAGGTTAAGCTTGCTTGCCCTGTCGCCATCAAGAGAGTCGTGACAAACCGGATCCGAAATGCTCGGGATAGCGATGTTTTTTTCTCTTTCGCCGCGTTCTGCATATCAATCAGATCATACGTAGCGGCGATCGCACCTCCCATGATCGCCAACGCCCCACCCCACAGCCGCAGCCTCCCCAAGAACACCGTGGCCCCCACCCCGGTCGTGCTTCCGGGATTGAAGTGCCTCAACACCAGCTCCGTCCCGCAGGCCAGCATTTCGATCCCCGCCGCGCCGGCGGTCAGCACGGCGGCCGCCAGCTCGGCTCTCTGCCTGTCGTTCTGAGGCAGGCTGTGCATTCTTAATCCGAGCAGGCCGGCCTCAAGCAACAGCAGCCACCCGCTGGCCCTTACCTTGTAGAACTCGCTGGAGTGCGCATCCACCAGCTCCGTCGCGAAGGCGAATTGGACGTTCTGCTTGATCTGGCCTCGCATGACCGTCCGGTCCGCGCTGTGGCCGATGGCCTGCAGGTCCTCTAGCCTGAGGTTGACGGCGCGCTCGCCGATGCTGGCGGCGAGCCAGCTGCGGGTGGCCCAGTGGACGAACCATTCGTTGCCTCGCGAGGCGTGGCGCAAGGTCTGACGGCCCAGGCTGGCGTACCAGGCCAGGACTCCGCCTGACAGTCCCGCATTGCTCGATTTGTCCATCGCTTCGTACACGCTATTGGCCTTGTCAAAGAGCTGCCCTAGCGTCTTTGCCATTTCGAGGCCCGTCCGCGTGTACTGGTAAATGGTGTCGCCGGCAGCGAGCGCCGGCTCGGATTTCGCGGATTCGCGGATGCGGTCCATTTCCGCCAGGATGGCATCCTGATTTAGTCCAAAGCTTCGCAGCGCGAGGTTCTTGCGGTCTTGCGCCCCACCCTGCCACCACTGCTGGATGAAGTTGGCACTGCTTTCGCATCCTTCCGCACCAAAGACGCACAGTCCTGTCTGACCCGCAAACCGCCAGCCGCTGGCAAGATCGGCATCGTCATAGACGTCCAACCCATCCAGTAATTGCTCGCTCTGCAACCAGACTTCGTATGGCAGTGCCCGACGCGCCGCTTCCTGTTCCGCAATTCGACACTGGGTCTCGAAACCCGCGAGCGCCTGTTTCATGGCGTAGATCTGCAACGCCGCTTTCGGGTCCGGCGGAGTTACGTACTTGCTTTCGAAGCGGGTGCGGTATTCGCCGCTGTCCAGTTTGGCTTGCACCCGCGCCCTTATCGTGGCTTCATAGTTGCGCACGTGCTCCTGGGCTGCCGCTTCCCAGCGTTTCTGCTGCGCCTCGTCGAGGATCCAGTTGCGCCCCCGCGCCATCTCGGGATTGAACACCTTGTCCCGTTCGATCTCGATGTAATGCTGCGCCTCCAAGGCAGCGGACCTCTCTTCAAACTGATTCCGAACATCGCCGAACGCCTGCGCCACCAGAATCTTGCGTTCGTTGCTGATGCCGTTGTTGGCCCCACCCCTGTTCAAGTAGTCCTTCAGCGTCTCGACGGCCTCGTTTCGCCAGGCGTTGAGTTGCTGAGTAATGCCGATGGGGTCGCGCAGCACGATAGCGGCGCCGCGGGCTCGGGTGACCGTCGGCCTCAAATCCGACGCGACCAATTGCGGGGCGTGGTGATAATCCGGGTCGGAATGGAGCTGATTGGCAAGCGTGGGCGCCAAGCGGGTATGGGCCGCGGCGATGCTCTCGGCAATGCCATTGTCCGTGGAAGACATGTCGAGCACGTCGGGAGCAAACGAGCAGATGTTGGCGATTTCCTTGATGTCGAATGCCTGCAGCTTGTTGCGCAACGAATCGGTATCGCGCAACTTGTCGAGCATGCGCTCGGTAAGCACGTCCGGAGTGAACAGCAGGCGCGCTTCCTGGATGTCTTCCGGGGCCTTGAACAGGATGGTCCAGCCGCCATATCCGAGCAGGCGGCGCGGTTCGGGCGCGTACTGCGAATCTGGCGAGTAAGGCCAGAATGGGGAGAACACCCCTGTCCCTGTCGCTCGCCACGCGCTTTCGCAATTCCATTTTCCGAAGCGCTTGATGAACGCGTACAGGTAACCCTGGCGCATGGCGCGCACGGCGTAGCGGACGCCTTTGGCGTGCAACGCGGGCAACCCCAGGCCGAGATTGCGAGGCAGATCCGGCGCCAGCGCGGCAAGCGCTTCCGGATCTTCGCTGGTCACCACGGCATAGCGCAGCGGAAGAATGGCAACTTCGGACTTGCAGTCGACGCACGGGCTGGGCGCTTCGTCCCGTCGAGTACTGCGCGCGACGTCGACTGCCTGCGATAGCAGCTCTTCCAATGACACCTGGTTCATGACCGCGGTCCAGGACGCCGTGATGGTGAAATGCCGTGCTGAAGTGCGCTGGCTTCCCCATCATTGGCGCCAACGATAAACAGGAAAATCGGACGAGATTGGGCGGGCACGCGGCGCTCCGGTGGCTGCGGCCCGGCTCGAAAGACGTTATTGCTGAGGCAGCCGCTATGGGGTGGGCGTCCGCCGCGTACCCTGACCGGAAGCGCCCTAGCTTCCCACCTGATGCACCCGAGGACGATCGCCGTGATCGTGCTCGCGCATCTGAAACGTGTACATCAAAAGCTTCTTAAATATGCCCGTCGTCCCAACCTTGTGCATGGCACACGGAGGATACGCTCGGGTTCTCTGGCGCAACGCCCCACCCAGGCCGCTTACTCAAAGCATATGCGCCAGGAACTCCCGGCTGCGCGCATGCCGGGGCGCGGCAAAGAACGCGGCGGAAGGCGCTTCCTCGACGATGCGGCCGTCGTCCATGAAGATGACGCGATGCGCCACTTCGCGCGCGAAGCCCATTTCGTGGGTCACGACCAGCATGGTCATGCGTTCGTCGGCCAACTGCTTCATGGTGCGCAGCACTTCGCCGGTCAGTTCCGGGTCCAGCGCCGAGGTGGGCTCGTCGAACAGCATGATGTCGGGCTCCATGGCCAGCGCGCGGGCAATGGCGACGCGCTGCTTCTGGCCGCCGGACAGGCGGGTGGGATAGTTGTCGCGCTTGTTCAGAAGGCCGACCTTGCGCAGCAGTTCTTCGGCCTTGGGCACGATCTGGGCGCGGGTCATGCCCTTGACGGTGATGGGCGCCTCGATGATGTTCTGCAGCACCGTCATGTGCGGAAACAGGTTGAACGACTGGAACACCATGCCCATCTTGCGGCAGATGCGGCGCACGTCGGCGTCGCTGGCGTATTGGCTGCGCGCGCCGGTGACGGCGGCCGCCATGGTTTCGCCTTCCACCACGATACTGCCTTCGTCGATGGTCTCAAGGTGATTCAGGCAGCGCAGGAACGTGCTCTTGCCAGAGCCCGACGGGCCGATCACCGCGACCACCTCGCCCTGCTCCAGGGTCAACGAAACGTCGTCCAGCACCCGGTTCGCGCCGAAGGATTTGACGATGTGGCGGGCTTCGATCATGACCGGGCGCATGTTCAGCCCGGCCGGGGAATTACTGGTCATATTTGGCATAGCGCTTTTCCATGTGCTGGAAGAACCACGTCAGGAGCAGCGTCATCAACAGGTAGAAAGCCGCGGCGACCAGGAACGGCGTGGTCGTGAAGTCGCGCTGCACGATGCCGCGCGCGGTGCGCAGGATGTCATTGAGGGCCAGCACGTAGATGAGCGAGGTGTCCTTGACCAGCGTGATGGTCTCGTTGCTCATGGGGGGCAACACGCGCTGCACCATCTGCGGCAGGACGATGCGGCGCAGCGTCTGCAGGTAGGTCATGCCCAGCACCTTGCTGCCTTCGTACTGGCCACGGTCCACCGACTGGATGCCGGCGCGGAAGATCTCGGCGAAATATGCGGCGTAGTTCAGGGCAAACGCCACGACGGCCGCCGGAAAGTCGGGCAGCCGGATGCCGATCACCGGCACGAACGGCAGCGCGAAATAGATGAACAGCATCTGGAGCATCAGCGGCGTGCCGCGCATCAGCCAGATATAGCCATTGACGGCGCGGCTCAGCAGCGGCCACTTCGAGATGCGCGCCAAGGCCAGCACAAGGCCCAGCGGCACGGCAAGCGCCAGCGTGATGAAAAACAGCGTCAAGGTCACTTTCGCGCCTTGCGCCATGGGCCCCAGAAGGGAAAGTACGTAGTCCATGCAGTGGGTTCGCGCCGCGCGGGCAAGAGAGAATCATGGGCGAGCCCGCCTGGCCTTGCGGTGCCGCGGCGGGCTGCGAACTGCAACGGCAAAGGCGCCGCGGCCGGTTGGGCCGCGGGCGCTTTTCTCGTTTACTTGATGATGTTGGCGCCGAACCACTGCGTGGCGATGCGGCCGGCGGTGCCGTCCTGCTTCATCGAGTCCAGCGTCTTGTCCAGCTTGGCCAGGAGTTCGGTGTCGTCCTTGCGCACGCCGACGCCGTAGTCTTCCGTGCCGAAGTTCTCTTCCAGCACGCGGTATTCGCCCGCGCGCTTGCTGATGAGGTAGCGGCCCACGACTTCGTCGACGACGATGGCGTCCAGACGGCCCGCGGCCAGGTCCATCAGCGCGGTGACGTTGTCGCCGAACTTCTTCACTTCCTTGATCTGCGCGGCAACCGGATCCTTGGCGATGGCGTCGGTGGCGCTGCTGCCGTCCTGCGCGCCGACGACCTTGCCGGCCAGGTCATTCTTGACCTTCACGGGCGAGGTGTTGCCCACGATGATGATCTGGTGGTTGGCCATGTAGGGCGCGGTGAAGCTGATGTTCTTCTTGCGCTCTTCCGTGATGGTCAGGCCGTTCCACAGCACGTCGACGCGCTTGCCGTTCAGCTCGGCTTCCTTGGCGCTCCAGTCGATGGGCTTGAACTCCACTTCGATGCCCAGGCGCTTGCTGGCTTCCTTGGCCATGTCGATGTCAAAACCGACAATCTGGTTGCTGGCGTCGCGAAATCCCATGGGCGGGAAATTGTCGTCCAGGCCCACGACAACCTTCTTGGGCGCGGCCGGCGCCTGGGCGCTCGCGGCGGGCGCGTTGTCGCCAGGACCGCAGGCCGTGAGCAGCGAGGTTGCGGACACAAGAAGTACAGCTGTCAGTTTTTTCATCGTTGTGGGGTGCGCCAGGCGCAGGTAGGGGGATACCGGAAAGGCTGGCCAAAAAGCCGCGAGGCGGTATTTTAGCGTTCCTGGCGGGAAGCGCCGGCGGGCGGTCGCCGACGTTTCTGCGGTGGTTGCGTTTCGAGCCCTCGACGAATGCCTTCGCGCTTCTGAGGCGGCTAAGTTACGGACGAGAAAAATAATGTTAATACTCGTCACTATTGACACATTAAGTTGTAAGATCGCGATACAACGCCCCGAATATTGCGGACTTCGACACCCTGGGTCTCCAGGCTCGTTTACGGCGACAGCCGCTGGCGGCATGGAGAAGCAGGTCATGAAGAAGGTCAAACAATGGTTGGCGGGCAGCCTGAACGGCGCCAACCGCCCCCGCCCCGCCGTGGCGGCGTCTCCCCTGCTGATGGCGCTGGAGCCTCGCATTGTCTATGACGCCTCGGTGGCGGCGCTCTCCGCGCAACCCCACCAGGCCGATCCCGCGCCGGAGATCCATCGCGCCGGCGAACCTCAGGCCGACGCCCCTTCCCAAGCTAACGCCACGCCGCCAGCCGTTTCGGCCGGTCAGCCTCGAGCCTCGGATACGCCCCCGCCCGCCGCCGCCCAGGCCCAGTCGGCGGGCCGCCAGACTGCGCAGGACGGAACCCAGACCGCCGACAGGCAGCAACAAGACCAGCAGGCGGCCGCCGACGGCATCGCGGTGTCGAGCCTGCAATCGCAGGTGGTGTTCATCGATCCCAGTGTCGAAAAGTATCAGACCCTGATCGACGGGCTGGCTCCTGGCACGCAGTATGTCGTGCTGGATGCCCGATCCGACGGCTTTGCCCAGATTGCGCAATATCTCCAATCGCATCCCGGCGTGGACGCGATCAGCCTGATTTCGCACGGCTCCAACGGCGCGATCCAGGCCGGCTCGACCTGGCTGACCGCCTCCTCGCTGGCGGCGCACAGCGCCGACCTGGCGCGGATCGGCGCGGCGATGAACCCGGGTGGCGATTTCCTGATCTACGGATGCGACATCGCACAGCAGGCCGATGGGCAGGCGTTGGTGCGCCAGATCGCCGACCTCTCGCACCTGGACGTCGCGGCCTCCACCGACGCCACGGGCGCCGCGACGCGGGGCGGGGACTGGACACTCGAGTATCACGCGGGCGACGTTCAATCCACGTTGAACGCTTCGCCGATCGCGCTGGCGCAGTACGGCGGCCTGCTTGCGGTCACGACCGAAACCTACGATACCGCCGCCTCCAACAATTTTTCTGCCGTTGGCCAGTCGCAATTTACGCTGAATGGCATTACGTACACATTTGACCGGGCGGCCAATTCCTACGCATACAACGACAGCAATAGCCCGTTCGGGCCGACCGATATTACCGACGGCCCGACCGACGGCGTGCTGCTGCTCAATGCCGACGGCACCTCAGTCATGAGAAGCGTGACGATCTCGCTAGCCAACGGCCACACATTTTCGCTGCAAGGCTTCGATCTCAGTTCTTTCAATGGTGACCTGTACATCCAGGCTAACTACAAGGATGGATCGCACAGCGCACTGATCCAGTTGGCGACGGCTACGGTAGGCGGATTCGTGGGTACGGTATCGAACCAGAACCAGCTGGGTTCGGCGTTCGACAACATCGTCTCGTTTTCACTGATCGACCAGAACGATACCGGCGCCTTCCAACCCTCACTGGACAACCTGGCTTATACCGAAGTGGGCGCGTTCGTCACCACCAGCCCCGGCAATGCGGCGTGGTCATCGGCCAATAACGGCGTAGGCGGCACAGCGGTCGCCATCGATCCGGGCCTGACGCTGAGCGGAACGTCCACTGCTATCTCGGCGACGGTACGGATCACCAATTTTGTCGTCGGCGATCAACTGGGATTCACGGCGCAAAACGGCATCTCAGGCAGCTACAACGCAAGCGTCGGCGAGCTCCGGCTGACCGGCACCGCAAGCCTCGCGCAATGGCAAGCCGCGCTGCGGTCAGTCACGTTTTCCAGCACGATGACCTCGCCCAGCCTCTCGGACACAACTCGGTCGATCGCTTTTTCGTTCAGTGACGGACAGAACGACAGCGATGTTGCCACCCGCAATATCACGATCACGGAAACGCCCCAGACGCCCCTCGTCAGCGACGCCTCGCCCGCCAACACCAACTACGTGGCGGGCTCTGCAGGCATCGTCGTCAATAGCACCATCAGCGTCAGCGACGCGGACAGCCTGAAGCTGCCGGCCGGGACCGTGACGATTTCTGCCGGCTACATCGCGGGCGATACCCTGTCGTTCAATAACTCCAGTGTGTCCCTGTACGGCGACATCATCGGGAGTTACGACTCGGCGACGAGAACCTTGTCCTTGACTTCCGTGTCCGACAACGCCACCGTAGCCCAGTGGCAGAACGCACTGCGGGCCGTGACGTTCTCGGCTGGCGCCTCGACATCCGCCGGCCTGCGCGACATCACATTCTCGGTGCGGGACAGCGCCAGCACCAGCGCGCCGCTGCATCACAGCGTCCAGGTTGAAACGCCTCTGGCGGTCACCCCTGGTGCCGGCTCCGCGTCGTTCACCAGCGGCGACAACACGATCTCCACGCCCGTCGCCGTCGACGCGGGCCTCACGCTCAGCGGCGGCAACAGCGCCACACTGGCCAGCGCGACCGTCGCGATCACCGGCAATTTCCAGGTGAATCACGACGAACTCGTCTTTATCGGCAATCCGGCGACGTCGGGCGATATTTCCGGCGTCTACGACAGTGGCACGGGCGTCCTGACGCTGACCTCCGCGGGCGGCGCCTCGCTGGCGCAATGGCAGACCGCCCTGCGATCCATCCGCTTCACCAATGATCTGGTCGTGCCCAGCAGCGCCACGCGCACGGTCAGCTTCCAGATCAGCGATGGCACGCAGACCAGCGCCGTCGCCGCGCGCTCGGTCACTGTGACCGCGACCGACCAGACCCCATTGCTGGGCAACAGCGGCAACACCGCCCATTTTGTATCCGGCGACAACTCGGCCTCCACGCCCGTTGTCGTCAACAGCGCCATTACCGTCAGCGATGCGGACGGCGGCCCGCTGCAGCAGGCTGTTGTCACCATTTCCGGCAACTACCAGCAGACCGACGAGCTGCGTTACATCAACAACAATGCAGCGCTGTACGGCAACATCTTTGCCACCTACGTCAACGGCGTGTTGACGTTGACTTCAAGCGGCAGAACGGCAACGCTTGCCCAGTGGCAAAACGCGCTCCAGGCAGTCACGTTCACCTCGACCGCGGTCGTGCCGAGCACCGCCACGCGTACCGTCAATTTCAGTGTCAGCGACGGCACAAAGATCAGCGCGGCCGCCCAGACAGCGATAACGGTTACGGCCTCCACGCAAACCCCTATCCTTTCCGGCTCGGCCGGCAGCGTTACTTTCACACAAGGCGACAACGCGCCCGGTAGCGCCATCGTGATCGATGCTGGCATCATGGTCAGTGACCTCGACAGCGCCACCCTGACGCAGGCCAACGTCGTGATCGCCAGCGGTTATGACAGCAACGGCGACACGCTGCTGTTTACCAACGACGGCGCGACGATGGGCAACATTACCGGGTCCTATTCGTCCGGCGTGCTTGTGCTGACTTCCAGCAACGGCTCGGCCACGCTGGCGCAATGGCAATCCGCGCTGCGTTCCATCCGGTTCACGGACATTGCGGCGGTGCCGAGCACGACGCAGCGCACCATCAACTTCGTCATCACCGACGGCTTCAAGGTCAGCGCCAGTATCCAGCGCATGATCGATGTCCAGCGGGTTGATCAGTCGCCAGTGCTGACGAACAGCGGCGGCAGCTCAACCTTCACATCGGCCGACAACGCGCCGTCCACGCCCGTCATGATCGATGCGTCGCTGACGCTAAGCGATCCGGACACGCCGACCATGGTCTCGGCCACGGTAAGGATCACGGGCAATTACCAGATGGGCGAGGACGTGCTGGCGATGGGCAGCGGATCGTTTGGCGACATCCAGGCGACGTTCGATGCCGCAACGGGCACGTTGACGCTGACCTCGGCCGGCGGCTCCACCACCGCGCAATGGCAGGCCGCGCTGCGCTCGGTCACTTATGCCGCCACGTCGGCCGTACCGCAGACCTTCAACCGCACCATTTCCTTCTCGGTCAACGACGGCGCCAAGTCCAGCGGCATCTCCGACAAGGCCATCATCGTCATCGCCACTCATCAGACGCCCGTGCTGGGCAGCTCGGGCGACAGCGTGACCTACCTGCCGGGCCAAAGCGGCAAGATCATCGACAGCGGCCTGACGCTGACGGACCGCAATGTCGCGGGAGCTTCGCTCGTGGCGCTGACACTGGAAGCGCGGATTACGTCGGGCCTGCAGCAGGGCGACATCCTGAACTTCGACCTGCCGCCATCGACGCTGACGAATGGGATGACCGTTACCTATGATGCCGCCCTGGGCAAGCTGACCATCGCATCCACCGGCGGCACGCTCGCGCAGTGGCAATCGCTGCTGGCCAACATCCACTTCTCGGCCGCGGCCAGCGCGCCGCTGGGTGCGCGCACAGTCGAGTTCACCATCAGCGACGGCGTCAAGACCAGCGCGCCGCTGTCCTACACCGTTGACGTCATCAGTTCGGCGCCCGCATTGTCCAGCCCCAGCACGGGCTCCGTCTCGTTCGTGGCGGGTGACAATACGTCGTCCAGCCCGGTCGTCATCGATGGCGGCCTGCTCCTTGCCTCCCCGCTGGGCAACGTCGTCGACTCGGCCGTCGTCGCCATCACGGGAAATCTGCATTCAGCCGAAGACGTTCTGTCGTTCGTCAACAACGGCTTGACCATGGGCGACATCACCGGCAGTTACAACGTGCTGACCGGCGTGCTTACCCTGAACTCGGCGAGCGGCACCGCGACGCTGGCGCAATGGCAGGCCGCGTTGCGCTCGATCACCTACGCCGACACCCGGGTCTCGCCCAATACGGCGACGCGCACGATCAGTTTTTCCGTCAATGCCGGCCCGCAGTTCAGCAACGTCCTGACGCGCGCCATCACGGTGACGGCCACTGACCAGACGCCGTTGATCTCGTCCGGCAGCACCGGTGCGGCATCTTTCGTGGCAGGTGACAACACGGCTTCGACGCCCGTGACCGTGGACAGCGGCATTGCGCTGTCCGACCTCGATAACGCGACGCTGGCCTCGGCCACCGTGCAGATCGGCGCCGGCTTCCGTGCCGGCCAGGACGTGCTTGCGTTCGCCAACGATGGCGTGACGATGGGTAATATCGTCGCAGCCTACGACGCGGTCAACGGCACGCTGACGCTGACCTCGGCCGGCGGCACCGCCACGCTGGCGCAATGGCAGGCTGCGCTGCGCGCCGTCACCTATCGCAACACGGCCGTTACGCCAGATACCGTCACCCGCAGCATCGGCTTTGCGGTCAACGACGGCATCAAGCGCAGCACCACGCTCACGCGCGACGTCACCGTCACCGCCACCGATCAGACGCCGGTGATTTCCTCCGGCAGCACCGGTGCCGCGTCCTTCGTCTCGGGCAACAACACGGTCTCGACGCCCGTGACCGTGGACGGCGGCATCGCGCTGTCCGACCTGGACAACGCGACGCTGGCCTCGGCCACCGTGCAGATCGGCGCCGGCTTTCATGCCGGCCAGGACGTGCTCGGCTTTGCCAATGACGGCCTGACGATGGGCAACATCGCCGCCACGTACGATGCGGCTCATGGCACGCTGATGCTGAACTCGGCGGGCGGCACCGCCACGCTTGCACAGTGGCAGGCCGCGCTGCGCGCCGTCACCTACCTCAACACGGCCATCACGCCCGATACCGCAAACCGTAGCATCGGCTTTGCGGTCAGCGACGGCGCCAAGGCCAGCGCCATCCACACGCGCGACGTCACCGTCACCGCCACCGGTCAAACGCCGGTGATTTCGTCCGGCAGCACTGGCGCGGCGCCATTCATCTCGGGCGACAACATGGCCTCGACGCCGGTGGCCATCGACACCGGCATTGCGCTGTCCGACGCTGACAACGCAACGCTGACCTCGGCCACCGTCCAGATCGGCGCGGGATTCGTTGCCAGCGAGGACCTGCTTGGCTTCATCAACGACGGCCTGACGATGGGCAACATCGCCGCCACCTACGATGCGGCCCACGGCACGCTCACGCTGACCTCGGCCGGCGGCTCCGCCACCCTGGCGCAATGGCAGGCCGCGCTGCGCGCCATCACCTACACCAACACCGCCATCACGCCCGATGCCGTCACCCGCAGCATCGGCATTGCGGTCAACGACGGCGCCCAGACCAGCGCGGTCTTCTCGCGCGATGTCGCCATCACCGCAGTGCGGCAGACGCCGCACCTGAGCGACGACGGCGCATCGCCCGTCTACACCGCCAGCCAGGATGCCAGCCCGGTCGCGGTGGGCACCGGCATTACGCTGACCGACCGCAATGCCACGCCGCCCACCACGGCCACCGTGTCCTTCAGCGGTACGTTCGATCCGCAACGCGATGTGCTGGGCTTCGCGGCAACCGCGCAAACCGGCGACATCGTGGCCAGCTACGATCCCGCATCGGGCGTGCTGACGCTGCGCTCGGTCAATGGCGCGGCGACGGTAGCGCAGTGGCAGGCCGCACTGGCCGCGGTCACCTACCGCGACTCGCAGGCCGAATCCACCGACGGCACGCGCACGCTGTTGTTTAGCGTGGCCAATGGCGACAAATCGAGCGCAGCCCTGCAGCGCACGCTCCACATCGAAGGCGTGTCCGCGTCCAGCCAGGTTGGCGTTCCCATCCTGCCGCAGCCGCAGCAGAATGTGGACACGGCGCTTCGGGATGACAACGGCGATACGTCCGAGCGCTATCTGAATCCCGCCCAGGCGCCGGCCATCGAGACGGGCGTGTATGAATTGCCCACCGGGCGCGTGGGAGACGCAAGCACGCCCTTCTACACGCTCGTTGCGCAAGAAGGCCGTAACCCAGGCATGGCGCCGAGCCCGGTGGGCGTCCCCAAGATCGAGCGCGTCACCGGCGATTTCCGTTACATCCCGCCGGAGCTCGACTTCACCTCGCGCGTCCAGGCGTTGCCTTCCGTCGACATCCCACAGCGATATGTCGCTGGCGTTGCGTTCTCGGTGGTCGTGAAGATGCCGTTCGTGATGGATGCGCAGGCGATGCGCGCCGACCTTCACTCCATCACCACCGCAAGATTGCCCGGCGGCGCCCCGCTACCGGCCTGGCTGCACTACGACGCCGATTCCGGCGAGCTGACAGGCACGCCCCCGGCTGGTGTAGACCAGCTGCGCATCGTGCTTCAGGCCGGCGGCTTCAGCCGAGAGTTCGTCCTGCACTTCGAGGCCCGGGACAACCAGCCGGCCGCCCCGGCCCGCCCCGGCATCAGCGAGCCCCGCGCCGCGTTGCCCGCCGCCAAGGACTCGCTGGCCGCGCAATTCGCCAACGCGATGGCTGCCTTGCACATTTCGCACAACGACGCGGCGCCGTCTGCGGCCCCCCACACTGCAACCGAGCACCGGTCATGACCCAAGGTTTCGCCCTTACCCCCGCATTTACTCCGATGAGAAACGCCGACGTGAACAAGAAGACGCCCCAGGGACGCGTGCCGCGCCCCGCCCTGATCGCCGCCGCCCTCGCCCTGGTCTGGCTGACCGGCTGCGCGATCAAGCCCCAGCCGTTCACGGAGATCGATCGCGCCGCCACGGCCAGCGCCGAGCGCGCCAAACTGTTCGACCAGCAAGAGCCCGTCAGCGGTCCCATCACGCTGGACCAGGCCATGGCGCGCGCGGTCCGCTATAACCTGGACCATCGCCTGAAGATGATGGAAGAGGCCCTGTCGCAGCGGCAACTTGACCTGTCCAACTTCAACCTGCTTCCCAAGCTGACCGCGCAGGCGGGCTACAACCACCGCAACCACCCGCTGGCCTCCGGTTCGGAAGGCCTGTATACCGGCGAAGAGTCGCTGATCCCGTCCTTTTCGACCGATCAGAACAGCCGCACTGCCGACCTGAACCTGTCGTGGAACCTTCTGGACTTCGGCGTCAGCTACTTCGAGGCCAAGCAGCAAGCCGACCACGTGCTGGTGCTGGAACAGCGCCGCCGCAAGGTCGTGCAGCTTCTCATGCAGCAGGTGCGTGAAAGCTACTGGCAGACCTTGGGCGCACAACGCCTGCGCGACCGCGTCGGCCCGTTGCTGGAGCAGGCACGCGTGGCGTTGGAAGACTCGCGCCGCGAGCAGGCGCAGGGTCTGCGCTCGCCGATCACCACGCTGACCTACCAGCGCATCCTGCTGGACCTGATGCGCCAGCTGGAAGTGGTACGCACCCAGCTGGAAGAAGCCAAGCCGCGCCTGGCCGCGCTGATGAACCTGGACCCCAGCTCGGACTTCACACTGGCCGGCAGCGACACCTTCCAGGTGCCGGCATTCGACATGCCGATGGACAAGATGGAAGACATGGCGCTGCAGCGCCGTCCCGAGCTGGTCGAGGCCAGCTACAACGAACGCATCAGCGTCAATGAGACGCACAAGGCCATTGCCAAGCTGCTGCCTGGCATCGAGCTGAGCCTGGGAACGCATTACGACAGCAACAGCTTCCTGGTTTACAACACCTGGCAGTCCGCCGGCGTCAGCATCAGCTGGAACCTGTTGAACGCGCTGAACGCGGGCAATATCCGCGGCGCGGCGCAGGCCCAACTGGATGTGGCCCAGGCGCAGCGCATGGCGCTGAGCATGGCCGTGCTGTCGCAGGTGCACCTGTCGCGCAGCCAGCTTGCCGCCAAGACCCGCCAGTTCGATCTGTACAAGCAGGCCAACGACGTCGATCAGCAGCTTCTCACGCACACCCACAATGCCACCGTCGCCACGGCGCAGGGCAAACTGGACGAGATTCGCGCGGCCACGGCGGCAATGATGTCCGAGCTGCGCGTGTACCAAAGCTATGGCGAGCTGGAAAGCGCTTACGGCCAGATGCTGGCCACGCTTGGCCTGGACCCGTTGGGCGAGAAGCTGGCGAGCAACGATCTGGCAGCGGTGGAAGCATCGATCGCCCAGGAACAGAAGCGATGGGGCGCGCTGGCGAGCGGCGCGGATGCGCGCGGCGCGCATGCCCCCGGCGCCGATACGGCGGCCGCTGCGCAAAAGTCCGCGCTGGCCGCCGCGGCGCCTGCCACCTCGATGCCCGGGACCCTTCAGAAATGACGCACTTTTTTCACGGCCGGGCGGTTTGCGCGGCCGCGTTGCTGCTTGCCACGCGACTGGCGCTGGCAGCGCCGGATGCCGTGGCGCCCGCCGCGGCACCGGCGGCCGACGAACCGGGCTCGAAGATCCGCGTCCAGCTGGTGGCCCGCGACCAGGTCGAGGTCTCGAGCGAAATCTCGGCCAAGATCGCATCGCTGCCCTACCGCGACGGCGACATGTTCCGTGCCGGCGACATGCTGGTCACCCTGGATTGCTCGCTGTTCAACGCCCAACTGCGCAAGGCCCAGGCCGACGCCGCGGGCGCAGGCGAACTGCTCGCCGTGAACCGCAAGCTGCGCGCCACGAACTCGATCGGCGACCTGGAGGTGCAGCAGGCTCAGGCCAAGCACAATTCCAGTTCCGCAGACGTGGCCTACATGCAGGCGACCGTGCGCAAGTGTGCCATCGCCGCGCCCTTCGATGGCCGGGTCTCCAAGCGCAGCGCGTCGCCGCAGCAATTTGCCGAGCCGGGCAAGCCCCTGCTCACGATCGTCGACACCAGCCATCTGGAACTGAAGATGATCGTGCCGTCCAAGTGGCTGGTCTGGCTGAAGCCCGGCCATGCGCTGAGCGTGCAGGTCGACGAGTCCGGCAAAGCCTATCCCGCCAAGGTGGCGCGCATCGGCGCCCGGGTCGATCCGGTCACGCAGACCGTTGACGTGACGGCTGCCTTGACGACGGGCGCGGCCGAGCTCTTGCCCGGCATGAGCGGCTGGACGACCTTCGCACGCTGACGGCAACACGGTAACGGCATGACCGCATCACAGACGGCGAACGACGCCACGCAACAGGTCCGGCTGGACGGCAGGCAGTTCGCGCTGCTATGGCAGCTATCGTCCCGCGCACGCGCGGCCGCCAGTGAGAAGATGCTGGGCTTCACCCTGGTCAATGAAACCCTGGGGCTCGTGCCGTATCGGCAGGCCGCCTGGTGGCGCGGCGACGCGCCGGGTCATATTGCGGCGGTCTCGGGCCTGCCGCAAAGCGATCCCAACGCTCCCTACGTGCAGTGGCTGAGCGCGGTGTGCAAGGTGTTGGCCCGTGGACCTCGGTCCACGCCGCCGGACACCGCCAAGGTGCAAGGCCAGCCGGCCCCCGTCCTGCCCCGCCGCCCGCAGGTGCGCACGTTCACCGCCGAAGACCTGCGCGCCGATGCGCCGCACCTGGCCGACGAATGGAGTGCCTGGTGGCCGGCGCACGCCGCATGGCTGCCGCTAGCCGACCGCACGGGCCGGCCCCTGGGTGGCGTGGTGTTCGCGCGCGAGCAGGCCTGGTCCCCGGTGGATTCGGTGCTGCTGGCCGAACTGGGACAGGTCTGGGCGCATGGCTTCGAAGCCTTCGCGCCGCGCGCCACCTGGCGCGCCCGCGCCCGCAGCGCGCTGCGTCCCGGCCGTACGCAACGGCGGGTGCTGCTCGCCCTTGCAGGCTTGTGCCTGATCCCCGTGCGGCTGACGGTGCTAGCCCCGGCGGACGTCACCCCGCAAGACGCCTACGTGGTTCGTTCGCCGCTGGACGGCGTCATCGACCAGCTGCACATCAAGCCGAACCAGGCCGTCGATAGCGGAACCCCGCTGCTGAGCCTGGACGCCACCACGCTGCGTTCGCGCCATGCGCTGGCCGACAAGAATTTCGCCACCGCGCAAGAGGAGTACCGGCAGACGGCCCAGCTCGCCGTCACCGACGACCGTACCCGTCTGGACATGGTGGAACGCCAGGGCAAGCTCGACCAAAGCCGCGTCGAGCTGGACTACACCGCGCGGCAGTTGGCGCGTGTGAATGTCAATGCGCCGCGCGCCGGCGTGGCGATCTTCAGCGACCCCAACGAATGGACCGGCAAGGCCGTGGCGGTGGGCGAGAAGATTCTGCTGCTGGCTGATCCCGCACGCGTGCAGGTGACCGCCTGGCTGCCGGTGGCCGACAACATCGACGTGCAGCCCGGCACGCCGCTGACGTTCTATCCCAAGAGTTCACCGCTGTCGAGCTACGACGCGCGAATCGAATCGGTGGCCTGGCGCGCCGAACCCACGCCCGATGGGGTGTTGGCGTATCGGGTGCGCGCCAGCCTGCATGCCGACGGCACGCAGCCGCCGCTGGGCTCCATGGGGACGGCCCGCATCCAGGGCTCTTGGGTACCGGCCATTTATTACGTGCTGCGCCGCCCGCTGACCCAGGCCCGCCAGTGGCTGGGTTGGTAGCGCCACTGTCACCATGGCCCGCCTTCCCCAACTCCGCCAGGAACTGACGCTGACGCCGGGCGCCGCCACGCCCGACGGCGCACCGACCTGGATGCTGCATGACCCCGCCGCTAACCGCTTTTTCCAGATCGGCTGGCCCGCGTTCGAAATCCTGTCGCGCTGGCCCCTGGACGATGCGCAGGCCATTGTGAACGCCGTCAACCGCGACACCACGCTGACCGTCACGCTGGACGACCTGGAGGCGCTGGCGCGCATGCTGCGCCAGCAGAACCTGCTGGTGTCCGAAACCAGCGCCGATACCGAGCGGCTGCAACAGCACGAGGCCGCGCAGCAGACTTCGCGAGCGATGTGGCTGCTCAAGCACTACCTGATGATCCGGATTCCGCTATGGCATCCGATGGGTTTCCTGCGCGCTACCGCGCGCCACGTGTCGTTCGCCTTCCGCCCGGCGTTCTGGTGGCTGGTCGCGGCCGTTGCGCTCGTCGGCCTGGTCCTGGCCTCGCGGCGCTGGGACGAATTCCTGCACACATTCCAGGGTTACGCCGACTGGCGCGGCCTGATCGGCGTGGGCGTCGCCCTCGGATTTGCCAAGATCCTGCACGAACTGGCGCATGCCTATACGGCGCAACGGCACGGATGCCGGGTCCCGACGATGGGCGTGGCGTTGCTGGTGATGTTTCCGATGCTGTACACCGACACGACCGAGGCGTGGAAGGTACAGGGCCGACGCGAACGCCTTCAGATCGGTGCGGCCGGCATGCTTAGCGAACTGGCGCTCGCCGCCTTCGCCACGCTGGCGTGGAGCCTGCTGCCGGACGGCCCGCTACGGTCCGGCGCTTTCCTGCTTGCCACCACGACGTGGGTAGCCACGTTGGCGATCAACGCCAGCCCGTTCATGCGCTTTGACGGCTACTTCCTGCTGTCGGATTGGCTGGAGATGCCAAACCTGCATGACCGCGCTTTTGCCATGGGCCGCTGGTGGCTGCGCGAGCGGCTGTTCGGACTGGGCGATCCGCAGCCCGAACCGTGCAGCACGCAGCGACGACGCTTCCTGGTCGCCTTTTCGTTCGCCACCTGGCTATATCGCCTGATGGTGTTCATGGCGATTGCGCTGATCGTTTATCACGCCTTTTTCAAAGTCCTCGGCATGCTGTTGTTCTGCGTCGAGTTGTGGTGGTTCATCCTGCGCCCCGTGTGGAACGAGGTCAAGGCGATCGGTTCGCGTCGTGAGGACCTGCACTGGAATTTCCAGACGGTGCGCAGTGCGCTGCTGGGCGCGGCGGTCGTGGCATTCTTTGTCGTGCCCTGGCATGCCGGCGTCAGCGCGCCGGCCGTGCTGGGACCGCAGCGGGCGCAAGGGCTGTACACGGTGGCGGCTGGCTATCTGGCCGACACCCCGCCGCCCGCTCGCGACGGCCAGCGCGTCCAGGCCGGCGATGTCCTGGCCGTGCTGGTGTCTCCCGACCTGCAGGCCACGCTCGCGGCCGCCACGGCCGAAGAAAAGCAGTTGCGGTGGCAAGTCGAACAGCAACCCTTCGACGACCGCCTGCGCCAGCAAGGCACGGCGCTGACAAGCCGATGGTCCGCCGCGCGCGAAACCGTGGCGGGTCTGCAAGCGCAGATCGCGCAGCTGAGCGTGCGCGCCCCTTTCGACGGCATCGTGCAGGCCGACGGTGAAGGACAGGCGCCAGGCACTTGGCTGCCACGCGGAGAACGGCTGTACGACCTGGTCGCGCCGGATGGCGTGAAGGGCAATGCTTACGTGGGAGAAGAAGCGGTTGCGCGGCTGGCGCCGGGGCAATCCGCCGTGTTCGTCGCGAGCCTGCCCGAAATGGCCGCCCGCACCTGCCGCGTCCAGGCCATCGACCCCGTCAACGTATCCACGCTGGATGAGCTCAGCGTTGCCAGCACGTACGGCGGTCCGATTCCGGCGGAGCGGGACGCAAAGACGCATGGGCTGGTGCCTTTGCGCGCAACCTGGCAGGTACGCTTTGCGGACTGCGACGGGGCACCTGGCATGGACCGCGAGCTGAACGGCACCGCGCAACTGGGCGCGGGGCGCCAGAGCTTCATCGGCGCGGGCATCCGCCTTGCGGTCGCGACGCTGCAACGGGAAATTGGCTTCTGACGGAATCCATGCCGGTCTGGGCCGGATCGCGCCAGCCTGCCGGCTGGCCGCGCCGTGCTAGGCTGGCGGCCTTCTCCCATCAGGAACCTGCATGCCGCCCGCCATCCGTCTTGGCCCGCTTGTTTTCCCCGCCGAACTCGCCGTCCTGGCCGCCGCCGCCCTTGTTGGACTGCTCGCGGCGCACCTGCTGAACCGCACCGGCCGGGATGGCCGCCGCGCCGACGTCTCCGGCGTGCTGTGGGGCGCCCTGATCGTGGGTCTGCTGGCCGCACGGCTGGGCTTTGTCTGGCAATACCGGGATCCGTTCGTACAGAACCCCTTGGCCGTGTTGGACGTGCGCGACGGCGGTTGGGCCGGCACATGGGGTCTGGCGGCCGCCTGGATCTATGCCGTGGCGGCCATGCTGCGCCGCGGCGTGCCAAGGCCGGCCGTCATCGGCGCCCTGGCGTTGGCCACGGCCACCTGGCTTGCTGGGGGCCGCCTGCTGGCGCCGCCGGATCAACCGCCGCCGGCGCTCGCGCAGCTTCGCCTGCAGGACCTGAACGCCGTCCCCGTGGCGCTATCCGCCTATCAAGGCAAGCCCACTGTCGTCAATCTGTGGGCAAGCTGGTGCCCGCCGTGCCGGCGCGAGATGCCTGCCTTCGAAGCGGCGCAAGCTGCTCACCCGGACGTGCACTTCGTGTTCCTGAACCAGGGCGAAGCCCCGCCCGAGATCACGCAATACCTGCGTCAGCACGCGCCGGCGCTTCAAAACGTGCTGATGGACCCGGCTAGCGACGCGTCACGCCAGCTCAGCAACCGTGGCCTGCCGGCAACGCTATTCCTGGATGCCAGTGGACGGATGGTGGACCTGCGCGTGGGCGAATTGTCGGCCGCCACGCTGGCCCAGCGTCTGGATGCCTTACGCGCCGCGTCCAGCAAGCCGTGAAGCGCGTTGCAGGAATTCGGTGTTCAATTCCCTGACATCCACGACGCCCAGCAGGCCCATGTCGCGCTTGACTTCCTCGGCGATCAGCGCGATTGCGTGCGCCACGCCGCGCTGCCCCGCGACCGTCGCCGCATAGTTGAACGGGCGCCCCACGAACACGCAGCGCGCGCCCAGCGCCAACGCCTTGATCACGTCCGTTCCGCGGCGCACGCCGCTGTCCAGCATCACCTCCATGCGGCCGCCCACCGCGTCCACGATGGCGGGCAAGGCGTGCAGCGGCGGCACGCTGCCGTCCAGCTGCCGGCCACCGTGGTTGGACACGATGATGCCGTCCATGCCCTGCGCGAGCGCCGTCCGCGCGTCGTCGGGATGCAAGACGCCCTTGAGCACCATCTGGCCCCGCCAGCGCCGGCGGATGGCGGCCACGTGTTCCCAGTTCAGGTGGCCGCGGTCGGAGAAGTCGCGCAGCACGCTGGCCGACAGGATGGGCGCGCCCCGGGTCGCATAGTTGTTCTCGAAGTGCGGCATGCCGTGACGCAACAACGTGCGCAGGAACGTGCCAAACAGCCACCGGGGATGCGTCAGCCCCTGCCACGCCAGGCCCAGGCTTGGCCGCAGCGGCGTCGAGAACCCGGCGCGCACGTTGTTCTCGCGATTCGCGGCCACCGGCGTGTCGACCGTCAGGACGAGCGTGCCGACGCCGGCCGCCGCCACGCGATCGATGAGCGCGGCGATCTGGGCGTCGTCGCCGGGCAGATAGGCCTGAAACCAGGTGCCCGGCGCCTGCTCCATCACGGTTTCCAGCCGGATCAGCGACGAACCGCTCATGATGCAGGGCACGCCGGCATCCGCGGCCGCCTTGGCCATCACGATATCGCCGCGGTAACCGGATATCGCCGAAATGCCCATGGGCGCCACACCCACAGGCGCGGCGAACTCCCGGCCCAGCACCGTGCACCGGGTGCTTCGCGCGGACACGTTCACCAGCACCTTGGGCAGAAAACCATATTCGGCGAACGCGTCGCGGTTGCCGCGTTCCGAATGGCCGTCCTCGACCGCGCCTGACACGTACGCATAGATGGGTTTGGGCAGCCGCTTTCTGGCGGCGGCTTCGAAGTCGTGCAGACTGAGCATGCGGCGCAGCGGATCGGGCATGTGGGCTCCTCGGGGCGCTCGCGCGACGAGCGGCCGTCCTGTCGTTGTCGGTATTGGCGGGGACTATAGGCGCGACGGCAGTTTGAATAAAGTGACTTTATTGATCTTGTTCCCTACACTTTTATTCGCCCTCACCATCCTGCGCCGCCGGATTGCATCCTCTCATGACGCTCAAGCAACTCGAAGCCTTCTACTGGGCCGCCACCTGCAAGAACTTCGCCATCGCCGCGAACCGGCTGAATATTTCGGTTTCGTCGTTGTCCAAGCGGATCGGCGAACTGGAATCGTCCATCGGGGCTGAACTCTTCAGCCGCAGCGCCCGCAGCGCCACGTTGACCGCGCTGGGCGAACAACTGGTGCCGCACGCCAAGGATCTGCTGCGCAACGCCGACCAGTTCATGCAGCAGGCCAGCAACAACCTCAGCTATTCGGGCCGCTGCCGGTTTGGCGCGGGCGAGCTGACCTCACTGACCTGGATGGCCCGCCTGATTGAAGTGATTCAACTCGACCACCCCGATCTGCTGGTCGAACCCTTCGTGGGCGTGGGCGAACTGGTCGAGCGCGGCCTGGAAGAAGGCGAACTCGACTTTGCCGTCATCGCGGGCCCCTCTTCCCGGCCGTCGATCGCGTCGCGCGTCATCGGCAGCGCCCACTTCGAATGGGTGGCCGCGGCCGGCGCCGTCCCCAATCCCCAGACGCTCACCCCCGCCGACCTGCCCGGCCTGACGCTCATCACCCTGCCGCAAAGCTCGGGCGCCATCCGCGTCCTGGACGACTGGCTGACCGAGCAACGCGTGTCGCCGGGCCGCAACCAGTGCTGCAACGGTTGGGGCGGCATCGCGGCCATGCTCCGCCAAGGCCTGGGGCTGGGCTTCCTGCCATCGGCCTGGGCACGCATCCTGATCGACCGGGGCGACTTGCACCCCCTGCCCGGATTCGCGCCCCTGCGCCCGCTTACCTACACCTTCCAATGGCGCCGCGACGACACGCGGCCCATGTTGGAAACGCTGCGCGCGCACGCCGAGGCCTGCCTGGATTTTCATGCGCCCTCGGGGATGGTGTGAGCGCAAGTGCCTCTCGAAGAAGATCTCGACAGTTTCACAAAAGCGTTCTATTGAGCAGAAAATTATTCGCTTTATCTCCCCTTTTGGCGGGCGTAGAGTCCAGTCGGACTGACTTGGAGATAAGGCCCCATGCCGGATTCCGGATTCACCCCGCACGACCGCCCCGCCCGGCTTGTCCGCCTGGACCTGTGGCTGAACCCCGTATTTGACGAAATCATCGGCGCCACGCCCGGCATCGCGCTGTCGGTGCTTCCCGCGAAGGGCGACGACGCCCGCACGCTTGCCGGATTGAAATCCGCTCATGCCTACCATGTGTCCGCGGCCAAGGACGAGCTGCCGCGCCAGTGGTTTGTCGGCGACTCATTGATCGCGCAGTGCCCGAACCTCGTGTGCGTCTCGTCGGGCGGCGCGGGCTACGACACCATCGATGTGCCAGCCTGCACGGCCGCCGGCATCGCCGTCGTGAACCAGGCCGGCGGTAACGCCGAGTCCGTGGCCGAACACACCTACGCGCTGCTGCTGGCCGTGCAACGCCGGATCGTCGAATCGCATAACCGCCTGCGCCATGACACCGGCTTTTCGCGCGAAGACCTGATGGGCCACGAGATCCACGGCGCGGTCATCGGCTTGGTGGGCATTGGCAAGATCGGCACCTGCGTGGCCCGCATTGCCCAAGGCTTTGGTCTGCGCGTCATCGCCCACGATCCGCTGCTGAACGCCGCGACCATCCGCGCGCGCGGCGCTGAACCGGTCGGGCTGGACGAACTGCTGTCGCAGTCCGATATCGTCTCGCTGCATTGCCCGCTGGACGCCTCCACGCGCGGCCTGTTCGGCGCGCGCGCCTTTGCGGCGATGAAACCCGGCGCGGTGTTCATTTCGACGGCCCGCGGCGGCATTCATGACGAAAGCGCGCTGCATGACGCGTTGCGGGGCGGACACCTGCGAGGCGCCGGGCTGGACGTATGGGAGCAGGAACCGCCCGACCGGTCGGCCCCGCTGCTGGCATTGAACAACGTCGTCGCCACCTTCCACACCGCGGGCGTCACGCACGAAGCGCGCCGTAGCGTCGCCCGTTCCTCGGCAACGCAGCTTGCCGCCATGCTGCGCGGCGAGCGGCCGCCGCAACTCGTCAACCCGGAGGTCTGGCCCCGGGCCGCCGAGCGCATTGCCAGCCTGACATAACAACGCGGCATTCGTGCCTGCCCGCGCCGCAAGGCACGCGACAGGCCGTGACCGCAAAAACATCCAAAGGAGACAACCATGCAACAACAGACCAAGCGCCGCACGCTGCGCACCCTGGCTACCCTGCTCGCAGGCGCCGCCCTGTTTTCCGGCGCCGCGCAGGCGGCCGGCTATCCCGAACGGCCGATCAACCTGATCGTGTCTTACGGACCGGGCGGCGGCACCGACCTGGTCGCCCGGATGATGGCGCCCTTCCTGCAAAAGTACCTGGGCGGCGACGCGCGCATCGTGGTGCTGAACCGGCCGGGCGCGGGCGGCGCCATCGGCTTTGCGGAACTGGCGCGCGCTCAGCCGGACGGTTACACCATCGGCTTCATCAACACGCCGAATCTGCTGACGATTCCCATCGAGCGCAAGACGGACTTCACGTGGCAAAGCTACGATCTGCTCGGCAACCTGATCGATGATCCGGGCGCGTTCTCGGTGCTGAACGACAATCCGATCAAGAATCTGGCGGAATTGGCTGCCTATGCAAAGCAGAATCCCGGCAAGGTCACCGTCGGCACCACGGGCACCGGCTCGGACGACCACCTGGCCATGCTCCGTTTCGAACGCACGTCAGGCACCAAACTGAGCCACATCCCGTACAAGGGCGCCGGAGAGGTGCGCGGCGCGTTGGCAAGCGGCGAGATCACGATCGGCGCCATCAACGTGGGCGAGGCGCTTCAGTACCGGAAAGGGGGCACGCCGCTGCGCTTTTTGGGACAGATGGGCAATACCCGCTCTGCCGCGCTGCCCGACGTGCCCACCTTCAAGGAACAGGGGTTCGACTTCGAACTGGCTTCGCTGCGCGGCCTGGCCGCACCCAAGGGCTTGCCCGACGAGGTCCGCACGAAGCTGGTTTCGGCCGTCCAGCGCACGGTGGAAGATCCCCAATTCCAGGCCAAGGCCCGCGAGATGTTTGCACCGCTGCGCTACCTGCCGCCCGCGGAATACGCCAAGGAACTTTCGGCGGGTGAAGCGCAATTCCGCCAGCTCTGGAAGGAAGCGCCCTGGCTCGACAAGTAATCCGGCCGGGCAAAGGCCGTATGGCCTTGCCCGGCTTGCACAAGCCCCATCACCGCATCGCGGCCAGCATCAGATCCAGATTCTGCACTGCCGCGCCCGATGCGCCCTTGCCCAGGTTGTCGAACACGGCGGTCAGCAGCACCTGACCGTGCTCAGCATTGCCATACACGCCCAGCCGCAGGTCGTTCGTGCCGTTCAGCGCCTGGGGATCCAGGTTCGCGTGCGTGGCGGCCTCGTCGCGCGGCACGACTTGAACATGGGCGGCGCCCGCGTAGTGCTGTTGCAGACAATCGTGCAGCGCCGCGGCGTCCACGCCTGCGGGCAGCAGGCGCAGGTGCAGCGGCACGGTCAGGACGATGCCCTGGCGGAAAGCGCCGTAAGACGGCACGAACACCGGACGCTGCGTGAGGCCCGCATGCCGCTCGATCTCGGGCGTGTGCTTGTGAGCCAGACCCAGGCCGTACACCTGAAACGCGAGTCCGCGCGCGCCTTCCGCGCCTTCGTAGGCATCGACGCTGGCGCGCCCGCCTCCCGAGTAGCCGGACACGGCGTTGATGACCGCCGCATAGTCGGCGGGCACCAGCCCGGCCTGCACCAGCGGCCCCAGCAGCGCGATGGCGCCGGTGGGATAGCAGCCCGGGTTGCTGACCCGCAGCGCGTGCGCAATCCGCTCGGCCTGACCCGCGCGCATTTCCGGAAAACCATAGACCCAACCCGCGTCCGTGCGGTGCGCGGAACTGGCATCGATGATGCGGACCTTGGGATTGACGACCGAGGCGGCGGCCTGCCGCGCCGGTTCGTCGGGCAGGCAGAGAATCGCGATGTCGCTGGCGTTGATCGCCTCGGCGCGGCGCTGCGGGTTCTTGCGGTCGGTCTCGGGCAGCGTCAGCAGCCGCAGGTCGGTGCGGCCGTGCAGCCGCTCGTGGATCTGCAGGCCTGTCGTGCCCTGGTCGCCGTCGATGAAAACTAGAGGTTGGGTCATGATGCGGTCCGGATGGTTCGGCGTTGCCTGATCTCTTCAGGAATGAACGTCATCTTCGATCCCGCCGCCAGATAAGAAAAGTCGAATATCATTATCGTTTGATTCAGGTTTCCTGAACGATGTAGGCACGGCGCCGCCAACACCGAAACCCATCCCGGAATCCCTCATGCGCGAAATCAGCCTGGACCGTCTGCGCACCCTCGTCGCCATCGCCGACCTCGGGTCGTTTGCCGACGCCGCGCGTGCGCTGCATCTGGCGCCGCCCACCGTGAGCCTGCACGTGTCAGACCTGGAAGCCCGTGTCGGCGCGCCGCTGCTGACGCGCAAACGCGGTCAGGTCAGGCCCACGCCCATCGGCGAAACGTTGCTGGAACGGGCGCGCCGCCTGCTGGCGGAGGCGGACCAGGCGCTGGACGACGTGCAGCGGCAGGTGCAAGGGCTGGCGGGCCGCGTGAGGCTCGGGGCCTCGACCGGGGCCATCGCGCATCTGCTGCCGCAAGCGCTGGAGACGCTGGGCCGCGATCATCCCGGCATCGACGTTCAGGTGGCGGTGCTGACCTCGCAGGAGACGCTGCTGAGGCTGGCCGAAGGGACACTGGACGTGGGACTGGTCGCGCTGCCACAGCCGCCCATGACGGGACTCGTGCTGCGACCGTGGCGCCGCGATCCGGTGATGGCCTTTCTGCCCGCGTCCTGGAAAGCGCCCGCGCGCCTCACGCCCGCGTGGCTGGCCGAGCGGCCGCTGATCCTGAACGACGCCAGCACGCGCCTGTCGCGGCTGACGGGCGAATGGTTCATGGCCGCCGGCCTGAACCCCCGCGCGCGCATCCAGTTGAACTACAACGACGCCATCAAGAGCCTGGTGGCTGCCGGTTATGGCGCGACCTTGTTGCCGCATGAGGCGACCGCGCCGCAACCCGATCCGCGCGTCATCATGCGGCCGGTGCGGCCGGCCTTATGGCGGCCGCTGGGCATCGCGCATCGCGCCGGGCAAGTGGAAGCGGCCACGCAGCACGTGCTGGACGTGTTGTGGGAATTGCGCGCATCGGGCGGCAAGGCCGCGGCGGCGTAATCGAACCGCCTCAGCCCGTCTTGCGCAGCGCGCCCGGCGCAGACGCCGCCCGGCGGAAAAACGCCGCCCGCTGGCTTTCCTCGCGCAACCGGCGCGCGCGCGAGCGGAACAGGTCCTTACGGCCCACGATGCCCAGCAACCGGCCGGAATCGCGGTCGATGATCGGAACGCGCCCCGCCCCGGACAACGCCATGCGGTCGGCGATCTGGCTGGCCAGTTCATCGGGATGGCCGAACACCAGTTCGCGCCCGTCCAGCGCCTGCGCCAGCGTCCGGTCGTCCGGCTCGCCTTGCAATGCCCACGCCAGCGTGTCGGCGCGCGTCACCTCGCCCACCACGGCACCTTGCGCGTCCAGCACCGGATAGCTCGTGTGGACGGGCTGCGCGGTGCTGAAATGCGTCACGGCCTGCGCCACCGTCATCGTGTCGGGCAGCGTCTGCACCGGGCTTGTCATCACGTCGGCGACACGCAAGAGGTCAAAGGGATCCACGCGATATTCGCGGCTGATATGGTGGCCGCGGCGTGCGATCTTCTCGGTCAGGATCGACCGCTTGAGCAGCAGCACGGTCACGCCATAGGCAAACACGCACGCCGACAGCACCGGCAAGAGCGCCTGCAGGTTGCCGGTCAGCTCCACGGCAAAAAGCGTTGCCGTCAGCGGCGCGCGCATCGTGCCGCCCATCATCGCCGCCATGCCCACCAGGGCCCAGAACCCCGGGTCTGCCTGCGGCAGCACGGGCGACGCCAGCGCGCCCAGCGCGCCGCCAAAGATCAGCAGCGGGGCCAGCACGCCGCCGGACGTGCCCGACCCCAGCGCAATCGACCAGATCGCAACCTTGACCACCAGCAGCACCAGCACCGCCTGGAACGCCAGATCGCCCGCCAGCATGTGGCGGATGTTGTCGTAGCCCACGCCCAGCGCGGCGGGTTCGATCAGGCCGCCGATGCCGATGGCCAGTCCGCCGATGGCGGGCCACCACATCCAGTGGATGGGCAGCTTCTCGAACAGGTCTTCGGCCGCATACACCAGCGACGTAAGCACGCCGGACCCAAGGCCCGCCAGCACGCCGACCGCGGCGCACGCCACCAGATGCCACGGCGTGAAGGCAAACGTGCCGGCATACGCAAAGATCGGGCCGGGCTCCATGACGAAGGCGCGCGTTGCCGCCGCCACCAGCGCGGCCACGGCCACGGGCAGGAAACTGCGCGGCTTCCATTCGAAGAGCAGCAGTTCAACCGCCAGCAACACCGCGGCCAGGGGCGTTCCAAAGATGGCCGTCATGCCGGCCGCCGCGCCGGCGACCAGGAGCGTCTTGCGTTCGCCGTCGTCCAGGTGGATGGTCTGCGCCAGCAGCGACCCGATCGCGCCGCCCGTCATGATGATGGGTCCTTCGGCGCCGAACGGGCCGCCGGTGCCGATGGACACCGCCGACGACACGGGCTTGAGCACCGCCACCTTCGGCTGGATGCGGCTCTTGCCGATCAGGATGGCTTCCATGGCTTCGGGGATGCCGTGGCCGCGGATCTTTTCTGAGCCGTAGCGCGCCATGAGGCCGATGATGAGGCAGCCGATCATCGGGATGGCCACCGATCCCCACCCGAGACGGCCAGTGGTGAAGGGCAGGTCGGCAAAGGAAAACAGGCCGTGATAGGCCAGGTTCGTGCAAAGTGCGATCAGGCGCAAAAGGATCCAGGCGGCCGCGACGCTGGCCAGGCCGACGGGAATGGCAAGACCCATCAGCAGGACGACGCGCCGGTCCGTGGTGAAGTCGCCGAGCCGCAGTCCGGGCCGGGCGGAAGAGGAAATGGGAGGCATGATCAAAGCAACTTGGGAAGTATTCGCACGGAATTTGAGAAAAGTCATATATATCGTAGCACGACATATATTAGAATCGCGCGGTGAACGCCTCCAAGACACCCTCTCGCCTGTCTCCCGCAGACTACGAACTGCTCGCGGACTTTCGCTATGCGTTGCGAAAATTCGCGGCCTTCAGTGAAAGCGCGGCCGCGGGCCTGGACCTGATGCCGCAGCAGCATCAGGCGTTGCTGGCCATCAAGGGCACGCGCAAAGGCGCTCCCGGACGCCGGGGCCTCTACGTTGGCGAAATCGCCGACCGCCTGCTGATCCGCCCGCATACCGCGGCCGAACTGGTGGGCCGTCTGGCGCGGCTGGACCTGGTCAGCCGCGAAGCCGACCCCGAAGACGGACGCCGCGTCGAGGTCGTGCTCACCGCCAAGGGCGAGCGCATGCTGGAAAACCTCTCTGCCTCGCATCTCGAAGAACTGCACGCCATGCGCCCGCTTCTGACGCGATTGCTGGCGCGCATGGGCGCCGACAACGGCAAGGACTGATCCCGCTCTCCTTTACGCCTGTCCGGCATAAGCTCATGCCGTCAGGTAATGCGCCTCGTGATAAATTGTCGCCCCGCGACATATCAATGCGTCGCGAGGAGAGATTGTCTTGGGTGTTGCAATCAAGCGCTGGCTGGGCTCGTTCGCGCCAGCGCCCGTGGGCGTCAACGGACGCGAAAAACTGTACGGCGCGGTCGGCGCCCTGCTCGGCCTGTTCTGCACCGAGTGGGTGGGACGTCACGCGCTGGGCGCGGACAATCCGTGGTTCATCGCGCCGATGGGCGCATCGGCGGTGCTGCTGTTCGCCGCGCCTGCCAGTCCGCTCGCCCAGCCCTGGTCGTTGATGGCCGGCAACCTCGTGTCGGCCCTGATCGGGGTGTTCTGCGCGCAGTTCATTCCCCTGCCCGGCGTTGCCGCCGCCGTCGCCGTGGCCCTGGCCATCGGCGCCATGTTTTCCCTGCGCTGCCTGCATCCGCCCAGCGGCGCCGTCGCGCTGACCGCCGTGCTGGGAGGGCCGGCCGTCGCCAAGCTCGGCTACGGTTTCGCGCTGTGGCCCGTGGCGCTGAATTCGGTCATTCTGCTTGCCATCGCCGTGGTCTTCAACGGCGCGCTCAAACGCAACTACCCACGCCGCCACGCCGAGCCGGCCGCCGGACACCATACGCGCGACCCCATCCCCAGCGCGCGGCTGGGCTTTTCGCGCGCCGACCTTGACGAAGCGCTGAGCCAGCGCGGCGAGCTGCTGGACATCAGCAAGGAAGATCTGGAAGACATCGTGCTCGCCGCCGAACTGCGCGCCAGCGTGCGCCGCTTTGGCGACGTGCGATGCGCCGACATCATGTCGCGCGACGTGGTGACCGTCTTGGAAAAGGACCCGCTGGACTACGCGGTGCGGCTCTTTGACAAGCACCGTTTGCAGGCGCTGCCGGTGCTGGATTCGGCGGGCCGCTACGCGGGCATGATTGCCCAAGGCGATGTGCTGGCGCGCAAGAGCCGCCCGGCGCCCGTCGCCACGGATGCCGCCTTCGCGTCCGATCTGCTGGTGGCCGACTGCATGCGCAGCGAAGTGCCTTTCGCCACGCCCGGCCTGCCCGTGATCGAGCTGGCGCGCCCGATGTCGGACAGCCTGCATTGCGTGCCCGTCTTGGACGAGGGCCGCCATCTGCAGGGGCTGGTGACGCAGTCCGACCTGGTGGCCGCGCTGTATCAGATGGCCGTTTCGGCCAACTCCCAACCCGCCGGCACGCACAAGCTGGCCGCCTGAGCCTCCGTAGCCCTACGGATTCCGGCGCGGGTTTGCCGCAAGGCATAATGGCCGGCGTGAATCCCCTATCCCGCGCGCGCGCCTTTCTCTGCTGGCTGGTCCTCTTCTGTCTGGGCGCAATCTGGATCGCGCGCCAGGAGTACGCGGATCAGTACGAGCGCTTCTTCCAAAGCACCAGCATCGCCCAGCGCATGCTGAGCCAGAAGACGGTGCAGCACGAAGCCGTCCTCGCCACGCTGGCCGCGCTGTCGCATCCGCCCGCTCCCGAGCGCCTTTTTCCCAGCCTGCAGCCCGCCATGCCCCAGCTTCTGGGCCTGGGCTATCTGCCGGGCGGTGTGTGGTCGGGCAGCCTGCCCGAGCCCGCCGGCCTGACCGCCGCGGTGCAACGCGCGCGCCAACTGGACCGGCCCGTCACCATCGCCGTGGACGACGCGCGCTACTGGCTGGTGTCCCCGTCGGGGTGGAGCCTGCTGATCGATGCGCGCCACCTCGTGCCGGCCGCTGACTTTCCTTCCGGCCTGGGCAATCTGACCCTCACGGTGGATCGCAAGCCGCTAGCCCTTCTGGACAAGCAACCCGACGCGTCGCTAGCCGGCTGGACGCTGGCGCTGCAAAAGCCGCTGGGCGCGGCCAGCCAGCCCTTCCAGATGCGCAGCACGCGCACGCTGACGCCCGCATCCTGGCCCTGGGCCGTCTGGTTCGGGTGGGCCGCGGCCAGCGGCCTGCTGGTGGCCGGCGCCGCCGCGTGGCATCGCTCGCGCGCCGAAGCGCGCCGGCAGCAGGAGCAAGTGCGGCTGTCGGCCATGGCGCGCCTGAGCACGCTGGGTGAAATGGCCGCCGGCATCGCCCATGAACTCAATCAGCCGCTGACCGCCATCCTGGCGCAAACCCGTGCCGCCCAGCGTCTGCTCGATGACGAAGACGAGCGCCCCGCCGTGCGCCATGCGCTGCTGGCCAGCGCCGAACAAGCCAAGCGCGCCGCCGACATCATCAGCCGCATGCGCGCGCTGGTGCAGCCCAGTTCCCCCGCGCGGCGCGAAGCCATCGATCCGGAGGCGATGATCGCGTCGCTGCGCTTCCTGCGCGAACCGGAGCTGGCTAAACAAGGCATCCGGCTGACCTGGACCAACGCCAGCCCCGGCGCGCGCCCGCTGGGTGACCGCGTGGCCCTCGAACAGATCCTGCACAATCTGGTGCAGAACGCGGCGGACGCGCTGGATGGCGCCACCGGCGCGCGCAAGATCGCGCTTGAAGGCCGCGTGGTGGACGGCCAATACCAGTTCAGCGTCAGCGACACCGGCCCCGGCATCGCCGCGGATGCAATGCCGCGCCTGTTCGCGCCGTTCTACACCACCCGCGACCAGGGCATGGGCCTGGGTCTTGCCCTGTGCGATACCTTGGCCGGGTCGATGGACGGCCGCATCGCCGCGCGCAACCTCAGTCCCGCGGGCGCCTGCTTCACCGTCAGCCTGCCGCAAGCCGGAGCCGCCGCATGAATCCCAACGACCATTCCCCGCTCGTGTATCTGGTGGATGACGACGATGCGGTGCGCGATGGCCTTGGACTGCTGCTGCGCAGCGTCGGCTTGCGCAGCGCGGGCTACGCCGACCCAACGGCGTTTCTGGATGCCCTGGCGCAGCCCGTGATCGGCTGCGTGGTGCTGGACATCCGCATGCCCGGCATCAGCGGCCTGGACGTGCTTGCCCAGCTTGCCGACCGGTCCGACCTGCCCGTGGTCATGCTGACCGGCCACGCCAATGTGGACCTGTGCCGCCGTGCATTCAAGGGCGGCGCCATGGAATTCCTGCAAAAGCCGGTCGACGACGATGTCTTTCTGGATGCGGTGCAGGCGGCCGTGCGCACGCACATCGCCAGCCGTGAACGCCTGGCCGTCACGCAGGCGGCGGCGGACCGCCTGGCGCGTCTATCGGCGCGCGAACACGAGGTCCTGGCGCGCATCGTGCGCGGCATGAGCAACAAGGAAATCGCGCGCGAGTTCGACCTGTCGCCGCGCACGGTCGAAACCTACCGCGCCAACGTCTTTGCGAAGCTGGAAGCCGAATCCCTCGCGCAGCTGATCCGCCAGTACGCGACCCTGCTCGACTGATGCGCCTCCGTAGCGCTACGGAGGCGCGCGCGTAGTCGGGCGTATACCGGGTTTTCGGCCTTTTGGCCACACTGTCTGCTCCTACCGCAACACCTCACAAAGGATGCAGACCATGAAGAAGCTTTCGCTTGCCGCCCTGATTTCCACGCTGGCTTTTGCCGGCGCCGCCCATGCCGCCGTGCTGAGCGAGAGCAACCTGTCGATGGCCGACGCACAGAAGCTGGCGACTGCCACTGTCGCCGCCTGCCAGGCCAAGGGCTACAACGTCAGCGCCGCCGTCGTGGACCGCGCGGGCCTGCTCAAGGCGTTCGCGCGTGCCGACAACGCTGGCCCGCACACCATCGAAGCCAGCCGCGCCAAGGCCTTCACGGCCGTGTCGGCCAAGACGCCCACGCTCACCATGATGGAAAATGCGCAGAAGAATCCCGGCGCCGCCAACCTGACCGACATTCCCGGCTTCCTGCTGCTGGGTGGCGGCGTGCCGATCAAGGCCGGCAACAGTGTGATCGGCGCCATTGGCGTGGCCGGGGCGCCCGGCGGCAATCTGGACGCGCAATGCGCCGATGCCGTCCTGGAAGAAAACGCCGCGCTGTTCAAGTAAGCGGGCGTCTGCGTCCTGGATTAAAGCTGCCGGTCCCTGGCCACGGCACGCGCCAGCGCCAGGTGCTTGCTCAGCAGCAACGCGTCCGCGGCGGCCGGATCGCGGCGTTGCAGCCGCTCGCTTTCCGACGGCTCCAGCTCCGCGGCGCGCACCAGCGACATCAGATCGCGCGTGGTGGTCTCAAGCACCGGCGTCAGGGTGTCTTCGATCAGCTCGCCCTTCACGTAGGCCTGCATGCGGATCGACAGATTGCGCGTGTGCGTCAGGTTCGCCTCGGCCAGCATGCCCGCTTCGTAGCGGATGCTGGTCTGGCTCCTGACCTCGTCCCGGATCTGGAAGAATCGGTAGTTCTGCGAATCCTTGTCGCGCGTCAGGTCCAGCGTCTGCTGCGGCGCCAGCGCGGTGTGATAACTGGCGGACAGATTGGCGCGCTGCTCCTGGCTGACGCCCAGATCGAACAACGGCCGGCCGCTCACGCTGCTGCTTTGCGAGACCCGATACGTGAACTGGTCGACTTCGCTGGTCTTGTACGGATTGCTCGCGTCGCCATTCTGCGAGATCGAGGCCGAGAAGTCCGCCACGCCCGACAGCAGGCTGCGGTACGTGTAGCCGGCCGCGGCGATGCGCGGCGCCTGGCTGGACGGCGCCGCGCCCGCTTCGTAGCTCTGGTGCAGTTCGGCGAAGGCGTCCTTGAACAGCGACATCATTGCCTCGTTGCCCCGGCCACGCGTGCGCGCGGCGTCGAACTGCTGCAGGTAGTCGCTGACGGCCGCGTCGCGCTGCTGGGCGTTGCCAAAGAGCGCGGACTTGCTCACGTCGACATCGACCTTCACCACGCCGTCGACGCTCTTGATGGCCAGCGAGCGCTGCTTGCTGTCGGCGGAAAACTCGACGGATTGCGAGATGACGCCATTGGCCGTGGTCGTGGCTTGCAGCGACACCGACGACAGCACGGCAGTGTCGAACTTGGCCAGGCCGGACCACGCCATGCGCGGCGGCACCGAGGCCAGGCCATCCACCGCGTCCTGGAACGCCTTGGACAGACCCGCAATCGCCTTGCGCTCGGTTTCCGAGAGCTCGCCCTCGGCCACGTCGATCTGCACTTCCAGACCGTCCGCACTGTTGCGCAGGCCCACCTCCACCTTCACGCCACTGGCGGTGGTGATGCGCAGCGTGTACGCGTCTTCGGGTTGACCGGCCGAACCGGTCTGCACGGCGCCCAGGGCGCCTACCTGTCCGGCGCCCGGCAGCATCCGCGCCGATTGCAAGTAATTGCCGCCATCGGTCGTGAAACGCTCCAGCAGCGCCGAGGCCACGCCCTCAAGCCGGCCAGCCAGCGTGCGGGCCGAGAGTGTTTCGGCCATGACGGCGGACACCTTGTCCGACGCCTCGTGCTCCCAGACGACGCCCGTCGCAGCGGGCTGCGGCGTGTAGGTCAGCGCGGGGGCCGAGCCCTGCCCCAGCGTCACCGTCGTGGAGGCGGGCGCCGCGGCGACCTCGGGCGGATCGCCCGCACGGGTCACGCCCGTGGCAGGCGGCGTCAGGCCGATCGTGGTCACGGCGCCTACGGAGGCAACGGATGTCATGGCGTGTCTTCCTCTTGGCGGCCGCGCGGCATGTTCGCCCGCCTGGCCGGGGTTTCCTTGAGAAATGTAACGGCACGGAAACGCCAGACTTAAGCCCCGGGCGGGCAGCCCCGGGCGGGCAGCCCCGGGCGGGCAGCCCCGGGCGGGCAACGAGACCGCCGGATGCGGGGCCTTGCCTCATTCACGCGTGGACCGCAGCCTCTCGCGCGGCCGCGGTCAGCGCGGCGACCAGCGTGTCGGCATCCCTTGCCCCGTCATACCGCACGCCGTTGACGAACAGGGTCGGCGTGCCGTTCACGCCGCTGCGCACGCCGCCGCTGAAGTCCACCTCGATCTTGGAATCGAACGCGCCGCCGAAGGCGCGGTAAAGCAACTGGGCCGACAGGCCTATTTCCGCACCGTAGGCGAACAGGTCGTTTTGCGTCAGGGCATGCTGGCGCTCGTACAGCAGGTCGTGCGCCTGCCAGAACTTGCCCGCCTGCGCGGCCGCCTCGGCAAACTCAGCGGCCGCGACGGCGTCCGGATGCAATTCCGAAATCGGGAAATTGCGGAACACGAAGCGCATCTGGTCCCCCAGCGCGCGCTGCACGGCCTTCAAGACCGGATAGGCTTCGCCGCAATACGGGCATTCGTAATCGCCATACTCCACCAGCGTCACGGGCGCGCTTTCCGGCCCCTGGATGTGGTCCTGCGCATTCACGGGAATGAACAAGCGGCTCATGATTGCACTCCTTGCAAGGCGGGGGCCAGTTTGTCGAGCGCGTCCAGGATCCCGTCGGCGCCCGGGTTGATGCCCAGCGGCGACACGTAGCTCCAACGGATGACGCCTTCTGCATCGATCACAAAGAGCGCGCGCTCGGCGATGCCCTCCGGTTCGCGGTAGACCCCGTAGCGCCGGGCAACCTCGCCTTTCGGTTCGAAATCGGCCAGCAGCGGGAAATGCAGCTTGCGATCGGCCGCGAACGCAGCGTGGCACCAGACGCCGTCCACCGAGATGCCGACGAGCTGCGCGCCCGCCTTGTGGAATTCGGGAAGGATCTGGTTGTAAAGCGCCATCTGGTCGCCGCAGACCGGGCTCCAGTCCGCGGGATAGAACGCCAGGATCAACGGCCGGCCGCGCAGTTCTTCCAGCGCAACCGTCTGGTCCGGCGTGGCCGGCAAGGCGAAGGACGGGGCGGCCGTGCCGGCTGGCAAGGCGGCCGCGGGGTAGTCGTGTGACATGGAAACGTCTCCTGGACGCGCCGCGCGCGGCGCAAGGGTCTGGACGGCAGCCGACCGGCTGGGGATCAGCGTTGAGCGCGCGTCGACTCGTACAAGAACCACGTGCGGCGCTCGGCCTCGTCGATCCAGTTCTCGATCAGGCTGGTCGATGCGACGTCATTGTGGGCCTCGCACACGGCGTGCGTCGCGCGCAGAAAGCCCGTCAGGCGGCGGTTGTCGTCGGCCAGCTCAGCCAGCATGTCCTCGGGGGTCACGTAGTCGGCGTCGTTGTCGGCAAGACGCTGCAGGCGCTGGATGTGGCCGATCGAACGCAGCGTGGTGCCGCCCACCTTGCGGGCGCGTTCGGCAATGACGTCCGTCGTGGCGTAGATCTCGTCGCCCTGCTCGTCGAGCATCAGGTGATAGTCGCGAAAGTGAGGGCCCGACATATGCCAGTGAAAGTTCTTGGTCTTCAGATACAACGCGAACATGTCTGCCAGCAGGCCCGTCAGGGCGGCGGCGATGTCGACCCTGGCCTCGGCGCCCAGATCGGTGGGCGTGCGCAGGGGAGCGGTGATGCGGGTTTGAAGCGAAAGATCGTTCATGGAATTCTCCGGGTTGGCTTCACGAATCGGGTATCGATTCCCGATGGAAACCAGAATAGCCACGGCGACGCGCCGGCAAAATCGGCTCATCGTTTTCTCCAGTCATACGAAGGTTTACCCAGGAAATACGGGTGTTTTCTTTCAAACATGGCTGATAATGTGCGGGTCTCATTGCGCGCCCCTGGATTTCTGCCCGACCCGCGCGCCCCTACCCAGAGGTGGATCTTGCTCACGTCGACACTCGGCAGCGCGTCAGGCCAGCCGCCGCAACCGGTGCGTCCCGGCGCGCCGCAGACCACGGGCATGCGCCGCATGCAGTTCCTGTTCCGTGCCGCCGCCCTGCTGCTGGCGCTGGCCATTGCGCTGGTGGATACCTTCACCGACTTTGACGGCGCCGTGGCCGTGCTTTATGTGGTGGTCGTGCTGCTTGCCGCGCGCACCTCGCGGCGCCTGGACATCATCGTGGCGGGCACGGGCGGCATCCTGCTCACCATCGCGGCCTATCTGAATTCCCATGGCCTGAACCACGTGGGCTCGCCCACTGCCCGTGCGCTGGTCAGCCTGGCCGCCGTCGGCATCACCGCGCTGCTGGCGCTGCAGAACCAAAGCGCCACCCGCAGGCTTGCCTCGCAGGCGCGGCTGCTCAACCTGTCGCACGACATGATCTTCGTGCGCGATCACCAGGGTGTGATCACCTTCTGGAACCGCACCGCCGAAGACACCTACGGCTGGCCCGCCAGCATGGCCCTGGGCCGCGTCGCCGATGCGCTGCTGCAGACGCGTTATCCGGACCGGCGCGAAGCCGTCGAGGCCGAACTGCTTGCCACCGGCAGCTGGGACGGCACGCTTGAACAGAAGACGCAGGCTGGCGCCACGCTGGTGCTGGAAAGCCGCTGGGTCCTTCAGCGCGATCATCATGGGCGCATCACGGGCGTCATGGAAACGCACCGCGACGCCACCGACCGCAAGGCCGCCTACACCGCGCTGGTCAGCAGCGAACGGCGCTACCGCCGCATGTTCGACGCCAGCCGCATTGGCGTCATCCAGGAAGACTGGCGCGCCGTGCGCGCCGAACTGACCGCCTTGGGCCTCATGGATGGCCCCGCCCTCACCACCCATCTGGCGCGCCATCCCGAATTCATCGGCCAGGTCCGCAAGCTGACCAAGGTGGATGACATGAATCCCGCCTTCCTGGCGATGGCGGGCCGCCCGGCCGGCGAGCCCGGACCGTACTCGGTCGACGACATTCTCTGCGAGGACGACCGCATGTTCGCGCGGTCGCTGACGGCGTTTGCCCAGGGCGACGCCTTTCACGAAGGCGAAACCGAAGTCGTGCATGCGGACGGCGCGCGCGTGCCGGTGCTGTTCACCATCACGTTTCCGCCCGCCGACGACGTCAACGGCGCCGTGCTGGTTTTCGTGGTGGACATCACGGAACGCCGGCAGGCGCAGGACGCGCTGCTGTTGGCGCAGACTGAACTTGCGCACGCCGCGCGCGTTGCCACCCTGGGCGAGCTCACCGCATCGATCGCGCACGAGGTCAACCAGCCGCTGATGGCGGTGGTCACCAGCGGCGACGCGGGCATGCGATGGCTGCGCCGTCCGCAGCCCGACTTGCACGAGGTCGAGCTGGCCATGGAGCGCATCATCTCCGAAGGCCGGCGCGCCAGCGAAATCGTCAAGCGCATCCGCGCGTTCCTCAGCAAGGCGCCGGTGCAGCAGGCCGCGCTGGACATCGGCGCCGTCATCGAGGAAGCCACGCGCCTGGTCGCGCACGAGCTCAGCCGCGAGCGCGTGGCGCTGAACGTCGACATCGAACCGGGCCTGCCGCCCGTCCTGGGCGACCGGATCCAGCTTCAGCAGGTGCTGGTCAATCTGATGGTCAACGCCAGCCAGGCCATGGCCGGCCAGTTTCAGGCCCGCCAGCTATCCGTCGGCGCGCGCCGCCACGAGGACGGGCGCGTCGCGGTCACGGTGCGCGACACCGGCCCCGGCATCGCGCCCGCCGACCTGGAGCGCCTGTTCGATCCATTTTTCACCACCAAACCGCAAGGCATGGGCATGGGCCTGCCGATCTGCCGCACCACGGCGCAGGCCCATGGCGGCAGCCTTACCGTCGACAACACGCCCGGCGCGGGTGCCGCATTCACGCTGACACTCGCCGCCACCCAGGGGGAACCTTCCGCATGAACACCCGCACCGCCAGCGGCGCCGCAAGCGCCGCCCCGCAGTCGCAAGTCATCGTCGTCGACGACGAGGCCAGCGTCCGCGCCTCGCTCGACAGCCTGTTCCGCTCGATCGGCCTGCGCACCACCCTGTGCGCCTCGCCCGCCGAACTGCTGCAGACCCAGATTCCCGACGCGCCCGGCTGCATCGTCCTGGACGTGCGCCTGCCCGGCATCAGCGGCCTGGATTTCCAGGATCAGCTGGTGCGCCAAGGTATCGATCTGCCCATCGTGTTCATCACCGGGCACGGCGACATCCCCATGACCGTGCGCGCCATGAAGGCGGGCGCGGTGGACTTTCTGTCCAAGCCCTTTCGCGAACAGGACATGCTGGACGCCGTCTCCGCCGCCATCGAACGCGACACGCAGCGCCGTTCGCGCGATGCGGCCATGGACGGCCTGCGCGCCCGCTACGAGACGCTGACCCCGCGCGAGCGCGAGGTGATGGCGCATGTGGTGTCCGGGCTGATGAACAAACAGGTGGCGGGCCTGATCGGCCTGAGTGAGATCACGGTCAAGATTCACCGTGGCCGCGTCATGCGCAAAATGGGGGTCCGGTCGCTGGCCGACCTGGTCCGCCACGCCGAGGCGCTGGGCATTTCCGCGCCCTGACCCGCGCTTGGGACAAACCTCTGTATGATTTCCGCGGCAGGCGCAAAGGTTCATAACGGAACATGCCGGACATCGGATGCGTATCGTGACCCGACCGGCCCGAAGGATTTTCTGATATGAACCACATTCCCACTATCGCGGTTGTCGACGACGACGATGGGGTCAGGATCGCGCTCTCCAGCCTGCTGCGCTCGCTCGGTTACGAGGTTCGGGCCTACGGGTCGGGCCCCGAATTCCTGAACGACGCGCATGCCCAAGAGCCGGATTGCATGATCACCGATGTCCAGATGTCGCCCATGACGGGCGATCAGCTCCAGGCCGAGCTCATCGCGGCCGGGCGCCGGTTCCCGTTGATCTTCATGACCGCCTTTCCCACCGAGGCGGCCAAGCAGCGGCTGCTCGCGCTGGGCGCGTGTGCCTACCTGGACAAGCCCGTTGATGGCGAAGCGATGGCGCGGTGCGTCGCGCACGCATTGCAAGGCTGCCAACCAGCCCGATAGGCGGTGGTGGCGGTTTGGACACATCCGGCGCCAAACCCCGCTTATACCTTCGTATGACGCGCCAAGCCCAGCGTAGGATTTCCCGGCAGCGCATAAGGCCCTAGTCTATCCCTGCGGTCCAACTAACCCCGGAGAACCCGACATGAGCACGATCACCACCCCCGACGGCGTTGAAATCTTCTTCAAGGATTGGGGCCCCAAGACGGCCCAGCCCATCATGTTCCACCATGGCTGGCCGCTGTCCGGCGATGATTGGGACGCCCAGATGCTGTTCTTCCTCGCCCAGGGCTTTCGCGTCATTGCGCACGACCGCCGCGGCCACGGCCGCTCGGCCCAGGTCAGCGATGGCCACGACATGGATCACTACGCGGCCGACGCTGCCGCCGTCGCCCAGCATCTGGACCTGCGCAACGCCGTGCACATCGGGCACTCCACCGGCGGCGGCGAAGTCGCCCGCTACGTCGCCCGCCACGGCGAGCCGCAGGGCCGCGTCGCCAAGGCCGTGCTGGTCAGCGCCGTCCCCCCGCTCATGGTCAAGACCGAGTCCAATCCCGGCGGCACGCCCATCGAAGTGTTCGACGGCTTCCGCAAGGCCCTGGCCGACAACCGCGCGCAGTTCTTCCTGGACGTGGCCGCCGGCCCGTTCTATGGCTTCAACCGGGAAGGCGCCAAGGTCTCGCAGGGCGTGATCAACAACTGGTGGCGCCAAGGCATGAACGGCGGCGCCAAGGCGCATTACGAAGGCATCAAGGCCTTCTCCGAGACCGACCAGACCGAAGACCTGAAGGCCATCACGGTGCCCACGCTGGTACTGCATGGCGACGACGACCAGATCGTGCCCATCGACGACTCGTCGCGCTTGGCGGTCAAGCTGCTCAAGAATGGCACGCTGAAGGTCTATCCCGGCTTTCCGCACGGCATGCTGACGACCCACGCGGATGTGATCAACGCCGACCTCCTGGCGTTCATCAAGGGCTGATCGTCCGGTGAACACAAAAAAAGGAAGGCGCCGCCTTCCTTTTTTTTCGCCTGTCGCTTCGGGCTGCCTGGCCGCGAGCAGCCTTGGCCACGGCGCCTAGTTCGGCTTTTCGTCCAGGCCGGCATAGCCATCGATATACGCGCGGCCCGAGCAACGCACCATGGCGACGCAGGCCGGGCTGCCGGTCTTGGCCGTGCACGTCGCGCGCGACTCGTCGCGGGCGGCCTTCGGGTCGGGGTTGAGCGCCGTGAAGCTGGTGCCGCGGCCCTTGGCCCCCTTGGCCCAGGCCATGCCCACGCAGCTGTCCGTGTACGTCAGCACCTTGCGGCAGTCCTTGCAGTCTTCCCAGTCCAGCAGTTTGGACAGGGCGTCCTTTTCATTGGGATAGCCATCCGAGTACACCAGTCCGCCGGTGTCGTTTTCGGCGATGGCGCCCCAGTATTCTCGTTGGTTCAACTTCGCGGACAGACTTTCCAGCTCCGCCTTCGAGGCCCGCAGGGGCGCCCGCATGTCGGCGGCGCTGTAACCCGGGCCCACGCACAGCGGCATGGTGATCAACCGGCACTTCCCATCGGGGCTGCCGGCCGTGCAGCGGCGCATCGCCTTCTTGGCCGCCATCTCCGGCGACACGCTGTTGCCCGGAAACAGATCCTGGACGGAATTGCGGGCGTACACCATGCAGCTGTCGGAAAACCAGCTCAGCACCTTGCAGTCCTTGCCGCCCGCCTTGCGGCATTCGGCAAGCGCGGCAGCTTCTGCCGACTTGCCCCCGGTTTCGGGCAACACCCAGTAAATCCGCGAATGCTTGCCGTCGGTGGCAATGCCGCCGTACAGCTTCTCGGCATGCGCGTTGGGCGAGGCCATGCCTGCACCAAGGCCAGGGCGGCAAATGCGGCACGGATCAGGAATTGAAAGCGAGCGGGCATGATCGTCACAAAGTCCAGTGGATTGGGCGGGGACGATCTTAGCGCAGCCGGCCCCGGTTCCGTCCCTGTATGCATGGACGTTGCGGCATATTAGGTAACAAAATTAACACATCGCCTGACGAACTCCGGCCCCGTTTTTCGGTAAAAATGTCGCACTTCACGACGCGGCGCAGCGTTGCGTTTACTCCGTCGCCCTGCGCAACCGGAGTCGCTTTACCCGCCCTCCGTCACGAATAGAAACAAGCGGTCCGTCCTTCGGCCTATATAGGCAGGTCGGCTCGGGAACCTGGACAACACACATGAAGTCGCCTCAGCATTCCAACCGAAACCGCGGATCGATTCTCCTGGTTGCGGGCCTCGTTGCCGTGCTGGGGCTGGCCGGCTGCGCACCGATGCCGACGGGCGGAAGTTCCACCCTGCCCTCGCTCAGCCAGGTGTTCAAGTCCGGGCTTTCGTTCTCGCCCAGCGTCAACGTGGCCAAGAACATGGAAGGCCGCTCCATCGATGACGCGATCGCGGCGCTGGGCGAGCCTTCCAGGGTTCGTGCGGTCGGCAACACCATGGAGCTGGAATGGTCCGACTTCCAGTCGGCTCCGTACACGGAATGGGTCGTGGACAGCAGCAGCCAACAGGTCGTGGGCATGATCCCCGGCAACAGAAACGCGGCGCCCACGCCGGTCTTCCAGACCAACACCACGGGCCACTATGCCAACCGCACGCGCGTCTATGAATGCAAGGTGCTGATGCGCATGAAAGACAGCGTCATCGTCGACACCAGCGTGGACGGCAATGTGTGCCCGGAATTCATTTCGGCCCTGCGCAAATGGGCCGGCGAGGCCGAGGCCAAGAACTACGTGGTGAACTGAGCGCCCGGCGGGATGATCTGCAATCGCTAGAAGATGATCTTGATCCCGGCGTTAAGGTTGTAGCTGCTGGACTTGCGGCTGCCGATGCCTTGCTCGGTGCCGGCTTGCACATTCAGGAAGGTGTTGCCGCCCACCAGGCTGTCGTACCCCAGCGTCAGACCCACCCGCGGCCCGCCAAGTTTGTTCTTGAAGGTGAGGTCTCCCTGCGTGGCGGTGGCATAGCGGCTTGACGAGTGGCCGGCGGTGGTCAGCAGATTGACCGTCGCCCACGCCGTACTGACCTTGGCGGAATCGTCGTCCCATGTCTTGGACAGACGCATGCCCAGCCGGCCGGTCAAGCTGTTCACACCGGGAAACGCCACCGCGCTTGCCACGTCCTGGCTGTCCGAGAACCTGATCCGTTGATAGATCACCTGCGCCTGGGGCTCCAGCCGGAGGTTGCTGGCTTCGTCGCCAACGGCGAACGATTTTCCAGCCTCCGCCGAGATCAACCCGCCCCAACCCGTGGTGTTCAACTGGCCTGCGCCGGCCGCCGAGTTCGCCTTGACGTCGTAGCGGCTGACCTGCGTGACCAGATCCAGATAACCGCCCTTTCCGTCCAGCAGCGTGTAGTAGCCACCCAGGCTGTATGCCGACTGATTGCTACGCCCCGCATCGACGGTTTCATTGCTGACGTTCAGATAATGGTCCACGTCGGTCTTCATGGTGCTGGCAGACGCAAACACCCCCGCACTGCGGCGCGACAAGCCTTGGAAATTCACATACACGTCGGTTCCAAGCTGGACGCCCGCCAGGCTGGAGCGCGTCGCGATGTCCTGCGCGGCCAGTCCGGTGCTATTGCCGCGATTGCGCCCAGTGTCGGCCAGGGCGCGCGCCCACACAAAGGGGTAAACCTTGCGGGCCAGGCTCTCGGTGGATCCCATCCGTTCGTTCAGCGTGCCGACGGTCAGTTCGCCATGGCGCGCGGCCTGATTGCCCAGTTGGGAATACAGCGAAACCTCGGGCCGCGCTTCGGTGCGCACATACCAATTATGCGGAGACGCCTGCACGCCATTGACGACACTTGATCCGTGTTGCAACCGATAAAGAAAAGCCCCTCTGCGGTTAGCGCCCGGCGTTTCCTCCCGTTGCACGAACGCGTTGTCGGTCGGGCCATTTGCCTGGACCACCATCACGCCGTCGCCCGTAAGCGCGTCCCCAACGGAGGATTCACCCATTTGCAGAACCAGATGCGTCGTTCCGACGGCGCCGCCGCCGAGCCGAATGAGATCCGTGAACCCGGTTTCCGTCGACTGCACATGCAGCTGGACGATACCGCCCTGGCCGTTCAGATTGTTGGCGACCAGCACGGTGCCGCCAGATGGGCCATTGGCCGTGCCGGGCGGCATGAAGTTGATGCGGCCGGCAAGGTTGATCTCGCCAGCGAAGCTGATTGC